>NZ_JBVIGX010000034.1:27128-67515 GCF_055570595.1 Streptomyces sp. NPDC031132
CGCCCGAACCCCTTACCCCTCCTTTGGTTGGAAGGACCCCCCCGCCCGCAAAAAGAGCTGGGGGGGCGCCCCCCCCCCCCCCCCCCCCCCCCCACACCTGTCTGCGGGTTCCCGTCTCGGCGGCACCCTTCTCGAGCCCGCGCGCACGTTCTGCGCAGAGCGTTCTTACCAGCCGTTCTGCGCAGGGCGGGGGTACTGGCGGCACTGTCCGGGACGGTGCGCCGGATGAGAGGCCGCGGACGTGAGTGGCGCGGATCCAGCGGTCCGTCCGGACGGGCGGCGGCTCTGTTCCGGCAAGGCCCGGAAGCGGAAGCGGGGAACCCGCCGCTGTGTATTCCCCACCGGCCGCAGCTGGACGGATGACCGGATTCCGTCTGTCGGACGGGGTGGCCGATTCTGAAGTCGGGGTGTTGCCGGGGAGTTGGCGCAGAGACATGATCACTCTTCATACCAGTCGATCCCGATCCGGGGTGCGGCTTGAGATGTGTGAATCCCTTTCAGGGCACACGAAGGGGCTTCACTCCAAAGGAGTTACGAGTTCATGCATAAACGTCGGGGATATCTCGCCCTCACCACGATGGCCGTGGTGATGTGCACCACGGTCCTCATGCCATCGGTGAGTCTGGCCGCCGGCCGCGACGACGGTGAGGGAAAGGAGGAATCGTACGCCGAGAGGCATGACCTTACGGTGGATGACGTCAGGGACATCAACGCGTTGAACGAGCGGGCTTTGGACCTGGGACTGCCCGCCAAGCCCCCGGGCGGATTACCGGCGGGTCCCGTCGAGTCCCTCAGGCCCTCCGCGTCGGCGGACGGTCGGGTGACCCCTCCGGCCGAGCCTCTCGGCAGGATGCCTGACGCGTACCGGGCCTACGGAGGCAGGGCCGCCACGGACATCGGCAACTACATACGCAAGTGGCAGCAGGTCTACAGCCGCCGCGACGGTGTGGCGCGGCAGATGAGCGAGGAACAGCGTGAGCAACTGTCGTACGGCTGTGTCGGAATCACCTGGGTCAACTCGGGACGCTATCCGACGAACAAATTGGCGTTCGCTTCCTTCGATGAGAGCAAGTACAACAGCGACCTGAGGAACACCGGCCCGCGGCCGGGCGAGACGCGGTCCGAATTCGAGGGGCGCGTCGCGAAGGGAAGCTTCGACGAGACGAAGGGCTTCAAGCGGGCTCGTGATGTGGCGTCCGTCATGAACAAGGCCCTGGAGAACTCCCACGACGTGGGAGCCTACGTGAACAACCTCAAGGCGGAGCTCGCCAAGAACGACGACCCGCTGCTGCGGGAGGACGACCGCTCGGTCTTTTATTCGGCTCTCAGCAGCACGCCGTCGTTCAGGGATCGGGATGGGGGGAACTACGACCCGTCCAGGATGAAGGCGGTCGTCTACTCGAAGCACTTCTGGAGCGGGCAGGATCCGAGGAATTCGTCCGACAAGCGGAAGTACGGCGACCCCGATGCCTTCCGCCCGGACCAGGCAACCGGTCTGGTCGACATGTCGGGGGACAGGAATGTCTCCCGCAGCCCCGCCGAGCCTGGCGAAGGCTATGTCAACTTCGACTACGGCTGGTTCGGTGATCAGACGGAACCGGATCCCAGGAAGACGGTGTGGACCCACGCCAACCACTACCACTCGCCCGAGGGCGGTATGGGTCCGATGAAGGTGTACGAGAGCGCCTTCCCCAACTGGTCCGCCGGGTACGCGGACTTCGACCGCGGGACCTACGTGGTCACGTTCATACCCAAGAGCTGGAACACCGCCCCCACCAAGGTGAAGCAGGGCTGGCCGTAACAGCCGCGGACGGCGGGCCGCCCTTCGGGACGGCCGCGGGGGGGGGGGGGGGGGGGGGGGGGGGGGGGGGGGGGGGGGGGGGGGGGGGGGGGGGGGGGGGGGGGGGGGCGGAGGGGGGGGGGGGGGGGCGGCGGGGTCGTGGTTATCGCCCCCCCCCCCCCCCCCCCAGCAGGCCGTTCTCGTACGCGATCACCACGAGCTCGGCCCGATCCCGGGCATCGGGCTCGGCGAGGATCCGGCCCACATGCGTCGGGGCCGCTCAATGCGTTCACCCACTGGAACCGTAGGAGCGCCAGAGCGAGGTTGGCCTGACGTAGCTGCTGCCGTTGAGGGGGAGGGTGGTTGCGGTATCTGAGGCTCGGTGAGCTGGGGTGTTGCAGGTCGTGTGAGAACGGCTTCTGCGGTGTCAGCCCGGGCCGTCGGCGCATGCTTCGAAGGCGATCGCTGGACCTGGTCCGGGTCCAGACCGTGATCCGACGTCGGCTGCGGTCGGGTCGGTGGCGACGGTATGGCGGCTACTGAAACGACACGGCTGGCACGCGGCCCGCTTGGAGTTCCTCAGAGCTGCGGACCGCCACCCAGGTCTTTTGCGATCAGGTCACCATGACTACCTGCGTACGAAGTCCGCGAGTAGGGACAGCCGTTCTTGCCCGCAGTTCAAGGGTGTGGAGTACCGCGTCGACGGCTTCGCGCTGGAGAGGACGGGCTTCCTCGGCCATCTCGGTATTGCCCCTGTCCGGTGTCGTCGGTCAAGCAATTCCCCGCCCAGAGTAGGCTCTCCAGGCCGGCGGCCACCTGGCTGCGGGGGTGCGGGTCGCTTACGGCTCCGCCGGGGTCGGGGCGGGGGGCCGCGCGGCCGGCAGTGCCTGCGGGCTTTCGCGCGGCCCGGGAGTCGGGGGTGTCGCTGCCTGAGGCACCCCATAGTCCGGTGGCCGGTCCCGCGTCGACGTCGGAGAGGGCATGGAGCCGGGAGCCTGCTCCAATGCCGGGTGATGCGGGCCCGGGGGCGTGACTCCCTCAACCCCGGGCGCGTTACCTCCGGGGCGCCATCGGACCGGGTGGCCGGCCCCGCATACGGCGTGCGGTCCGCCGACATCTGCGGCGCCAGGGGATCCGGCCGGCCCAGCATCACCCGCCAGGGGGTACAGCGCGTCGCCAACGATCTCGTCCACGAGGACCTGGCCGAATTCCGGCCCGACCCCGAGCATCGCGGCTCACCCCTCCTGACCCTCACCCCCAGAGGCCGGCGCGTACTGAAGAAGATCACAGCCCGGGCCGCCGAATCCCACCGCGCGCTGACCGCCGGCATCCCCGGCAGCGAGATCGCCGCGGCGCGCGCCCTGCTGCGCCGCCTCATCGATCAGGTGCACCGCAGTGAAGCCGACGGGCAGACCTCACCCGGGTGAACTGCCCCGATCGACTGGCCTGGACGCGAGCCGCCGTGCAGCCGTAGCCATCACGGAAGAGCGGCCGGAGCCTCGTAGGCCCGTCCGGCCAACCAGGTACTCAGTAGCGAGTCAGTGGAACCAGACGACAAGGCGTAGCTTCTCGGCTCCGTGGACTTCGCTGAGGATGCGATGCGCATGACGCTCCAGACCCGGCCCCAGTTGGTGTCGCTCCCTGCGGCTGAGGCACGGGTTCGTGTGCCTGAGGCGTCGGTTTCCTGCCAGTCGTGGTGTCCACCTCGGCCCAGGTCAGCCAGGTGGTCCGATGGACATCATGAGGGCTGCCGTAGCCGGCGAACACGCCTCGCAGCCCATCCGAGGCGTCGTCCGGAAGACCACGATCTTCTGCCAAGGGACGGAAGCAGAAGGAGTTGCGGATACCGAAGAGGCAGGCCAGGCTGTCGTAGGCGTTGTCCCTGTTGAGGAGCAAGAGATCAATGTCGAGCTCCCATACGGAGTCCTCATCGCCGGGTGCCATAGGCGGGCCCCGGCCGGCATTCGATCATTCCGCTGACGTCGGTCGACACAGAGAGATCCTGCCTGCGCAGGCCAGGAGCCGGCATCTCCTTCCGCGCGTGCGTCCGCGGCCCGGCTGAGACTCTGGCTCAGCCGGATCGAGTTCTTCAGGCACTGACGTCAGCGCGTTGCGGCCCAGGTCCAGGGTTGTCAGCCACTGGAGCTGGTGCCTCAGACACCCCCACCACGGCCCATGTTTCGCCGCCCGAGATCATTTGGGGAGACTCTTCGGGGGTCGCCGGACGGGCTGGGTTTCGCCCCTGAACGCCGAGCGCGCTGGGGCCAGCTCGGAGCTCTGGGGGCTGGGCCTGGATGTGTCGTCAGTGGCAGAACGAGGCCGCCGCTGGGGGTGTCCTGGTGCCGCAGGGCAGGAAGCGGCGGGGGGTGCTCGTGGTGCGGAGCGAGCGCGCGACTCCCAAGGTCGCGTCAAAATGACGTCGCTCCTCGTGTACAAGGCCAACCGTGTCCTGGTGGGGGAGCTGCAAGAGCCGGTAGAGGGTGAAGCCGCCGGGGTCCTCCAGCGCGGTGAGATACAGCTGGGTGTAGGTGAATCCGTACGGGTTGCGGGCCATCACCTGGTACCAGGCGCTGGCGAGCAGCATGCGGGCCAGGTCCTCCTCCTCGTCGTGGGCGCGGTCCATCACCAACGCACGGTTGTCGAGGTCGAGGCGGTGTACGGTCTCGCCAGGCGCGCGGCGAGCTCGCGGCCGACCGTGCGCATCATCGAGTGTTGTCGGTGCTCATGGACATGGATCTTTCCGCGATCAACGTGACCGCCGACATGCGCAGGCCTGACCGAGAAGTGATCATCCGCACCATGACCGGCCTCTCCCGTTGCGGCACGACCCAGTTCGGGGCGGTCATCGGCGACGACACCCAGACCGGCAACAACATCAGCATCGGGCCCGGCGTCACCATCGGCCGCCGCTGCCAGATCACCAACGGCGTGGCCCTGGCGATCCGCACCGTGCCGAGAGACTGCACCGTCACGGGCGGACCCGGACGCGGGTGCTGATGTTCTCGGAGAACACCTTGTCGCGGTCGATGCCGTCCTTGGCGAGGGCGTCGAGCTGGGACTGGAGTTCCTGGGCGAGCGTCGAGCAGCGGGCGTACCCGATGCGGATCCGCGATCGGGGTGTCCGGCGCGAGGGCGAGCGGGACCGGTGTGCCGGGGCGCCACGGCTGACCGGGCCCGCGGTCGGCAAGGGTGGGCACGCGCAGGAGCTTGGCGAGCCTGGGCACCTTGGTGAAGCGGCCGGTGTGGTAGGCGCCAGCGACCGCGCCGGAGCGCGAGCGGCACGGTGAGCCGGGTTCGGCCCGGCAGCGCGAGCAGGGGTGGCGCTCGACGTCGTCCGCGTCGCTCGGGGAGGCTGCTTGAGGGGCCGTCATGCCCCGGATGCCGGCCCCGGCTCCGCGTCGGCTCTTGCGGGTCATGAGTGCGGCTCTTGACCCTCACGTGACGTCAGGCTGCATAGTCGGTGCCGTGGAAGATCACTGGACCGTGGGGCGCGTGGCCGAGCTGGCTGACGTGAGCGTCCGCACGCTGCATCACTATGACGAGATCGGGCTCGTGCGTCCGTCGGCGCGGACCCCAGGTGGGTACCGGGCCTACTCGGCGGGTGACGTCGGGCGGCTGAGGGAAGTGCTGGCCTACCGGCGGCTGGGCTTCGGGTTGCGGGAGGTTGCGGAACTGGTCGGCGACTCGGCCACCGACGCGGTCGCGCACCTGCGCCGACTGCGTGGCCTGCTGCTGGAGCGGCGTGCTCGTGCTGACGCCATGGTGGCGGCCATTGACAGGGAACTCGAGGCACGGGCGAGGGGACTGAAGGTGACACCGGAGGAGCAACTGGGGATGCTCGGTGCACGGCTGTACGACGCGATCGGCGGCGCTTATACGGCGACGCGGCGTACCGAGCCGCGGATCGCAGCGCAGATCTTGGACGCGCTCGGGGACGCGCGGACGGTGCTGAACGTCGGGGCCGGCACCGGCTCCTACGAGCCGACTGATCGCGAGGTGACCGCGGTGGAGCCGTCGGAGGTCATGCGGCGTCAGCGGCCTGCCGGCTCGGCGCCGTGCGTGGCCGCCGCCGCGGAGAGCCTGCCGTTCGAGGACCAGTCCTTCGACGTCGCGATGGCCGTCTCCACTGTTCACCACTGGGGGGACCCGATAGCGGGGCTGCGCGAGATGCGGCGCGTGGCCCGCCGAGTGGTGGTGCTCACCTTCGACACCGACGAGCCCGGATGGCAGGACCGGTTCTGGCTTACCCGCGACTACCTGCCCGAGTTCGCCACCGTCCTCGCAGAATTTCCCTCCCTTGCTGGGATGGCCGAAGCGATTGGCGCCCGCGCTGAGCCGGTGCCCATCCCGTGGGACTGCGCTGACGGCCTGTTCGAGGCGTACTGGCGCAGACCGGGGGCGTATCTAGAGGAGCACGTCCGCCGTGCGATGTCGGTGTGGACGAGGGTCGGGCCGGACGCCGAGCAGCGGGCGGTGCGAAGCCTCCGCGACGACCTCGACTCCGGCCGGTGGGCTGAGCGCAACAGCGACCTCGCCCACCTCGACACGGCAGACCTCGGCCTCCGCCTGCTCATAGCTTGAATGGGCACCGGTTCCGGACTGCCCCGGATTACTCCTGCTAGCCGACCATGAACAACCTCAGCGGCACTTCCTGTACCGCAACTACGAGGTGGTCCATGACGTCTGCGCCGGCATGGCCGCAGAGGTGGCAGACGTCGGACTCGGCGAGGAGGCGGGCGCGCTGGTTGCGGTAGGCGTAGGTGGTGAGGTCGGTCCGCTTGGCCATGTCGCCTCCCCATCTGCGGGGTGCCGCCCGGGGCTCCCGTCCCGGGTGGCCGTACCCGCACCCATCCGCGCCGTGGTGGTCTGTGGTTCCGTCAGTAGGTGGGGCAGAGGTTGGTCTGTACGGCGGCGAGGATGAAGGCGGCCTTGGTGGGGCCGAAGCCGTCCGGGTGGTTGGGGCTGATGAAGCGCCGGTTGGTGGACTCGACACGCTTGGTCGGGTCCTTCTCGTCCTTCATGGACTGGCACTGACTCAGCCCGCGGCTGACGGCCTTGTCGTCCTTGCCGTTGACGATCTCGGGGTCGATCTTGTTGAGCGCGGCGAGGTAGATGGCGCGCTGCTTGGGGGCGGGGCTGGGCGGGATGCCGGCGGCTGCGGCTGCGGAGCTGAGCGCCTCGGGGGCGATGCTCGACTGCGATGCGGACGGCGAGGCGGCAACCTTGTCGTCGGGCTTGGGCTCGCTGGTGACGGCCTCGGAGCAGCCGGTGAGGGCGAGGAGGCAGGCGGCTAGGAGGGTGATGGTGTGGTGTGTGCGCATGGCGTCATGGTGTCGGCGCCGGGACCGGTGTGGGTGGGCTGTGGCTGATCTGTGACGCGCGAAAGCCCCGCACGTTGGCGGGGCTTCTGTGTCCGGGCACTGCTCCCCGCGCCCGCGGTGGATCTACCAAGCGGCCGCATGCGAGCCGATCAGCGTGCCCCCGCCTTCGCCGCCGGGCGTCGCCGCCGTCACCGGCCGGGCTCGCTACGCCGGCGGTGGTGTCCAGCAGTCGGGGCCGCCGCCGCGCCAGTCGACCAGGGCGGGGTCCGTGACGTCGAAGTCCTCGGCGTTCTCCATGCCCGTCGCGGCGAGGAAGACGGCGATGTCGCTGATTCGGTATGCCGTGCCCAGGCTCTGGCCCTCGTACCGCACCCGGCGCCATCCGCGGTGGTCCGGCGGATGGACGACCAGGCGGGGAGCAGGGGTCGGCGCGTCGGGTCCCGGGTCGTTTCCGGGGCAGGCGCTCGTCATGCCGCTCTCACCCAGGCCCTGGCCCTCGCCACGCGGCGGAGCTCGACCGGGCCGCCCGCCGTACGGGCCGGGCATGACCAGTACGGATGAGCGGCGAACGCGCGCGAGAGCGTGATCAGCCGTCGGCGGAGCGGGGGCGTGCCGGCGGTTGCGGGCCGCCGGGACAGTTCCCGGTAGGTACGGAGCCACTCGACCTGGAGGCAGACCAGGTCGTCGGGGAAGAAGGTGCACTGCATCCACTAATTCAAGCATGTGTTCGATTTGTGGCGCGAGGGGAGCGACGCAGGCCAAGGACGGGACGGATGTCGCGATCCACTGGACCTGTGAGGGCCGTGGCCCGGGACACGGACCCCATGGATCAGCTCTCGTCCCCCGTCTCACCGGCGCCCGCCGCCGCCGAGGTCCTGCGCGAGCGGTACACCCACCACCTGCCCGCCGCCCTCGGCGAGCTGACCGGCCCGACCCACGGAGTGGTGGAGCTGCCCCTGCACGTCGCCTGGTCCGGGCTGCGCGCGTACGACCTGGACCGGCCCCGGCAGCGGATGAGCCTGTACCGCACCGGCCAGCATTTTCGAGCCGGTTATCGAGGGCCCGCAGGAGGACTGGGAGCAGCACCTCGAGGAGGTCGAGGCGCGGACGGTGCCCGGGGAACTGGCCGAACTCCTGGAGCAGGTCGGGGAACAGCTGAACGTGCTGGTACGGCAGGCGCCGATGGCCGCGCTCAAGGCTGTGGCGGCATTGGAGACGGTGACCCGGCGGGTGGCCCGGGAGGCCGCCTACATGGCTGAGGCCGATGAGCTGTCCTGGGAGTCGATCGGAACTGCCCTGGGGCTCACCGAAGACGCAGCCCGCTCCCGCCTGACGCACTACGCATTGCGGCCCTGACCTGCCGAGGGCCGTAGCGGGCTGGCGCTGCCGGGGCGCTGCCAACGTTGGGGGCAGGCCGGCCGAGCCGCAGGCCGGTGGGTCGTACTACGACGAGGTCACCGTCACCGACGCGTCCCGCCTCGACATCGACCACATGGTGCCGCTCGCGGCGGCTTGGGATTTGGTGCCGGCGCGTGGACGGCGAAGCAGCGTGAGGTGTACGCCAATGACCAGGGCCAGCTGGCCTCGCTGGTGGCGGTGACGGCGGCCACCAACCGTGGCAAGGGGGGATGAGGATCCGGCGCAGTGGCTGCCGCCGGCGCCGGATGCGCTGTGCCGGTACGGGGCGGAGTGGACGGCGACCAAGCTGCGCTGGGGCCTGGCGGCGGACGGTGCGGAGCGGGAGCGGCTGCTGGATATCGCGGCGGGCTGTGGCGGCACGGAGGTGGAGTTAACCCCCGCTCCTTAGACCGAGACGCTGCCGTGCAGGGTCGAGCTGAGCGATCAGTTCAGCGATTGGCAGAACCGTGGGACCCCTCTGGTGGTCTCGCGGCGCCGCGGCGGAGGCACGCAAGGTGAGTGCCCCGCCGCCGCACGTACGGGTGCTTTTACCAGTCGAGCTCGAGGCGGAGCTGGGGCAGGCGGGCGAGTGTGAATTCGACCTGGGCCAGATCGTCCCTGGTGAGGTGGTCGACAGGGTCCCCGATCACGTACCGGGAGTCGATGTGGGGGCGGGCTGGCGGGCAGACCGCGAACCCGGCCGGGCCGCCGCTCGCTGCTGGCGGGGATGGTTCCGGTGGTGGCGGGGGAGGGCCGGGTAACCTCGCGGAGGCGGGCCTGATCGCTGGGGTGGACCGGGAGTCGAGGGCCCTGGCTGCGTGCCCGCCGGGGTGGTGTGTCAGAGCATGGCGAGCCGGTTCACCAGCAGCTCCACCCTCGACTCGGTGTGCTCCGGCGGCAGCCGTCCCGCCCGGGTCAGGGTCGCGACGCCGTGCAGGGCCGCCCAGAACGTCTCGGTGAACAGTCCCGGGTGGACGCCGTCCCCGGCGACCTCGCCGAGGCTTTCCAGCAGGGCGGCGAAAGCGTCCTTGAGCGGTTCCGGGGTGTCCTCTTGTGCGTACGCGAGACCGCCGTCGAGCTGGAAGATGGCGTCGTAGACCGCCGGATGGCGTTCAGCGAAGTCGAGGTAGGCGCGGGCAAGGGCGGCAACCCGCTCGCGCGGGCTGTTCGCTCTGAATGCCGCGGCACGCACCGCCGCGGCCAACTCGGTGGCGCCCTCGAGGGCGACGGCGCCGATGATCTCGCGCTTGCCGCGGAAATGGCTGTAGAGGACGGGCTGGCTGTACTCGATGTGCTCGGCGAGCCGGCGGGTGGTGACCGCGTCCCAACCCTGCTGCTCGGCGAGTTCGCGGGCCGTCGCCACGATGAGGCGCTCGCGGTCCGCCCGTTCGCGCTGCTTGCGTTCCTGTACCGACATGATTCGATCCTAGCACCGCTAGACAATCGAGCGACAGCAGTACTAGCGTTGCCTCATCAGCTAGCAGCGCTAGATCCCTGGGAGGGGCATCATGCTCAATGCACTCGAGGCGTTCACCACCGTGGCCGTCGGCCTGATGGTGGGGGTGGAGTTCTCCGTCGCCTTCGTCATGAACCCGATCTTCAGCGCCCTCCCCGACGACGCAGGCCAGCAGGCCCGCAGCCACGGGGGCCGGATGCTCGGCGCCGTGATGCCGGTCTGGTACATCGGCTCGCTCATCCTCGTCGCGGTCTGGGCGATCGCCGGATGGGATCACGACCGCGCAGGCCTCGTCGTCACCGCCGGTGCGCTGCTGATCCTCAGCGTGATCATGTCGCTCCTGCTGCTCGTACCGATCAACAACCGGAGCAAGACGTGGACCCCCGAGAACCGGCCCGCCGACTGGAAGGAGCAAGGGGACCGCTGGGACCGATACCACTACGTCCGCGTCGCCGTCATCATCGCCGCGTTCACCCTGCTGGTCGCCGCGCTCACCTGATACCACCGCTGCTTCGGCAGGCCGGATAGGTGAAAGGAGGGGCGGCCGTGTGCCGCGCCTCTTGTGTGACCAATGGGGGTTAATGGGCAGCTCTGCGGGCTGGCCCGCCCCCTATGTGCCCTTCGGGCACTGGTGGGCAAAAGAGCTGCTCTTCGGGCAGGTCGCTTCGCTCCTGGGCCCCTTTGAAGGCGCTTCGCGCCGGGGTGGCTACTGAGGCCTCCCTCCAGGAAGCAGCCGGTGTGCCGCCCTCCCGCAACGGCAGGCTCCGCTCCGCTCCACCCTGACGTCGCCGGCCCTGGCCCGCCCCCCTTGCCGGGCGTGGCGGCCTGCCGGTGCGAGAGGTCTCCGCAGCGTTCACCGAGTTCGCCCGGGCTCGGCCTGGACCCGAAGTGGTGAATGGCGGCGGTCGCCGGGCTGGAGGCCGCCTTGGGGGACACCCTGGTCAAGGCGGGCGCGGCGAGGGGCCGGGCCTTGGCGTACACGTTGATCGGGGGCACCCGCACGACAGTGAATGGCATAGAGACGGTCCTGCTGCGCGCCGAGACCCGAAGTCGATCTGGGCCCGTATCCGCGGGGGCGGCAGATCTGGGAGGTTCCGAGGACCGCGCCCCAGTCACCGCGTCCCGCCCCCTTTGCCGGGCGCGGCGCCCTGCCCGTCTTGTCGAGAATGCCGCTTCTATCCGGAATATTGCTTTTGTCAAGTCCCGAGATGTTGTGGCATGACGTGGCTTACGTGGCGGGGCTTACTTGAGGAACGGGTTCACGCGGGCAGAGGGCTCGACCCCCACTTAAGGAGACTTTTATGATTCGCACTTCTCGGAAGCAGCGTCTGGTGATGCTCGGCGTCTCGACCGCCCTGACCGCTGGTGCCGCGCTGCTGCCCACGAGTGCGTTTGCCGCCCCCGCGAACTCCCACACCGGTGCCGTGATCTCGACGTACGGCGACCACGGCAAGAATCACCACGGCAACAAGGGTGACGGCAAGAAGAAGGGCGACAAGAGGGGCAACCAGGCCCGGGACATCGAGAACATGCCCGGCTGCAAGTTCGTCAGCAAGAAGGTCTACTGCGAGTTCAAGCCGGAGACCAAGCCGGCGACGAAGCCGGACTTCAAGGACCCTGAGACGGGGGCAGACACCCGGGGCAAGGTCCCCTCTGGCCTCTGACCGCCACACGGACAACGGCAAGGGGCAGGCGTCCGCATGGACACCTGCCCCTTGCCGCGTCGGCGGGCGACCACCGTGCCCCGTTTCCTCGGGTGCCGGCGGCCAGTCGATGGGCGAGGGGGGTTTTACCGGAACCTGCTGCTACGCCGCGCTTGGTTGTCCGTGGGCCGCTGTCGATGGTCAGTGAGTCTGCGCATTCGTCGGGGTCCTGACCTGGGGTTGTGCAGGTTGGTTGAGCAAGTCATGGCTGTGCTGACTTACTGGAACTGTGCAGAACACGGGTGCGCCGGCCGTCTGACCTGTGGACTGTCCAGCTCGGGGCTGGGTTGTGCAGGTGGGTTGAGTACGGCGCAGATTCACTGGTTCTTGGTATGTGGCGGGTGTTTGCTGCTTGCTGTGGTTCGTGGGTGTTGTTGGCGGAGTGGAGTGGATGGCCAGGGTGGGCCGGGCCGCGGTCGTGAACTGGCGTCGCCGACACGACGACTTCCTGGACCCGGCGGCTGGCAGGGACGTCCGCCGCACGGGGCCGGAGGTTAGTACTCCGCAACAAGCCGATCCCGGCCCGGTGACGAATCACATCCGGCCATCGCCCCGGCGGGATCCCGGGGGCTACGGTCTGCGCGACGGCGGAACTCGCAGAGGGAGAAGACCATGAGAGCGGTACGGGGGCAGGCGGCCATGGCCGTCCTCGCGGTGTGCGGGATGCTGGCGCTGAGCGCCTGTCAGAACGGCGACGACCAGGCCGCCGCACCGGACGCGAAGCCCAGTGCGGCCGCACCGGCGGCGCCCACCGCCACGACCGCCGTGCCGGCCCCCTCGAAGACCGGCGCGGCGCCCCAGCCCTCGGCGACCGCCACCCCGGCGGGGAAGAATCCCCCTGCCCCGGCTCCGCCCTCCGCGCCGGCCTGCGGCGCCGACCACAGGATGCCGGTCTCGCCCGACACGATCGCCGTGCACCGCTACACGCCCGAGGGCGGCATGACCAGCCTCATCGTCCAGCACGGCACGTACGGCTGCCCCGGGCGCTTCGAACCGTCGGGCCCGTGGACGTACATCCCGATCTCGGAGAAGGCCAAGATCACCGCGACGGCGCCGATCCTCGGACCCTCGACGGTGATGGGCAAGCCCATCTCCACCAGCGAGCTGACCTCCTGGCTGGACACCCACCCGGACAAGGGCCTCCCCTTCCGCTACCACCTGAACGCGGAAGGGGTCATCGACACCCTCGACGAGATCTACGTGAAGTAGCCCGCTGGCGCCGCCTACCAGATGGAGTCGACCCACTCCGGGTGGTCGATGAACGGGTTGCGGTTGTGCTGGTAGGTGTCGTAGATGACCTGGTTGCGGCGCTGCTCGAAGGCGTCCGGCGGGTCCATCTGGTTCACTGCGTCAGCTTCAGCAGGCTGATGCGGCCGAAGAGCGGGGCGGTGCCGTTGTTGACCTTGTCGTTCATCTCCAGGTCGGGGAAGCCGTCCCCGACCTCGTAAGCGCACGGCCATGTAGAGCAGCATCCGCGCGACCTCGCCCTTGACCGCGTCGCGCGGCTCGAAGGAGTCGGCGTCTGGTGCAGCTGCCGGGGGCCTGGCGACCGGGCTCCCGCCCATGTCGAAGTCCTTGTTGCCGCGGGTGCTGTTGACCGGCACGTCCTCGGGAGGCAGGTGGTGCAGGCCGGTGCCGGGCCGGTGGCGGTGCCGAAGCCCAGCGTGCTGGGGGGATTACTGCCGGGTCGCCTACCGGGTTATCGGCCATGCTCGCGAGCTCCAGCTCCTCGCCCCTGGCGTCCTTGATGGCCTGCTGGCATACCCAGTCGTAGCCGGGGGGCGCCCCTATCCCCTTCGTCAAGCGATCGTGATGATGACGGGCAGGGCGGATGAGGATCAGAGCTTGGGTCGTGAGAGCCGCCTGGGGTGGTCGCAGCTGCACTTCGCGGCGGATGAGCAGGATGCCGCGGCTGTCGGCTCTGGCCCGGCGGGGGCGGGTCGGCCTTGCGTGTGCGGCACTTGCGCGTAGCGCGGGGCTGCACCCCCTTCCGCCACCTGCGAGAGGTACCGTGACAGGGGTTCGGCGGACGGGTTGACGGCAGATGCTCCGTTCCGGCTCGTCTCGCCCCTCACACGCCCTGACCAGCCATCCCCCCCCCGGCTGGGTCAGGGCCGGCCCCGACCGGCCTCTCCCCCCCCCAGGCCGGTCGGGGCCTCATTCGTGCGTATTCCGCGCTCCCTGCACAGGCTCTCGGACGAGGCGGGCGCCGATACCCGTCGGGCCCCGCGTGTGGTGCGGGTGCACGCCGGGCAGCGCCTTGATCGCAAACGTTGGTGATCGGTCTGCCGTACCTCTGCACGAGCCCGCGAAGGTCAGACGGCCTGGCCGGCTGTGACGCTCAAAACGGGCAAGGGTGACGGCCGGTCACAGCGAGCACGATGGCGTGGAGGGCCAGGCCGAGCGCGCCGAGCCGGTCTTCGCAGGCCCGTCGATTCCGCTGGCCTCCGGTGGCATGCACAACGCCCGGGACGCAGACTGGGTGATACCGCCCGGTAATGCGAAGAGCCGTATCATCGCCGGGCCAGGGCAGCCTCCACAAGAGCAAAGGAGGACCTGATGAGCCGCATCTTTGCTTCTCGCTGGGCCAGCATCCCCGTGGCTGCCGGAGCCGCAGTGCTGTTCACCCTCGCCGCCGCGCCCACCCCGCCGCCAAGGCCAACGAATGCCACGGGCTGGGTGATTTTCACGGCCGACTCGCCGGCGGGCGAGTCCAAGACCGTCGAGGTAAAGGATCCCCCGCTTGGCCGCTGTTACACCGTGGCCGATGTGGCCCCTGATCTTGAAGGCGCCGTCCTCCGGAACGTCAACAACCACACCAACGCGGCCTCCGTGGCGTACGAAAGCTCCTCGTGCACAGGAGACGGTGCGGAGCTGGGATCCTATACGAAGTACTACCACCCGAACGGCTTCGGCAGCTTCGTTGTCGTCAGGGTGACTCAATAGCTGATGATCCTGGTCGAGTGATCAGGTGGTGCTCGGCGCAGGCGGCCCTCGAAGATGATCTGGAACCAGAGGCGTCTGTTCCGCCCCCTGTGAGGTCACGGAGTACGACGCCGACCGCTCCCTGGCGCGTGTACGGGGCCGTCGGTCCGGCACCGGCTGCTGATGCGCAAGGCCGGCCGTGATGCCACCCTCACCATTGCGGCCTCGGCGTTCTCGATCTCTATCAGTGGACCTCCTTCGAGTTCGGTGGGCCTGGCGGCTCGCGCCCTTCATACCTTTGAATGCCGGGGGTTGCGGTTATCTGACGCGGCGATATACCTTCAGGCCGGGATACTCAACTATCCCGAGCTCTGGGGGTATTGATGCTGCAGATCACGCTGAGCGGGCGCAACTCGCTCGACCCGGTGACCTGTCCGATGGGGCGGTCGTGGAACGGCTACGTCCCGAACATGAGCGAAGAGGACATCTACCGGATCAACCGTGGTCGGTGGGTCCTTGGAGCTCCCGCAGACCGGGAGCGGTACGCCTTGTTCGTCGCCGACGGCATCGTCAGGACGGCTGTGGAGATTGATCGTATTCGTGCTTCCAACGGTACGGACGAGCGAGACGAGGACGGGAGGCGCTGCATCGAGGGGTCGATCCTCCCGGAAGGGCACCCTGTGCGGTTGGCATACGTGGGCAAGCCGGCGCCTGTGACCGGCCTGCGCAACCCGATCAAGTACGTCTCCTCGGCGCTCGACGGGGGAGTGTGTGGGTGTGGGTGCGGGGAAGCGGTGCCGCTGCAGCGTGAGTTCGTGGCAGGGCATGATCAGCGGGCAATCCACGAGCGGATCGCCCGGATCGGCACGGTCGCACAGTTCCTTCACTGGTTCGATGAGCGCTGCCCTCGGCCCTGACGCAAAGTAAGCCCGACCAGAATCCGGGCGGAGTGAACGGCGATCAAACTCCGGCGGGGTCCGGTGGCAGACGGGGGCGGCAGCTGGAACTTGCTCGAGGCGGGCCAGCTCACCTCGGTGACGGAACCGCTCGGTGCCACCACCCGGTTCATTCTGGATCGCCGGGGTCTTCCCCTCGAGGTCACCGATCCACTGGGTGCCACGGACCGATTCGAACACGACGCGTTCGGCCGCATGGTCCGAATCACCGACGCTCTCGGCGCCCAGACGCGATTCGAGTGGACGGTCGAGGGCTGGCCATCCCGGCGCACGGCGCCCGACGGCACGGTGGAGTCCTGGACGTACGACGGCGAGGGCAATTGCCTCAGCCACACCGACTCGATGGGCGGCACGACCCTCTTCGCGTACACGGACTTCGACCTGCTGACGGCCCGCACCGGCCCGGATGGCATTCGCCACGAATTCTCCTACGACACCAACCTCCGGCTCACGCGGGTGACCAATCCGCAGGGTCTGACCTGGGACTACGCCTACGACGCGGCAGGCCGACTGGTCACGGAGACGGACTTCGACGGCCGGGTCCTGCGCTACGACTACGACACGTCGGGCCGTCTGGCCACCCGGGCGAACGGCCTGGGCCAGCGCATCGGCTTCGCGCACAACGCCCTCGGACAGGTGATCCGCAAGGAGGTCGAAGGCAGCGGCGTCACCACATTCGAATACGACATCTTCGACGAGCTCGTGGTGGCCGCCGGCCCGGACGCCGGACTGGAACGCCTGCGGGACCGCTACGGCCGTCTGCAGTCCGAACAGGTCAACGGCCGGACGCTGACATACACGTATGACGAACTGGGCCGCAGGGTCGGGAGGACGACGCCCGGCGGTGCGGTCAGTGAATGGTCGTACGACACAGCGGGCCGCAATACGAAGCTCACTACGTCCGGGCGCGATATCGCCTTCTCCTTTGACGCCCTGGGCCGTGAGGTGGGGCGCACGGTATCGGACTTCGTGTCACTGACATCGTCGTTCGACGAGATGAACCGTTTGACGGCCCAGGACGTCACGTCCGGGGGCCGTGGTCTCCAGCACCGCGCGTACGACTATGGCGCGGGCGGCGGTCTCGTCGGCATCAGAGACGCACTCTCCGGTACCCGCGGCTTCGACGTGGACTCGGCCGGTCGCGTCACGGCCGTCCATGCGCGGGGCTGGACCGAGCGGTACGCCTACGACGACGCCGGAAACCAGACGGAGGCCTCGTGGCCGGCGACCCACCCGTCGCACTCCGCTACGGGTTCCCGCACCTACGAGGGCACTCGGATCGCCAGCGCGGGTGCCGTTCGCTACGAACACGACGGCCAGGGCAGAGTTGTCCTGCGCCAGAGGACCCGGCTCTCCCGAAAGCCCGACACTTGGCGCTACGAATGGGACGCGGAAGACCGCCTCACCGCGGTCACGACACCGGACGGCACGATCTGGCGGTACGCGTACGACCCCCTGGGCCGACGAATATCCAAGCAGTCCCCTTCCGAGACCGTCCACTTCACCTGGGACGGCACGACCCTCTGCGAACAGACGACTGAAAACGTCGTCCTGACCTGGGACCACGTAGGCCAGCGGCCCCTGTCCCAGACGGAACGCCGCACGGACACGGACGACGAACGCTTCTTTGCCATCGTCACCGACCTGATCGGCACCCCGACCGAACTGGTCGACGAATACGGTGACTTGGTCTGGCGAACCCGCACCACACTCTGGGGCACGACGACGTGGAACCGCGACGCCACGGCATACACCCCGCTCCGCTTCCCAGGCCAGTACTTCGATCCCGAATCGGGCCTCCACTACAACTACTTCCGCTACTACGACCCGGAATCGGCCCGATACCTCAGCCAGGACCCCCTCGGTCTCGGCCCAGCTGACAACCCGGTCACGTACGTCCACAACCCACACACGTGGAGCGACCCGCTCGGGCTCAGTCCCTGTCCGCCCCGGATCCAGGATGGAGGCTGGGACCTCCGTGGGGATGAAAACCCGCTGAGCATCATTCCGAAGGACGCCGTGCAGGAACCGTGGAGAGCGATCCCGGGCGGTGTCGAGCACGGTATCAAGTGGAAGTGGGCGGACGATGTCACAGGTAGGACGGTGCGTATGCGCGTGCACGGGCCTGACCTCGGCCCAAACGCTGGCCCCAACGCCAGCAGTGGCCCCATCTATCGCATCGAGATCGGGAATCAATTCCAGGACGTGACGGGTCAGCTCTACCACAGGAAAATCGGGAACCCGAGTAGCCCGAACATATGATGAAACGGCGATCAACGATACCCACATTCCGTGGCCCAGCCACCTTCCGGTACCATATCCACACTGATCTGGAAAGCAGGACCTATGGAAAGTAAGTATTACGTCGATTTCCTCCGGGATCTTCTGAGTCGCGATGAAGCGGTGCGCACGGAGGCGAGTGACCGCGTTCAGGACTTCGTGCACCTGCTGTCCGCCACTCAGGCCAGAGTGGTAGGCGACCTGATTGCCATGCTGGCCCCGCACGAAGAGTCCCGAGTGGCCCTGGAAGCCCTCCTGCACGCGCTGTCCGATCTCGACGGGTGCGGGAAGCTCGAAGGTGTCGATCTCTCGCCTCTGGGAGCAATTCCGGAATCCGTGATCCATGTGGAACACCGCGAGTACATGGATGATTTCGCCCAGCACATCGCGGGGGCGAGTGGCAGCACCGCAGAGTGAGCGTGCACATACGCTCGCCTGAAGGTCGTAGCAGATCCGAGGCGACCATCCATCACAGCGTCACCCTAGATACAACGGGACCGGCATAATTCCCACGGGGTGCATATCGAGGACATACGGCTCGGACGGTCCTGTCGTCCGGGCCCCTTGACTCTGAAACGGTTCCCCACGATGAAGGAGCGTCGCCCAGAGGGGAGTACCAGAACTGGTGCTCTGGTTCGATGCCGGGGTGACAGAGGGGGTCGGGCCGGGGACGGCGCTGAGGTGGTCGACGAGGCTGGCCGGCATCGTCATGGCGACACGGTAGGGGGGCGCCCCTGCACCGATCGGATGGCGTGCCAGATCGAAGTTCTGATGACACCCGGATTGGGGACTGCCTTCCCACGACAGGCTGGGGACCACGGTCGCTCTCCGATTACATGTCCGCCTGCCGTAGCTATACGAGAACAGGGCCCTGACCAACTGCTGCGGCCCGATGCGGAGTGCAGTGCGGACCGGCTGTTCTGCCACACACTTCGGCCGCGGCCGGGACCAGCACCTGATGGTCCCGGGCTGGCCGTACTCGTTCGTCGCCGCGCTCGAATCGGGCCGCATCTCCTGGTGCCAGCTGCTGGACGCCGTGCGGCTCGGCCCCGAGGACGACGTCGCCGAAGTACCGCCCGCCAGGTCCGCCGGGTGGTCGAGGACCTCGTCGCTGGCGGTCGGTGGTCCTGCGCCGCCGCCCCGGCCGGCGGGACGAGCGAAGGCCCCGCCTGCAACCGCAGGCGGGGCCTTCGTCATGCCGTGCTCGCGGACCGGGTCCCGGCCGCGGGGGCTGCGGACCGCGCGCGGGGCCGTCAGGGAGCGGCGACGTACACGACCTGGCTCACGGCGTTCTCGAACTGCGGCGCGCCGGTGTAGGTCGCACGCCAGTAACCCGCCCCTGCCTGCGAGACGGTGGTGGAGAAGGCGTAGCCCTCACCGTTCCACCTGGCGTCCGGCACGGTGGCAACGGTGGTCCAGCCGCCCTTGCCGGTGGCGGAGTACTGGATGTTCACCGGGATCGTGCCCGGCGTCGAGTTGCCTTCGAACCCCATGCTGCCGCCGACCTCCACGGTCGCGGCATCGGAGCGGGTCGCGGTGAGGGACCGGAACGCGGCGGGCTGCACGACCATGATGTCGACGCTCGCCTGGGCGTCGGCCAGGAACAGGTCGTCGCTGTGCCAGCCGACCGCGATCGAGGAGTTGCTCCAGAGCGGCTGGGTCGCCGGGAAGAGCGCGTTGCCGCCGGCGTCCGTGGTGCGCTGGACGAAGTCGCCGAAGGAGTTGGAGCCCATCGTCTTGCCGGCCAGCGGCTGCCAGCCGGTGGGCGAGTTCCAGAGCAGGGTGGCGCTGGTCGAGTTCACCGTGCCCTTGAACGGGACCTTCCGCTCGCTCGGGGTCTCGACGATCTTGGTGGCGGTCTTTTTCACCGTGATCGGGAAGGTCTTCGAGGAGGACTGGTTGTAGAAGAGGTGGTTCGGGTCGTACTGGAAGGCCGCCTCGATGCTGTTCTGGTATTGGTCGGTGACCGGGAGCGTGGCGGAGAAGCTGCCGTCCGCCGCGGTCGTCACCTCCGCGTACTCCATGTACGAGTTGACCGCCACGGTCAGCCCGCCCATCGGGGTGATGGCGCCGGAACCCGGCCACTGGCCCATCAGGTGACCGCTGATGGTGACGCTGCGGTGCTGGTAGTCGACCGTGGTGCGGTCGACCTTCGTGTCCTTCAGGTTCGTCTGCACGGCGTAGTAGAAATAGCCCACGCCGGCGGCGGAAAGCGTGTCGCCGCCCTCGTCGGAGGCCGACACGTCTATGCGGTAGCTGCCCAGGTCCGGCAACTGGATGCGCCCGCGGTTCTTCCACGTACCGTTCTCGGCGGTGCCGGAGGTCAGACCGAAGTTCCCCACCGTGGCCACGGTCTGCTGGGTTTCCATCGAGTACAGGCTGACCTTGACGTTCTTGACGGCGCTCGGCGCGGTCAAGGACAGGACGATCTTGCCGTTGTTGGTCCAGTCGTTGTGAGCTTCCTGGACCGTGATGCCGGTGACTCCGCTGTCCGCGTGCGCGGCCGTGGTGCCGCCCAGTACGAGACTCCCGGCGGCCAGTGCTGCGGCGCAGGCCAGCAGGGCACGACGAGTTGCCATTGTTCCCCCCTTGTAAACCGCTGTGTCGCCGACTGGCGATCAGCAGACGGACGCTACCAGCACCCCCCGCCTCGTCCTCCAACGGGATATGCGGGTCGGCGGCCACCCCGGCGCCTGGCGGCCGGCGGCATCTTGGCCTTGGCCGTCGCTGTCGAGGAGGCCGGGCAGGTCGTCGGGTACGTGGCGGGTCTGTGCGGTGTCGAGTACGCGGCGGACCGTCTTGGGGGCGATCTTGTACTCGCGGGCGAGGGCCTTCACAGCGGCGCCCTCGCGGTACGCCTCCAGTGGAACGACTCCCGAACTCATCGACAGCTACTCCTGGCCGAGTAGGCGGTAGGCGGTCCGTACGGACGGGCGCCCGCGTTCTTCCCCCTGGAGATCGTGAGCCGCTGCGCGATGTCGGGAACGGGTACGCCTTGGGTGTGCAGGAGCTTGGCAAGGGTGGTCCTCGTCGGTGACGCAGGGGCATCCGCCGTGACGGCCGGCCTTGCGGGCGCCCTCCTGGCCTTCGAGGGTCCGGCCGCGGATGTAGTCGCGCTCGGACTCGGCCATGGCGGCCGCGATGCCGTTTCGGCCGTTCCGCGCTGGGTCGGGTCAGTGGCCGTAGGTCTGCTGGCACGGTGCGGTGATGGCGGGGCTGGTCACACCAGCTTGCGCGGTAGAGGTCGGTCATGTCGGCGGTCTCGGAGGCGCGGTGGTGTGCGCTGGCCCTCGGGATGACGCTGCCCGGCGGTGACTTCTCGTTCGGCGGCGGATAGCTCGCCTCGACCGTGCCACCTACCCAGCGGCGCGCCCCGACTGCGCGTGGGCGCCTCGGTGAACGTCCCGTACGCCTCGGCCTGCTCATCAGTCAGAAACTCCACCGGCACGAGGCGGACCGTAGCCAGCGGCGGCACCCACCCGCCGATCTTTCGTGAACCCCGCGCAAGGCCGCAGAACGGTGTGCTAGTCGACCAAGATCGATCTCACCGGGATTCCTGTACCCCAACTACTCACACCCGCGGTCCCAGCACCCTCCGCCCACCCACAGGCCCCGGCGACGTACTCGAGCCCGCCGGGTCAGATATGGTCTCAGCAGCCCGTTCAGCGGCTGTGGGACCTCACGCAGCACGCACTGCCTGGTCGTCGCACGTAGGGGCTGGTCCGTGCCCAAGTGGGCGTCGCATGGTGCTCACGGCCGAAGTCTCGCCGGCCACCTGACGACGTGTCTGACCAGGGCACACATCGATTTCTCCCCCTCGATCAAGGGCCTGCGGGAAATTCAGGGCTTAGTTTCACCCTCCGTATATCGCGCACCTTCTCTCGAATTTTTTCAAGATCTTTTTATCAAGGGCCGAACGCGATGAACTCTCCCCCCGCCCGACAACGTTGAGCATGTGGATGAGTACCCTCCGGCCTCGAGTGTGATGTCGCCCCGCATTCCCACCCCCGATAACGCCGGGGCTGCCAGGTAGAGTTATGACATCTCCATCGGATGGTCGAGGAAGACCAGGAGCACCTCGCTTCTGGCACCTGGGCTTCCCAGGTCCACCCGAAGGAGAATCGCATGTCGGATACGCCGAACCCCCTTGGCCGCAAGCCGAAGGAGGACCCGCCTGACCCGGAGGACTCCGGAACGGAGCGGTCGGTCGAATCCAAGAACGAGAGCGGGCCGAAGCGGCTCGGGGGGAGCTTCCTCAACGGCGTCGCCGAGGGGGTGGGGACGGTCGTGGGCACGCTGCTCGCGGGCGCCATCATCGCCGGCCTCGTCGCCGGAGGGGTTATCGCCGGAACGCAGAACGGCCCGCACCAGGGAGGTGGGGCCGCTGTAACTAACTGCATCTAGCTGTATGAGAAGCCGTCCGGTCAAGGTTGGTCGCCAGGTGCCGGGCGGTTTTCTCATGTCCGGAGATCGCTCTCCACGCGGGTTGAACCAGCCCCAATAGTTGCGGCCGCCTCAGCCCTTTGACTCTTAAGGCTAACATCGGCTGACTGTGGCGTAGGTCACAAGGGCAGTGCTGGCGCGTTAACAACGCCCCGTTTCTGGCGCACACCGACACCCTCCACCACCCAACCTGGGGCTCCCCGCCGGACCGCCCCGATTGCTACCGAGCAGCCGTGGCGCACGGTGTGGTAGCGGCCGGCGAGCTGGCGGCGCATCTGCGCCTCGGACTTGCCGTCGCCAGGCGGGGCGGCAGCAGCACGCCCAGGAGCGCGGCGGCGGCCTCGACCTCCTCACGCGGGCCGACCCCGCCTCCAGTGCCTGCCACATCGCCGCCGGGTCCAGGTCGGCACCGGCCTCGGCAACCCGATTCTCAACTGGCCGTCGGAGCCCCGGCTTCGGCCTGCCGGGCGCGCCTCTGCGCGCGTACGCCAGTGCCAGGCCTGTCCAGGCCCGACCAGTCCGGCTCGTCCCCGGGGTCCTTCGTCGCCACCTTGGTCACCTGCAGCCCGGCGGCCCGGCCCCGGGTGTGCTGGCTCGTATCGCACGTCAGCAACCGAACGTCGCGGCCGGCCAGGCCCTGGATGGCCACCGTCCGGTCGATGATCTCGACATCGGGGCGGTCCAAGCGCACGTGGCCGGGGGGATCGAGGACGATCTCCACGTTGACCCTGCCGCGGGTCTCGCCGTCCTGAACGGTGTCCTCCCCCACGTGCAGGACCCCGTGGGTGCCGCCGTTGAGGGCCCCGTCGAGGAGACCGAGCGTGTGGGCGGCACGCCAGCGGGCCCGCTGCTTGCTGGCGTCCTTGAGGTCGTCCAGCTCGTCCACCACCACGATGGGGAACAGTAGGCGCACGAACTGCCAGCGCGGCACGTCGAGGACCTCGTGCAGGTCGACGTCGGCCAGCTTCACCGCGTTCTGGATGTAGAAGCTGGAGTCGGCCACGACGAACACCTCCCGCTGGCTCCACCGGCCGATCTGCGTATCCAGCGCGGCCAAGGCCGCCGCGACCGCCTCGATCCGTTCGGCGACCTCAAGCTGCACCAGGCCGTTCACGAGGCGCTGCTGGGCGGTCCCGGCGAGCGTGCCGCAGCTGCCCAGCAGCGCCCGGTAGCGGTCGGTGAACACGAGTTGGTCGAGGTCCCGGTCGCTGATCTGGGAGCGCAGCACCCGCGCGGACTCCGTGGCCCACTCCAGATACGTCAGCAGCCCGTCGAAGGCGCTGCCGTACTGCCGCTGCTGCAGGTTCATCGCCGTGGTGTGGACGCTACTGAGGGCCTGGCGGATGTTCTTCCGATCTGCGCCAGGGCGCGGTGTGATGAGCATGCGGTGATCCTGCCAGCGCGTCCGCTGGTGCGCCTTGGTTTTGTTCACCGGTTCCCCGGCGGGCAGACGTGCACGACTTCGGGAAGTACCCCGCCCGGGCTGTGGTCGATGTTCACCGCCGCACCGCAGCTCCCAAAGGGGGGAGGCGCGGTGTGGCGGCCAGAGTGTTCCACCCCGGCGTGTGCCAATGATCAGATGACCAGGACGCCCCCCCTTCACCCGACTCCGCCGGAACGCGTCCCGGCATGCCGCGCGACGCCGCCTGAGGAACCGGCGTCGTAGCGCCGCAGGCATGGGATCCGAAGTGGCCCGTCCTCCCGTCTCTCCCTGCTGCTCCTGAGCCTGCCAGGGTTGGCAGCTGTGGCCGCCCTGCTCTTCACCTGGCTCCAGGTGAGCCAGACCAGCAAGGAACTGCGGATCTCCGAGGAGGGCCAGATCACCAACCGCTTCAACGCGGCCATCGGCAACCTGGGATCGGGCTCCATTGACGTGCGGCTGGGCGGGATCTATGCCTTGGAACGCATCATGAACGACTCTCCTCGCGACCAGGCCACCGCGGTGTCAGTGCTGTCCGCGTACGTCCACCGTCACGCCCCGATTCCCACAGCCGCGCCGATGGCCGACGTCAGCGCGGCGATGAACGTGCTGGTGCGGCGGCGCCCGGAGAGCGACCAGGGGTTGGAACTGGACCTGAGCCGCACCGATCTACGGGGCTGGAAGCCCGCGCATCTTCAGCGCCCTCCCCGACGACGCTGGCCAGCAGGCCAGCAGGCCAGCAGGCCCGCAGCCACGGGGGCCGGATGCTCGGCGCCGTGATGCCGGTCTGGTACATCGGCTCGCTCATCCTCGTCGCGGTCTGGGCGATCGCCGGATGGGATCACGACGGCACCGGCCTCGTCGTCACCGCCGGCGCGCTGCTGATCGTCAGCGTGATCATGTCGATCCTGCTGCTCGTCCCGATCAACAACCGCGGCGAGGCGTGGACCCCCGAGAACCGGCCCGAGGACGCGGCGGTGGTGCCCTGGCGCCGCCAGCATGCAGACTTCCCCGCCTCGGCCAGGCGGCACGGATATGCACCCGAGTTCGAACGGGGCCCGGTTGTGGCCTGGCTGGTGGCCAACGACAACGTCGCCGGCACCGCCCCGGTCGGCGGCATTCAAGCAGTTACGCACGGCGGGGGAGCAGGCCGGATTCGAACCGGCGTCATCCCCTCCTGACAAGAGGGCGCGTCTACCTCTGCGCTACAGCTCCCCCGCCGCGGTACGCGCACCCTATGCGCTCCAGCCAGGACCCGCGTAGCGGTTTTTCGAGCCTGCGGTCCGCAGCCTTGCAGCGGACGGCAACAGCCGCGGGACGTCCAGGCGGTCGCATACCGGCATCTGCTGCACCTCGGCAATCTGACGCCGGAGGACCACGGGGCGCTGGGTGAGGGCATCAGCGGCCAAGCTCTACAGGGCAGCCGAGGTGAAGTGGCACCCCGACATGAGCGACGGCGACCACAAGACCTTCCAACTCCATCAGGAGGCACACAGGCTGGCACGCCTCCACACCTGACGTGTCCAGCCTGTCACCCCCGTTTCGGCGGCCCAGGCTGCGGTGGCGTGGTCCACGCGCGGTGGCCCGGGTTTGACGGTGTCTTGGGGGCGCTCTGCCGTATCTGCTGTTCCGGTTCTACCGATGGAGCTTCCGGACTCGTCGGGAGGGCTCTGTGGCAGGGATCGTGGAGGGGAAGCACCGGTCGCCGATCGGAGATGACGGGCATCAGCCGAACCGGCCGGTACCTCCGCCGCCTCCGCCGCCGACCGAGTCCGGGAAGAAGAAGTAGCCCGTGGCCACCGGCCCCAACCACGATGCTGTTGCCGCCGTCCCGCTCGTCGAGGGCCTGCTGGAGGCAGTCGCCGTGCAGCTCGGCGCGCCGTTGCCCGCCCGGCTTCAGGAGGCGTTCCACCGTGTGTACCGGCACCGATTCCTGCCCGCCCGGGTCTGGCTGCGGGACGGCTCGGGCGGCTATGTGCCCCTGGACCATGCGACCGAGCCCGCCCGGTGGATGGCCGCGGCCTTCTCGGACCAGCCGTTGGTCACGGAGTTCACCGACGGGCTGCCGTCCTCTTCGGCTTCGATGCCGTCGATGGTGGCTCGCATGCTGCTTCTGGCCGGTCTCGGCGAGTCTGCCGCAGGTGCCCGGGTGCTGGAGCTCGGCGCGGGCGCCGGTTACAACGCCGCTCTGCTCTACGCGCTTGCAGGCGACCGGAACGTCACCTCCGTCGAACTCGACCCCGCCCTTGTCGCCGGGCCGCGTCCGTGACCACGACGTTGGCGTACGCGCTGCGCCAGGATCCGCCGGTCAGCTTGCAGCCGGCCGCGACCTGCGGCGCTTCGAGGGCTTCGGTGAGGATGACTTCCTTGCGGGTGTCGCAGCCGTCTCAGGCGTTGAGGCCCTTGTTCCAGTGCTTGTACAGGTCCCGCTTGTAGCCCTCCCGGTGCTCTGCTGCGACGGGTAGCCGTCGATCGCCTCGAACAGCGGCACCGGGGCCCGAAGACCGCTGGGCCGCCCGCCACGGCGGTCGCTGGTGCCCCCGTGGTGGCGGGGGGCGGAGTGTGCGGGTGGAGCCGCGAGGAGGGGCACGGCGCAGAGCGGCGACCGGGGAAATCCGCTGCGGCCCGGCGGCGTTCGTCCCTTACCCTCCCGACCATGCGCAACTCGACGATCCGTGCGGTCAACCGGCTCACCGCACGCTGGGCCGAACAAGCCGTCGCCGGCGACACCGGCACGGTCCTCACGGCCGTGGGGGTCTGGCCCCTGCTCGCCCTCCTGGCCGACGGCGCGGCCGGCCCCGCCCGCGGGGAACTCTCCGAAGCCCTCGGCATATCCGCCGACTCGGCGGCCGCGGCCGCACGCGAACTCCTCGCCGACCTGTCCGGTGTACGGGGCCTCCAGACGGCCACGGGGCTGTGGGCCCTGCAGGAGCTGCCCCTGGAACAGCGGTGGCTGGACGCGCTCCCGGACGGCGCACACGGGCTGCTGACCGGCGACCCCGACACCGACGCCAAGACCCTCGACGCCTGGGCCGCCGAACGGACGGGCGGCCTGGTCGAGCGGATGCCGGTCGACTTCCCGCCGCCCCCCGCGCACACCCAGCTGGTGCTCGCCTCGGCACTGGCCCAGCGGCTGCGCTGGATCCAGCCGTTCCGCTCCGGGATCGTCGAGCCGTCCGAAGGGCCCTGGGCCGGACGGGGCCTCACCGCGCTGCGCCGCAGCACCACCCTCCTGGACCGGGTCCGCGTGGCGCAGACCCCGGCGGGTCCGGTCACGGTGCTCGAGGTGGTCGGCGACGGCGGCGTGGACGTCCACCTGGTGCTGGGCGCACCCGGTGCGTCGCCGCGCCGGGTGCTGACGGCAGGGGTGGACGTGGTGACCCGCGCGCTCGCGGCCACCGGCGCGAGCCTGCTGCCCGAGGGGAACCCGGGCCCCGGCCTGCGCATCGGGACAGTCCTGTCGCTGGGTCCGGAGCCGTATCTCCTCATCCAGACGACGGCTTTCGACGTGACCGCCGAGCACGATCTCCTCGACCATCGAGGCCTGTTCGGCCTCGCCTCCGCCTCGGACACCGGCGCCGGCCACTTCCCGGGGATCAGCCCCCGCCCCCTGGCCGTGGGCTCGGCACGCCAGTCGGCGATGGCCCGCTTCCACGCCGAGGGCTTCGAGGCCGCGGCCGTGACGGCCGTCGCGGCGTGCGTCGGCGCGGCCGCAACGCCCCGGTTCCGCTACCGAACCCGGCAGGCCGAGGTCTGCTTCGACCGCCCCTTCGGCTTCCTCGCCGTCCACCGCACCTCCCGCCTGGTGCTCGCAGCGGGCTGGGTCACCGATCCCCTGCCGTACGAGGAGCCCGAGTACCCCGAGTACGAGGAGTGGCAGAAGCGGGCCGAGGAAGAGGCAGCGGAGGCCGAGTGGGAGGCGGAGCAGCGGGCCTCGGCGGAGCGGGCGGAGCAAGCGCAGTGAGCGTCGCCGAGGTTGTCCAGGCCAACTCATCACAGTGACACGAACCTCGCTACATCACTGTGAATGTGTGTGCTGGTGTCAGCAGGTGGGTGTCAGCGGGTTTGGCGGGGTGCGGACGTTTGGTGGGCTGATCGTGTGCGGGCCTGATTGACTGCGCGCAGTGCTTTGGCAAGGCGAGTAAGAGGTCCTAACACAATGAGGTAGTCACCAGCAGGCGACGCATTGGGTGAGGTCTTCCGACAGGAAGAGGATGAAGCGTCTCTGCGATCCGGTGACGGTCGCCATGTAGACCTGAGCTGTTCCTGCGCCCTGGAGTCCGGCGACGGCTTCGGCGAGTCCGGGCCGAGGTGTGACGCCCGTGTCGAGCATGACTTCGTGCCGCCAGGACCAGATGTCCCAGAGCTCTAGTGCAGAGACCGTTTGGTTCAGGAAGACCTCGAAGTCCGCGCCTGCCTCCATCTCGGCCAGGGCCGTGCGGGCAGAGATGCTGCCGTCCTGGGACAGTACGGATTGCAGGGCGTCTCGGTTCATGCGATCAGTTTGCCGGGCCGGCCAAGGAGAGCACCTGGCGGTGGGTGATCAGGCAGCAGGCGAGCGTCAGGAAGGCTTCGTGGATGTCGGCTCGGCGTTCCCGGCGGACGCGGAGTCGTCTGAAACCGTGGAGCCAGGCGAAGGAGCGCTCGACCACCCATCGGTAGGTGCCCAGGCCGCTGCCATGGGCTCTGCCGCGGCGGGCGATGACGGGGAGGATCCGACGGGCCTGCACCTGGTCGCGGTAGACGTCGTGGTCGTAGCCTCGGTCGGCGAAGACCGACTGAGGCCTGCGGCGAGGCCGCCCGGTCCTGCCTCGGACTGCAGGGACCGCATCGAGCAGGGGCATGAGCTGGGTGACGTCGTTGCGGTTGCCGCCGGTGAGGATGACGGCGAGCGGGGTGCCGTGGCCGTCGGTGATCAGGTGGTGCCTGGAACCGGCCCGTCCCCGATCGACTGGCGACGGGCCTGTCTGGAGCCCCCTTTTAACGCTCTGACGTGGCTGGAGTCGACAACGGCCCGCGACCAGTCGAGGCGGGCCGCCGCGTTCAGCTCGGCCAGCAGCACCTCATGCAGCTGCTGCCAGACCCCGGCCTTGTTCCAGTCTCGCAGTCGACGCCAGCACGTCATGCCGGACCCGAAGCCGAGCTCCTGGGGCAGGTGTTCCCACTCGATGATGGTGTGCAGCACGAACAGGATCCCGCACAGCACCTGCCGGTCCGGGACCGGCTTGCGACCCGGGTATCTGAACCGTCTCTCCCGCTTCGGCAAGAGCGACTCGATCCGCTCCCACAGGTCATCCGACACGATCCACGGCGAAGCCCCCATAACCGGACAACGTCGAACCCGACGACAGGACACGGCCACCAGGCCCGATCCACCTCATTGTGTTAGGCGTTCTAAGTGGGGGCGCGGCATGGGGTGGAAGCTCGTCGGCAGTGTGGCGAATCCTTGGGGCCAGGTCCCGCTGTCGGCTGGTGGGGAAGCAGTCAACCCGCGGGTGCAGTCTTACATGGCAAAGGTGGCTGCTGCGGTGCGAGGCGAGATTGTGTTTCTCGGAGGCATCACTGCGTTCCTCAGGCTTACATGAGGGCGCGGAGTGCGGACGTCAAGCGTATACGTGTTCTGGACACGGTGAATGGCCTCGACAAGCTGCGCGGCCTGCGGGCGACATGGGTTCAGGAGAACTTCTACCGTGTGTCGGGCAGCAATGGTGAGGCTCACAATCAGGCCGAGGCGATGCTGGCTGTCATCGATGACGAAACTGCGCGCCTTCTACGTATGTTGCGAGGGTGGGCATCAGGCGACGATGTGGACTTCGACGACTTCATGTCGCTGGCTGTGGTGCTCGCCTTCCAGCGGAATCGAACACCACAGACGAAGCGCCTGCTGGACGTGCACAGCGCATGGCTGAGGGACCGCGCGCGCCAGGAAGCACGGCCCCTCACAACGGCTGGGTTCGTCGCGACTCTCTTGCGCGGTCGTACCCAGGCCGCGCCAGGGTGTTGGACGACTCTCAGCATGAGCAGGAATCAGCGGTTTGGCGACACCCACGATGGCGATGTACCGGGGAGGTCGTTGGTGCTTGAGAAGTGCTTGGTGCGCGACGACAGATTGAACACGAACACCCACTCGCGGCCTATGCGTCGGGCGGTGTCCATCGCTTGATGACGTTGGGCAGCGAGTGCGGTGCAGGCCATGCCTGGATCCGGATCTCCTCCATGTCTTCGGGCTCTTCCTCGCAGTCAGGGTCGGGGAAGGCCGCGGCTTCGAGATTCCGCCGAGACGTTCGGACGCGGATCCATCCGGTCGGCATGTCGAAGCGTGCTGCGTCGGGGCCGTAATCGGTGCAGCCCAGCACGACCATTCGTCCCGAGGCCAGGTTGAGACTTGCCTCGACGACGTGGTCGAAGTCGGTGCTGTCATCGTCCGGTTGGCCCGTGAGGAGGTCGACGGTGACGTCGACGGTTACGTTGACAGCCGTGCCGATGGCCAGGGCGTGTTCGGCGACGCCGAGCCCGTCCAGGACTGCCTGTTCGGTCCACACGTCGCCGATGCCGGTCTCGGTTGCCTCGGAGTCGTCGTCCAGGACGTGGATCTGGAAGTAGTCCGCGAAGAGCTCAAGGTTTGTCGCCACGCGAGGCATCATCCCTGCTGCCCAGGCAAGGCAGCACGGCGGGGTGAGGCTGTCTTCGACGAGGCCGCTGGCCGGGTGATCTGAACATGAATGCTGGCCCGTTTGGAAAGGTTCCGGCTGATTGCTGCAGGTCAGGCGTACGTACTGGTGCTGATCGTGGACTCGGACGGCCTGCTGGTGGAACGCCGGCTGCGGGCCGGCGAACTAACGTGTCCGCCATGTGGGGCTGTGCTCGCGCCCTGGGGGCACGGTCGGCCTCGGGAGGTCCGTGGTGACTCCGGGCCCGGCTGTTCGTACGTCCTTGCCGTTCGCGCTGCACGGCTTGCCAGGTCACGCATGTCCTCCTGCCGGAGGTGGTCTGGCCGCTGCGGATGGATGCGGCCGAGGTGCTGGGTCCGGGCTGGAGATAGCGGCCCTGGGCCTGGGCCATCGCCAGATCGGCGCTCGTCTGGGCCTGGCTGAGGGAACGGTCCGTGGCTGGATCCGGCGTTTCCGTCACTGGTCTGAGGCCGTTGAGCGCGGGCAGGCCACGCATCAGGTTCTTGATCACACAGCGGGGTGTAGCGGGCTTGGCCCCGCCCGGCGCGAGCTGGAGGCCGACGGCCGGTACGCCCGCCGGCAGGAGTACGACCAGCAGGGCCGCCCGGGCGGCCCGGCCACCGTCTGGCAGCAGGGCTTCCCCGACAGGTGGGGCATCGTCGGCACCACCCGCACGATCGAGATCACATTGGGCGCCAACGGCTGGCACAGCCACGCGCACGTCCTCATCTGGACCGAGGACCCCGCCAGCGACCACCACGCCGAGTTCATCGAGCAGGAGCTCTACGACCGGTGGGCCCAGCGCTGCACGGCAGTCGGCCTGCCCACCCCCGCCCGCGGCGAGATCCGCAAGAGCGACGGCAAGCGCGTCGGCAAGGGAGTCGACGTCACCCCGCCACGAGGGACAAGGCCGATGCCCTCGGCCGGTACGTCGTCAAGCTCCAGGAGGGCGGCGCCCTCGCCATGGAGATGACCCGCGCCGACCTCAAGGTCGCCCGAGGACAGAAGGGCAAGACCGCGCTGGAGCTCGCCGCGTACGCGGCGGCCGGAAACGAGCAGGCTATCGACCTCTGGCACGAGTTCGAGTTCGCCACCCGTGGCGTCCAGTGCCTGACCTGGAGCCGTGGCCTGCGCGAGCGCTTAGCCCCGCTGGTCGAGCTGGACGAGCGCGAGGACGACGAGATCCCCGACGAGGAGGTCGCCGAGACCCCCGAGGCCCCGGCGCTCCTGATCGCCCGTGACGCCTGGTGGCGGGCCATCGTGCCCGTCTACGGCGCCCGCGCCGACATCCTGCACGCCGCTGAGGTCGGCGGCCTGCCCGGTGCCATCGCCGTGTTGGACAGCCTCGGTCTGGTCCACGGCACCGCCTACGGCGCCCCGGCGCAGATGTCCGGCCCCGTCCTGCCCACCGTCGACCAGCTGCGCCGAGGCCAGGCCGACCGCCAGGCCCGCCGCGACCGCCGCAAGGCCGTCGACAGCGCGGTGCAGGACCGGACGCCCGAGCAGTGGGCCCAGGCATGGGAACGCCGGGCCGAGGCCGAGAAGCAGCAGGCCGCCGCCCGCGCCGCGACCGCCGACCCGACCGACGCCGAGAACGCGGCCGTCGAGATCGAGCGCACGCAGGCCGCCGCCGAGTACGCCCGCGCCGAGCCGAGCTCCGCCACGACCCCGACGCCCACCACCACTTCGAGCGCGGCGACGTCCCGCCCGTCCACCTGCCCAGCGTCGAGGACCTGGACGCGCTCGCCGACGCACGGCCCGCGCCCAAGGGCACCCCGGCCTGCGACGGCTGCGGCGCCGCCCTCGCCGCCGAGATGGTCCCGTACGGGAGGCACGTCATGTGCTGACCGGTGGTCCTCGGAGCGACCGGCGCGAGCGCCGGCCATCGGAGCCCAGGGGCTCCGATCCGGTGGACCGACCACCCGGTGACCGGGTGCAGGAGCGTCCAGGCCGAGAGGGTTCCGCCCAGTCGCACCTGACCCTCCTGGCGGTACCCAATCTCGGCAGCGAGGTATGCCGGTGCGCTTTACATCAGAATGTCAGTGGGAGACGACGCGGGATGAAGCTCCTATTGGCTGTCAAGCAGTGGTGAGCCAGTCGCGGTAGGCGTTGGCGAGGTTGTCGTCGCGGCGGGTGCCTCGTTCGATGCACGAGATGACGGCGGGCCAGACGCCGAAGTGACGGGCGACAGCGGTGAGGGTGATGTTCTTGGCCTGGCGTGCCGGCCGCAGGTCCGCGGTCTCCGGGACGGTGACCGTGGTGGTGAGGTAGCGGAACACCTCGCGGGCGATGGCCCGTTTGAGGAGCCGGATGATCTCCTTCTTGGTCCTGCCTGCCGCGGTCTGCCGGGCCACGTAGTCGCGGCTCCGGTTGTCGCTGGCCATGCGGACGAGGGCGATCCGGTAGAGGGCCGCGTTGGCGGCGCGGTCGCCGCCTCGGGAGAGGCGGTGACGGTTGGTCTTGCCGCTGGAGGCCGGGACGGGGGCGACGCCGCACAGGGCTGCGAACGAAGCCTCGGTCCGAAGGCGGTCGGGGTTCCCGCCGGCGGCCATCAGCAGCTGGGCTGCGGTGTCGGGGCCGACGCCGTAGGCGGCACGCAGACCTGGACTGTGTCCGGTGACCACGTCGTCCAGCGAGGCTGTGAGCTCGTCGTGCTCGGCGGTCAGGGCCTGGACGCGTCGGGCCAGACTCTTCAGGGCGGTCAGGACACCCTTGTGGACGGCATCTCCCGCTGGACGCAGGCGTGCCAGGGCATCGATCAGCGGTTTGGCGTGCAGGGCCCGGTAGCGGTCACGGATGGTGTCGGGGGCGCTGATGAGTATGTGCCCGATCTGGTTCATGGCGGCGGTGCGGGCTTTGACCGTGGACCGGGCGGCGTTGTGGAGGGCGCGTATGCCGGTGACGGTCTCGTCCTTGGGCGCGCTGGAGGCGCGTCCGGAGAGTGCGGCTCGGGCGGCGGCGTAGGCGTCGATGGGGTCGGACTTGCCGCTGCGGCGGCGTTCGGCGCGGTCGGGGCGGTTGACCTCGACCACGGTCAGGCCCTCGGCGCGGGCCGCCCGGGTGAACCCGCTTCCGTAGGACGCGGTGCCTTCGACACCGATCGCGACCGCGTCCCCGTGGGCGCCCAGGAACGCGAGGGCTGCCGTGTATCCGGCGGGGGTCGTGGGGAACTCTGCGTCGGCGAGGTGGCCGCCGTTGTCGGTGACGACCGCGACATGAATGGTGTCGGCATGGGAATCCACACCGCCGAACACCCACTGGGTGACCGTGCCCACCGTGCCCGCTGCTGTCATGCTGGAGGCGCCTTCCTAGCCGGAGGTGACACCGGCCAGGTGGGGCAGACAGGACATTGAGGGGGCTTCTGGCCAAGCTCCTATCAGGTCATGTTCCACCTGGCCGGAGCCATGAGAACGGGCCCCGGCAGCCGGACGGTACAGCCCGAAGACAGCCCAGCAGGACGTCAGTCAGTGGCAGAGCCACGACCACCGGAACCCGCGTACGAGTATCAATGTCAGTGGCCGGGCTGATCGCTATGCGGCCAGGTTCCCGGACCCGGCTGTGCCACCGTCTGCGGACCCACCCCGCGGGCAAGGGCAAGCGCCGCAGCGTGAGCGAGCGGGACTTCATCGCGCTGGTCGACGGCGTCCATCAGCTGGCCAGTGCCGGGGTCCGGGAAAGCTCATCGGCCGCACGGCCCGATGGAGCGAGCCCGGGAGCCCCGGCCGGCCGCGGGTCCCTGCGGAGCGGCGGGACCGCAATGGCTCCGACCTCGCCGGGCACATGGCAGCCTCGGCCGCGCCCCGGAGTCCGAGGACGGGACTTCGTCCCTCAGCAGGCCGGTGCGGGCCTCGGGCGGCTCCAGGGGCCATGTCCCGACCAAGCAGACGACGCGGGCCCGTTGAACCCGGTACGCCTGCGCTCCGCCGTTTCGCGCGCCCCTACTTCACGAACTTCAAGACGGTGCGGCCGACTTTCCACGCTCCGCGGGCTGAGGCGCCGGCCTCCACTGCTTTCTGACCGAGTGCGCGCATGCGCGCCCGGTCTTCCGTGGACGCCGACTGGTACGCCTCCTCGGCTTTCCCTCCCGCATAGATTCCGCCCGCAGCGCCCGCGGTGAGACCGACGACCATGCCCGTCGGGCCGGCGGTCAGGAACCCCGCGATGCCCCCGCTTGCAGTCACTGCCCCTGCCACGGCGGGGCCGACGACGTAGCCCACGGCCACGTCCGGTGCCGCTTCCACGAGGGTTTCGACATAGTCGAGGTACTGTTTGTCCGCACGCGCCTTGCGCAGACTGCGCAGGTGTTCTTCCTTGTCTTCCTGGAAATTTCCCACCGTTGAACCTCTGCTGCGGTGATGAAGGTCTTCACGAAGGCCTTCAGGAGGAACGAACTTGATGATGCAAGCGGCCCCGGACTCGCGGGAGGCGCCCGTACGACCGCGCCAACGGCGATAGGGCACCGCCCTTTCGAGCCTGCCGCATGGTTCCGTTCAAAGGCAATCCCCTTCCTGATGCGAATCCGCATCTTGGTAGAAGAAAGGATTCTCTAACGGAATATCAATGTGCCTGCCGCGACAGGTGGAAACGGCAGACAACACGCGGGGCAGGCAAGCCCTACCGGTCGGCCGCGGAGCGCCTCGCGAGGATTTCCGCGAAGCGCTCCCCGGGCAGGACGAGGGATCTTGCCGCTGCTTGACGCCTGCGCGACAGACCTGGACATCACACGCCGGCGACGGCCCCCACGGACGCGCTGCCGGCCGCGCCCAGCCGGGGGCCGAGCAGCAGCCGCTCGGCCGCAGTAGGCGGCCGTCGTGGCCCGTCACCGCAAGCCAGACGCCGACCGTGCACAATGGCACGGATGCGCGCACCCATCGGATCCTTCGACAACGCCCGCCCGGCGCCGGAGTGCCTGGCCGAACTCACCGGGCCGGTTGCCGAGGCGGTCCGCACCTGGCACGGCACCGTCCCGGCCGAGGACATCGTGTACGTCGACACCGACCCGGCCATCGCGGACACCGCCGCCTTCGTTGAGCACTACGGGCAGGAGCTCCTCGCGCAGTCGGCGAACTGCGTGATCGTCTCGGCCAAGCGCGGAGGCGCGTCCACGCTGGCCGCATGCCTGGTCCCCTCGGGAGCGCGCGCCGACGTCAACGGCGTGGTGCGCCGTCGCCTCGGCGCCCGCAAGGTGTCCTTCGCGCCGATGGACACCGCGGTGCAGCTCACCGGCATGGAATACGGCGGCATCACGCCCATCGGCCTGCCGTCGGACTGGCCGCTGCTGGTGGACTCCGTCGTGGTCGGGCTGCCGTACGTACTGGTCGGCAGCGGCCGCCGCGGCAAGCTCATCGTTCCCGGGAAGCTGTTCGCGCAGCTCCCGGGCGCCGAGGTGATCGAGGCCCTCGCCGCCTGACCCCTGCCCCCCGTTCCGGCCGGCGGCATGCGCACGGCCTGTGTGCCCCGGCGGGGCCGGACCTGCCGGTTTCATACCGCAGTTGCGGCTCCTGCTCGCCGCTGAGGCCTCGGATCCGTGTGCTCTCGGCCCGCGCCTCTGTCGCATGCCAGGGGCTGCTGCCCCGATGGGTCAGTGTCCGGCGGCGGCCTTGACCAGGGCGACGGCCAGCCCGATCGCGGCGTCCAGGGCGCCGGCCAGGAAGGCGGCGAGGGCGCCGCCGCCCATGCGGACGCCGCCGTAGCAGCCCCAGGCGAACAGGCCGGCGATGCTGACCGCCGCCGCGGCCAGCAGCGCCGTGTCGATGGTCATCACGCCCAGTTCTGCGGCGGCGACCAAGACCAGCGGGCCGGCGGCGGACAGGAGGAGCGGGCTGCTGACGGACAGGATGTGGCGCAGCTCGGGACCGGTGGCCAGTCGGCCGTGCACCACGCGGTGGGCCTGCTGGTCGGCCACGATCGCAGCCAGCCACAACCCGGCCGCCGTGGTCACCAGTGTCGCGGCGGCGCCGGCCGTGTCGACGTGTCCGCTTGCTCGCAGCCCGATGACCACCGAGATCACGGTGATCGTTGCGTAGATGCGTTCCTTGAGGACGGCGGCCGTGAACCGGGGATCTCCCGCCGCCTCCGGCTCTGCGGTACGGCCTTCGCCAGCGCCTTCCCGGGACCCTCCGCCGCCAGGACGGGGGTGGGGACCGGCAGCGCTGTCGTGACCCATGGGGGCCACCCTCGGCCGCTCGTTCCGGTACACCGGGCCGCCGGGACGGTGTGTCGGCCGCGGAGGGCCCCGGTGGACGCGCGTCGCGTTGCGGCCCCGCCGCCTGGTGCCTCGTCGAGGACGAAGGGACCACTCACAGTCCGTGCTGGTCAAGCGTCGTCATCAGCTTCCGCTTGCGTTTCTGGTCGGCGCGGAGGGCGGCCAGGTAGGTGGCGAACTCGGACTCGGTGCCCAGCATGCGGTGGCAGGCGCGGGCGCTGAGCAGCAGTTCCGCCATGCGTTCGTACGTGCTGCCACCGGTCTCCTTGCGCAGTGGCTCGATCCAGCGCAGATAGACGGTCAGTGCACGGGCCGGTTGCTTGTCGCGGATCCGGTCGGCCAGGGCCAGCCACTGCAGCCGGTCCGCGTACCCGTCGGCGGCGGCCTGCCAGGCAGCCTCGAGGTCGGCGTCGTCCATGAGCGCATCGACCAGCGCCGAGCCGCCGTACCAACGGCCCTTCGGCGGCCGGTCGGAGGCTTTGAGCACATCCAAGGCGCCCGCGCGCTCGGTGACCTCCCAGACCCCGGCCGTGCGGGCCGCGGTACGCAGATGCCGGTAGGCGGCCAGAGAGGGGCGGGCCCGCAGAGCGTCCCGGCGGATCGTGACCACATCGGCCAAACGGTCGGCCCGCGCGTACCGGTCGCAGACGAACGCGACCAGCTCCTCATCCGGCCCCCCGTCGGACTCGGCCTCCCGCAGGCCGCGTTCGGCCCACTCCAGGGCCTCGGCCGGGCGGCCCGCCCCCTCCAGCTCTCGGGCGATCACCAGGTGGGTGTGGCCGTTCGGGGCGAGGTCCGCCGTGTGGACGGCGACCAGCGCGTCCACGCTGCCGCCGTCCGCTTTCAGGAGGCGCTCCATCAGGTACTTCTCGGTCCACGACTTGGGGTTGATCCGCCAGGCGGCCACCACCAGTTCCCGTGCCCGAGCCATGCCCGGCTCACCCAGGACCTCCCGGTAGTCGAAGAGGTCGACGTCGGCGATGTCGCCGATGTCGCCCTCTTCGTCCAGCAGGTGGCGCACCAGCCACTCGGCGGTCTCCACCGGGTCGGGGCGGGCGGACAGGCAGGCCTCCAGATGGGCCTCGGACAGCCCGGTGGCGACATCCCCGATCAGGCCGTCCGAGTCGTCGATCTCCCCGTACGTACGGCCCAGAGTCCGGAGGGCCTCGCGGGCTACCGCCACCGCGTCGGCGGCCCGGCCGCCCGCCGTCAGCGCCCGCAGGGCGGTGACCGCCTCCGCCGCCTGCTGCCCGTAGGCGTGGGCGTCGCCGTACTCGACGTAGCCGTGACGGGCGAAGGGCCGGGTGTCGAGGAGGCTCAGGATGCGCTCCCGCATGAGGGCGGTGTCCTCCCTGGCGCTGGCCGCGCGCAGCTCAAGCCGGCGGCGCAGGCCACGGTCCCCGGCGAGCTGTTCCCGTACCAGGGCGGCCAGTTCCTCTCGGGTGCGGGACTCCAGCCACTCGTCCAGCAGCCGCGTGCGCGAGGCGGCGGCCGACCGCTGCTGCGGCACCGATTCGGCCTGTTCCAGGACGACCAGGCCCACCGCCACGCAGTGCTTGCAGAAGTTGCCCTCCTGCCCGTACGGGCAGTCGCACCAGCCGCTGAGCCCGCCGCCCTCGTCCTCGGTCAGCTCGACCTCGTACGCGTCGCTGCCGTCCACGGTTGCTCTGATCGCCTCGTCGCCGATCTCCAGCCGGTACACCGCCGACAGATAGCCGACCCCGCGCTCGAAGGAGCGCGGCCCCGCCAGCCGGCGCAGATCTTCCTCACTGAAACCCGGGCCATGCGTCACGGCATCCATTCAACCGGACGACCATGCGCGGTGCCGCAGGTTCAGGACGCCACCACCCCGCCTGCACGATCACTCGTAAGGGCCACGCGTACGCCGCACATCCCCGCGCGATCACGCAGACCCCTACGATCATGCGCTCTGGGTGACTGTCGAGAGCGCTCCGGCACCGTCCGGGACGCTCCCGAGGCAGGGAGGGAGCAAGCGTGACCCGTGAAAGTTCCGGCAGCTGCCGCCAGGTGGAGGTGGCCGTCATCGGGGCCGGCCTCTCGGGTGTGGCCGCCGTGATCGCACTGCGCCGGGCCGGGATCGACGACGTCGTGGTGCTGGAGAAGTCCGACCGTCTCGGCGGGACCTGGCGCGACAACAGCTACCCCGGCTGCGGGTGCGACGTGCCCGCGATGCTGTACGAGTACTCCTTCGCCCCCCACCCCTGGAGCCGGGGCTTCGCCGACCGGTCCGAAATCCTCGACTACCTCCGGACCACCGCGTCGACCCACCGGGTGGAGGAGGCGATCCGCTACGACACGGAGGTGCTGGACGCGCGCTGGCAGCCGGACGCCGGCCGCTGGAGCCTGCAGACCACGGCGGGCGCCTGCACGGCCCGCGCCGTCATCGTCGCCACCGGCCCATGGCACCGGCCCCGCCACCCCGACATCCCCGGCCTCGACACCTTCCCCGGCCCGGCCTTCCACTCCGCCCGCTGGAACCACGACGCCGACCTCACCGGTCGCCGCATCGCGGTCGTGGGCACCGGAGCGTCCGCCGTACAGTTCCTGCCCGAGATCCAGCCGCAGGCCGCGCACGTCGACGTCTTCCAGAGCACTCCCCACTGGGTGCTCCCGAAACCCGACTACCCGCTCCCCGCCCGCCTGCACCGATTCCTCGGACTCCACCCGGCAGCACGCCGCGCCCTGCGCGGCCTGCACCACTGGACCCAGGAAGCCGTCGGCCTCCCCCTGCGCCACCCCCGCCTGCTGCGGCCCCTGGAAGCCGTGGCGCGCCTCCATCTGCGCACTTCCGTACCGGACCGGGCCCTGCGCCGGGCACTCACCCCCGGCTACCGCCTCGGGGCCCGCCGCCTGATCACGTCCGACACCTACTACCCCGCCCTCTGCCGGCCCAACGTCCGGCTCCATCCCACCCGGGCAGCCGCCGTCGAGGGCTCCCACGTCATCGGTGCCGACGGCACCCGTACCCGCGCCGACGTCATCATCCTGGCCACCGGCTACCACGTCGGCGAAGTCCCCCTGGCCGGCCGGCTGTACGGCACCTGCGGCACCCCGCTCGCCCGGACCTGGGCCGACGACCGCCGCGCCTATCTGGGCACCAGCGTCAGCGGCTACCCCAACCTCTTCCTCCTCGTCGGCCCGAACCTGCTCACCGGCACCACCGCAGTACCCACCGTCCTCGAGGCCCAGCTCCGCTACGTCGCGACGGCCCTCACCCACTTGCGCACCCACGGCTACGCCGCGCTCGATGTCATTCCCGAAGCCGAGGAAGCCCATCAGCAGGCCCTGCACGAGGCGCTGCGCACCACCGTCTACAGCCCCGAGAACGGATCCGGATACTACTTCGGCCTCCCGGGCGTCAACACCTTCAGCTGGCCCTGGTCGACCGCCAGGCTCGTCAAGCGTCTGCACGCCTTCTCCCCGGACGTCTACACCTGGACCCTGCCGGGGGTGCTTCCGGCACCTCGCGCCGCGCAGGACGGCCTGCCGGCGGCCCCGTCGGGCAGGCCGTAGTACGCGCAGGTCGGCTCAGGGCCGTGGACCAGGGGAGTAGACCATCGTCGACGTCACCAGCCGGCCTGGCCGAAGAAACAGCAGGCGCTGAACGACACCGGCAGGCGGCTCGGCGGTGCGCGCACGCCGGTCTCGGTTTTCGTGCCGGTCCCTACGCTGGCCGCGCACCCGCTGGCATCGGGTGCCAGGCCCTCGTGTTTAGACCATGTCCTATGTGGTGAGGCGGACAAGTCGCTTGTAGCAGCAGATGGCTGCTGCGAGGCCGAGGAAGGCCAGGTAGTTGCGGGGGTGGCGT
>NZ_JBVIGX010000035.1:0-44810 GCF_055570595.1 Streptomyces sp. NPDC031132
CCCCCCCCCCCCCCCCCCCCCCCCCCCCCCCCCCCCCCCCCCCCCCCCCCCCCCCCCCCCCCCCCCCCCCCCCCCCCCCCCCCCCCCCCCCCCGCGGCCGTTTCCGGGGGCGTGCGGATGATGTGCCCGGCGTGCGCGGCGCATGCGCCTCAGCGGCCCCCTATGGGCACTTGGGGAGCCCTGCGCGCGCCCACCACTCTGGTGGCAATCATCACCGCGGGACAGGGGAGGTTCTCGGATGCCTGGGGTCGACACGTTTCGCGAAGACTTCGGGGCGTCCGTCGTCGTGGCGCTCGTCGCGCTGCCCCTCTGTGTGGGGGTGGCCGTCGCCTCCGGTGTACCGGCCGAGCTGGGGATCGTCACCGGGGTGGTGGGCGGGCTGGTCACCGGGTGGTTCCCGGGGAGTTCGCTCCAGGTGAGCGGGCCGGCCGCCGGGCTCACCGTGCTCGTCTACGAGGCGGTGCACACGCACGGTGCCCGCGCGCTCGGGGTCCTGGTGCTGGCCGCCGGGGTGCTGCAGCTGGGCATGGGGGCCCTGCGGCTCGGGCGGTGGTTCCGGGCGATCTCCGTGGCCGTCGTGCACGGGATGCTGGCCGGGATCGGGCTCGTGCTGATCGCGGGGCAGCTGTACGCCTTGGGCAGCGTGCAGGCCCCCGGCGGAACCCTGGCGAAACTGGCCGCGGTGCCGGGGCTCGCCGGTGAGGCCGACTGGTCCGCCGTGGCGCTCGGGGCCGGGACCATCGCCGTCCTCGTGGCCTGGCGCCGCATGCCTGCCCGGCTGCGGCTCGTACCGGGCGCGCTCGTCGGGGTGGCCGCCGCCACCGCCGCGTCGATGCTGCTGCAGCTGCCCGTCGAGAAGGTGACGGTGACCGGGGTCCTGGAGGCCGTGGCCCCGCCCGGCTGGGGGGACTTCGGGCTGCTGGCCTCCGCCGGAGCCATGGGAACCGTGATCGCCCTGGCCCTGATCGCCTCCGCCGAGACCCTGTTCAGCGCGGCCGCCGTGGACCGGATGCACGACGGGCCCCGGACCCACTACGACCGGGAGCTCATGGCCCAGGGCGTCGGCAACACCGTCTGCGGACTGCTCGGGGCGCTGCCGATGACCGCCGTGATCGTGCGCAGCGCCGCCAACGTGGAGGCAGGGGCCCGTACCCGGGCGTCCCGGATCATGCACGGCGGCTGGCTGCTGCTGTTCGCCGTCGCGCTCCCCCAGGTGCTCGAAGTGGTGCCGCTCGCCGCGCTGGCCGGGGTGCTGCTGCACGCCGGATGGAAGCTGCTGCCGGCCCGGGCCGTCGCCCGCCTGTGGCAGACGCACCGGGGCGAGGCGGGGGTGCTGGTGGCGACGGCCGCCGCGATCGTGGCCACCAACCTCTTCGAGGGGGTGCTGGTCGGGCTCGGGCTGGCCGTGGTCAAGGCCGCCTGGGAGACCTCCCACGTGCACATCGAGGAGGTGTGGGAGGGCGGGGAGCTCCGCGTCCAGGTCATGGGCAGCGCCAGCTTCCTGCGGCTGCCGAAACTGCTCGACGCGCTGGACGCACTGCCGGCCGGGCAGCCCGTACGCCTCGACCTCAGCGGGCTGCGCCACCTGGACCACGCCTGCCTGACCGCCCTCCACGGGTGGGAGCAGAACCGCGCGCCGCTGACGGGCCGGGAGGGCGTCGTCTAGGGGGCGTCTTGCCCTCCTGACCGCCGGGCCCCCAGGGGTGTCCGGCGGTCAGGGCCGGGCTCGGGCCGCCCTGATCCGCCGGACCTTCCCCGGCCCCGCTACCCTCCGCGCGTGGACAACGAGTTGAAGCGCACGCTGGGAGTCTTCGACGCCGTGGTCGTCGGGCTCGGGGCGATGGTCGGGGCCGGCATCTTCGCCGCGCTCGCCCCGGCGGCAGGCGCGGCGGGGCCGGCGGGCGGCGCGCTGCTCGCCGCCCTCGGGGTGGCGGCCTTGATCGCCTACTGCAACGCGCACTCCTCGGCGCGGCTGGCCGCCCGGTATCCGGCCTCCGGCGGGACCTACGTGTACGGGCGGGAACGGCTCGGCCCGTTCTGGGGATACCTGGCCGGTTGGGGCTTCGTGATCGGCAAGACCGCCTCGTGTGCGGCGATGGCCCTCACCGTCGGGGCGTACGTGTGGCCCGGGCAGCAGCACGCCGTGGCCGTCGCGGCGGTGGTGGCGCTGACCGCCGCGAGCTACGGGGGCCTGCAGAAGTCCGCCCGGATCGCGCGGGTGATCGTGGCGGCGGTCCTGGCCGTGCTGGCCGGGGTCGTGGTGGTGTGCCTGACCTCGGGAGCGGCCGATGCGGGACGGCTCGGCGGCCTGGCCGGGGGCGGCGCCGGCGGCCTGCTCCAGGCGGCCGGACTGCTGTTCTTCGCCTTCGCGGGATACGCCCGGATCACCACTCTGGGCGAGGAGGTGCGTGATCCCGAGCGCACGATCCCGCGGGCGGTCCCCCTCGCCCTGGGGATCGCCCTGCTCGTGTACGCCGCGGTGGCGGTGGCGGCGCTGTCGGTGCTGGGGGCCGACGCCCTGGCGGCTTCGACGGCACCGCTGGCCGACGCGGTACGGGCCGCCGGACAGCCCGGACTGACCCCCGTGGTCCGGGTCGGTGCCGCCCTGGCGGCGCTGGGCTCGCTGCTGGCCCTGGTGCTCGGGGTGTCGCGGACCACCCTGGCGATGGCCCGGGACGGCCATCTCCCCCGCGCGCTGGCCGCCGTGCATCCACGGCATCAGGTGCCGCACCATGCGGAGCTCGCCGTGGGCGTGGTGGTCGCGGTGCTCGCGGCGACGACCGACCTGCGGGGTGCGATCGGTTTCTCCTCGTTCGGGGTGCTGGCCTACTACGCGATCGCGAACGCTTCCGCGTGGACTCTCGATTCAGCTGTCAAGGGCCGGGCCGTGGCAGCGGTCGGGCTGTCCGGCTGTGTCGTGCTGGCCTGCGCGCTGCCCCTTGCGTCGGCGGTCACGGGGGCTGCGGTGCTGGTGGCGGGCGCGCTGGCCTACGGCCTGCGCAGGCGGCTCACACGCGGGATCTGAACTCGGCCCAGGGCGCCAGGTCCAGGTCGTACTCCTCCCCCGCCGCGGAGTCCTCGCAGTACCAGGCGGTGCCGTCGAGCCAGCCGCGCAGCCAGTCGGCGAGGCTCGGGGCGTCGATGAACCAGGCCAGGTCCGGATCCCCCAGGTTCGGGTCGAACAGCAGGACTTGGGCGGTCTCCGAGCGGCAGTCGACGCAGACGTACATGCCGCAGCCCCAGTGGGCGATGGGCAGCACGCCGCCGGGCCATTTCCATCCGGATCCGCGCATCGCCCGGTAGGTGGCGACGCCGTCGTTCAGGGGCAGCAGCCCGCACTCCGGGCCGAACCCGCCGTCCCCGACGCGGGTGTAGAGCCCGGCGAGCAGCGGCGGCAGTTCGAAGCCGAGTATGAGCGCGGCACGGGCCGGCTCCTCGGCGTCCAGCGGCGCCGGCAGGGGCTTTCCGTGCCCGCCCGCACCACCATGTGCGCGGGTGGCGACTTGCTCCAGCAACTGCTCGGTCTCGTTCATGCACTCATGGTGACCCACGCCACTGACAATCGCCCTGACCTGCACCGGGAGCTCGCCGAACCCCCGTCAGTTCCCGCTCTCCCCAGGATCCTTGCCGGTGTCGTCGCGCGCCGAGTCGTACCCGATGAAGTACGTGGGCCGGCGCTGTACGGCGGTGTAGATCCTGCCGATGTACTCGCCGAGCAGCCCGACGCAGATCAGCTGCACTCCGCCGAGGAAGAGCATGCCGACGAACAGCGAGGTCCAGCCGGGCACGGTCTTGCCGAGCAGGAACACCACCAGCGTCCAGGCGATCATGACGAGGCACGTGACGAAGCTGACGACGCCGAGCCAGGTCGCGAGCCGCAGCGGGGCGGCCGAGAAGTTGGTGATGCCGTCCACGGCGAGGCGGATCATCTTGCTCAGCGGGTACTTGGTCTCGCCCGCCACCCGTTCGGCCCGGCGGTACGTGACCTGCCCGCTCGGGAAACCGAGCCAGGGCACCAGCAGCCGGTAGACCTGCTGCTGGTCGGGCAGGGCCTTGAGGGCCTCCACGGCCTCGCGGCTGAGCAGCCGGAAGTCCCCGGCCTGCGCGGGCACCTGCTTGCCGACCATGCGGCGCATGAGCCAGTAGTAGGCGGCGGCGGTGCGGCGCTTGAAGCCGGTGTCGGTGCTGCGGTCGGAGCGGACGCCGTAGACGATGTCGAGGTTCTCGGACCGGGCCAGGTCCAGCATCTCCGGTATTTTCTCCGGCGGATCCTGGAGGTCGGCGTCGATGCTGGCCACGTACGCCCCGACCGAGCTGTGCAGCCCGGCGCGCAGGGCGGCCTGGTGGCCGGAGTTGCCGCGCAGCCGGACGATGCGGAGCTCGGGCCAGTCCGTACGGAACTTTTCGAGGAGTTCGGAGGTCCGGTCGGTGCTGCCGTCGTCGACCGCCAGGACCTCGTACGGGACCCCGGTGTCGTCGAGCACCGGCCGCAGGCGGCTCACCAGGGCGGGGAGGGCCTCCTCCTCGTTGTACATCGGCACGATGACCGACAGGGTCGTGGCCGTGTTCGCAGCCGACACTGGTTCTCCCTGCCCGTGAGTACCCTCGCCGCCCTGTCGTCTACCGGGAGGCGAACGGCGCGTCGGTCGGGACGATCTCGCGGCCCAGCGGCAGCAGGGCGAGCGGGACCATCTTGAAGTTGGCGATGCCGAACGGGATGCCGATGATCGTGACGCACAGGGCGATGCCGGTGACGATGTGGCTGAGGGCCAGCCACCAGCCCGCCAGGACCAGCCACAGGACGTTGCCGATGCAGGACGCCGCGCCCGCGTCCCGGCGCTCGACCGTCGTGTAGCCGAAGGGCCAGAGGGCGTACACCGCGATGCGGAAGGCCGCGATGCCGAACGGGATGCCGATGATGGTGATGCACAGGAGCACGCCCGCCAGGCAGTAGCCCAGGAACAGCCAGATGCCGCTGAGGACGAGCCAAATGATGTTGAGGATGGTCTTCACTGACTACGGCCTGCCATCTGTTCGAGCCGGGCGATGCGCTCGGCCATCGGTGGGTGCGTGGAGAACATCTTAGAAAGGCCCTGGCCCGGGCGGAACGGGTTGGCGATCATCATGTGGCTCGCGGTCTCCAACCTGGGCTCGGGGGGCAGCGGGAGCTGCTTGACGCCGGCGTCCAGCTTGCGCAGGGCGCTGGCCAGGGCGAGCGGGTCGCCGGTGAGCTGGGCGCCGGACGCGTCGGCCTCGTACTCGCGCGAACGGCTGATGGCCAGCTGGATCACGGAAGCGGCCAACGGGCCCAGGATCATGATCAGCAGCATGCCGAGGAGGCCGGGCCCCTCGTCGTCGTTCGACCGGCCGATCGGGATCAGCCAGGCGAAGTTCACCAGGAACATGATGACGGAGGCGAGGGCTCCGGCGACGGACGAGATCAGGATGTCGCGGTTGTAGACGTGGCTCAACTCGTGGCCGATCACCCCGCGCAGCTCGCGCTCGTCGAGTATGCGCAGGATGCCCTCGGTGCAGCAGACCGCGGCGTTGCGCGGATTGCGGCCGGTGGCAAAGGCGTTCGGCGCCTCGGTCGGGGAGATGTAGAGCCGTGGCATGGGCTGGCGCGCGGAGGTGGAGAGCTCGCGCACCATGCGGTAGAGCTGGGGGGCCTCGAACTCGCTGACGGGGCGGGCGCGCATCGCGCGTAGAGCCAGCTTGTCGCTGTTCCAGTACGCGTACGCGTTCGTCCCGAGGGCGACGAGGACGGCGATGATCAGCCCGCCCCGCCCGAAGAAGCTTCCGATGACGATGATGAGTGCGGACAGCCCGCCGAGGAGTACGGCGGTCTTCAGCCCGTTGTGCCGGCGGTGCACGGTACGCCCTCCAAGTGGTGCGGCAGGGGGACCCCCGTCCGGGATCTGCGGATCTGAGGGTCTACGGTCCAGTGGACCCTCCCTTCTCGGTCAACGCGAGGTGAGGGCTTCTGGTTCCCAGGGCGTGCCGGGGCCGCCGCCCCGGTGTCCGGGGCGGCGGTGCGGCGGCGGGCGTTGCTCCGTACGGGTCACGGCGTACGGACGTGCCGACGTACGGGCGTACGTACGGGCCGTCGTACGGGTCTGCCGGCGCGGGCTACTGCGGGAACAGGCTGCCCGAGGCGAAGCGCAGGACGAGCTGCGGAGCCCCCGAGAGCACCACGGCGGTGACCGCCGTGATCACGATCGCGGCGGTGACCGGCCAGGGGGCCTTCGTACGGACGCCTTCGGCGGGGGCCTGCGGGGCGCGGAAGAGCAGCGCCGTCCAGCGCAGGTAGTAGTACAGGGCGATGACGACGTTGACGGCCATGACCACGGCCAGCCAGCCCAGGCCCGCGTCGACCGCGGAGCGGAAGACGGTGACCTTGGCGAAGAGACCGATGAGGCCCGGCGGCAGGCCGGCCAGGCAGAGCAGGAAGAAGGCCAGCGCGAGGGCGGCGGCGGGGCGCTCCGCGTACAGGCCGCGGTAGTCGCTGAGCCGGTTCAGCGGCTTCGTGCGGGCGACCAGGGCGGCCACGGCGAAGGCGCCGAGGTTCACGGCGGCGTACATGAGGGCGTAGGCGACGGTGGAGCCGATCTGGTCGCGATCGGAGTACGCGGCGGCCGCGATCGGGACCAGCAGGTAGCCGGCCTGGCCGACCGAGGACCAGGCGAGCAGCCGTACGGCGCTGCCCGGCCGGTCCGCGCGCTGGCGCAGGGCGGCGGCGTTGCCGAGCGTCATGGTGAGCGCGGCGAGGACGGCGAGGGCGGGGCCCCAGATGTCGGAGTACGCCGGGAAGGCGATCACCGTGACGAGGATGAGGCCGGTGAAGCCGACGGCCTTGCCGATCACGGAGAGGTAGCCCGCGATGGGCAGCGGCGCGCCGACGTAGGTGTCCGGGACCCAGAAGTGGAAGGGGACGGCCGCGGTCTTGAAGGCGAAGCCGACGAGGGTGAGCGCGACGCCGGCCATGGCGAGGGTGTCGAGCTGCCCGGGGACGTCCTCGAGGCGGTCGGCGACCTGGGTGAGGTGCAGGGTGCCGGTGGCGGCGTAGACGAAGCTGACGCCCATCAGCGACACGGCGGTGGCGGTGACGGAGGAGAGGAAGAACTTGAGGGCGGCCTCGGAGGAGAGCCGGTCGCCGCGGCGCATGCCGACGAGGGCGAAGGCGGGCAGCGAGGCGACTTCGAGGGCGACGATCAGGGTGGCGAGGTCGCGGGAGGCGGGCAGCAGGGCGGCGCCGGCGGCGGAGGACAGCAGCAGGAACCAGTACTCGCCGGCCGGCATGCGCGCGTCGCGGACGGTGGTGACCGACAGCAGGGCGGTGACCAGGGCGCCGGCCAGCACCAGGAACTGGATGACGAGCGTGAAGTGGTCGGCGGTGTAGCTGCACGCACCGGGGTCGGTGGCGAGGCAGAACGTGGCGCGGTCCCCGGCGCGCAGCGGCAGCAGGGTGACGGTGGCGGCGGCGAGGCCGGCGACGGAGAGCCAGCCGAGCAGCGGCTTGAGCCGTTCCGGTACGAAGAGGTCGGCGACCAGGACGACCAGGGCGACGGCGGCGGGGAGCACCACGGGGGTGATCGCGAGCCAGTCGATGCTCTGGATGAGGCTCGCGGTCTCGGCGGGCGGGGCCGTGACCGCGGTCAGGGCGGACAGGGCCGTCATGCGTTGCCTCCTGCGAGGAGCTTCTGGACGGCCGGGTCGGTGAGGCCGAGGAGGACAGCGGGCCACAGGCCGGCGAGGACGGTGAGGGCGGCGAGCGGGGTCCAGGCGGCGAACTCGTAGCGCTGGATGTCCGCGAGTTCGAGCGCGGGCCCGGGCTCGGGCAGGGTCTTGGGGTCGCCCATGCAGACGCGCCGTACGACGATCAGCAGGTAGGCGGCGGTGAGCAGGGTGCCGAACGCGCCGAAGGCCATGTAGGTGAGGAAGGCGGGCCGGGACAGGCCCTCGGCCGGGTCGAACGCGCCGAACAGGGCCAGCATCTCGCCCCAGAAACCGGCGAGTCCGGGCAGGCCGAGGGAGGCGACGGCGGCGAAGGCGAGGAGGGCGCCGAGGCGGGGGGCGCGGCCGTAGAGGGCGGCCCCGGTGGCTCCGGCGAGGGTGTCCAGATCGGCGGTCTTGTAACGGTCTTTGAGCGCACCGACAAGAAAGAAGAGAAGGCCGGTGATCAGACCGTGCGCGATGTTGGCGAACAGCGCGCCGTTCACACCGGTGGGAGTCATCGAGGCGATGCCGAGGAGGACGAAGCCCATGTGGCCGACGGAGGAGTACGCGATGAGGCGCTTGAGGTCGCCCTTGTTGCCCTTGCGGGCGAGCGAGAGACAGGCGAGGGACCCGTAGACGATGCCGATGGCGGCGAAGGCGCCCAGGTAGGGGGCGAAGGTCGCCATGCCGTCGGGCGTGACGGGGAGCAGGATGCGCACGAACCCGTACGTGCCCATCTTGAGCAGCACGCCGGCCAGCAGGACGGAGCCCACGGTGGGCGCCGCGGTGTGGGCGTCGGGCAGCCAGCTGTGCAGCGGCCACATCGGGGTCTTCACGGCGAGGCCGATGCCGATGGCGAGGACGGCCAGGAGCTGGGTGGTGTGGCTCAGTTCGCGGCCGTTGTCGGAGGCGAGGGCCACCATGTCGAAAGTGCCGCTGTTCAGCCCGATCAGCAGCAGTCCGAGCAGCATGACCACGGAGCCGAGGAGGGTGTAGAGGATGAACTTCCAGGCGGCGGCCTGCCGCTGAGCACCGCCCCAGCGGGCGATGAGGAAGTACATCGGGATGAGGACCATCTCGAAGGCGAGGAAGAACAGCAGCAGGTCGAGGACGGCGAAGGTCGCGAGGGTGCCGGACTCGAGGACGAGGAGCAGCGCGACGAAGGCCTTCGGGGACGGGCCTTCGGGGAGCTTGAAGTAGCTGTAGAGCGCGCAGAGGAAGAACAGCAGCGCGGTCATCAGGAGGAGGGGGAGCGAGATGCCGTCGATGCCGAGGTGGATCCGGACGTTCAGCGCCTGGATCCAGCTGAGGTCCGTGGTCGCCTGGAACTGGGCCGGGGCGTCGTGGTCGAAGCCCAGGGCGAGGGCGACGGCCGCGGCGAGGATCACGCCGGTCACGGTCACGCCGTGGCGCAGCACGGCCTGTTCGGGGCTCTTGCCCTTGAGGCCGGGCGGGGCCGGCAGGAGGGCCGCGGCGGCGCCGAGGAGCGGTGCGGCCACGACGAACGCCAGAAGGAACTGCATCACGGACGGGCTGATATCAATCACGGCTGACTCACGGCTCACGATCCGGCGTTGACGTTGGCGAGGACGGCGGTGGCGATCGCCAGGACCACGGCGCCGGCGAGCAGGGCGCTCAGGTAGCTCTGCACGTTGCCGGTCTGGGCCCGGCGTACGAGGCTGCCGAGCAGCCGGGGGCCGGCGCCCGCGCCGCGGACGTACGTGTCCACGACCTCGCGGTCGAGGAAGCGGACGAGGCTCGCGGCCGCGCGGACGGGACGGACGAACAGCCGGTCGTAGACGGCGTCGAGGTGGAAGCCGTCGGCCGCGTGGCGGTGCAGCGGGCCGAGCAGCGCCCGGCCGGGGTCGGGGGCGGCGCCGGCCGGGACGGCGGGGTGGTCGTGGGTGACCTCGGCGACCTCGGGGGTTTCGGCGGCGGACTCCGCGGCGGCGGCGGACGCGGACGCGCCGGCTCCGTAACCGACGGCGGCGGCCTTGGCCGTGGCCCGCTGCCACAGGGCGTAGGTCAGCACCGCGCCCACGGCGGCGGCTCCCGTGCCGAGGACCGAGGTGGTCAGGGACGGGGTGAGTTCGTTGCCGTCGAACCAGTCGGCGATCGGGCCGGCGGCGAGGCCGAAGCCGATCGTCGGGATCGCGAGCAGCCACAGCACGCCGGTCATGGCGACGGGCTCCTTGCCGTGGTCGGGGGCGGCGGCGCCCCGGCCGCGGAAGGCCATCAGCCACAGCCGGGTGGCGTAGGCGGCGGTGAGCACGGCGGTCAGCACGCCGGCGACGAGCACGACCCAGCCGGCGGCGCTGGGAGCGGACTCCGAGTGCCCGCCGGCGGCGTGCTCGGCGGCGACGAGGACGGCTTCCTTGGAGAAGAAGCCGGCGAAGGGCGGGATCGCGGCGAGCGCGAGCAGCGCGATCGTCATGGTCCAGAAGGCGTCGGGGATGCGCTTGGCCAGGCCGTCCATACGGGACATGGCGGCCAGGGAGTTCGTCCCGGCGGCGTGGATGATCACGCCCGCGCCGAGGAAGAGGAGCGCCTTGAAGAAGCCGTGGGACAGGAGGTGGAAGACGGCGGCGCCTCGGTCGCCGACGGCCAGTGCCCCGAGCATGTAGCCGAGCTGGCCGACGGTGGAGTAGGCGAGCACGCGCTTGACGTCGTCCTGGGCCAGGGCGGCGAGGCCGGAACCGAGCATCGTGACGGCCGCCATGACGGCCATGACCACCAGTGCGGCCCGGGAGGCCGCGAAGACCGGGAGGAGACGGGCGACGAAGTAGACACCGGCGGCGACCATCGTCGCGGCGTGGATCAGCGCGGAGACCGGGGTGGGGCCCGCCATGGCGTCCGGAAGCCAGGTGTGCAGCGGGAACTGAGCGGACTTGCCCGCGACGCCGGCGAGCAGGAGGAGCGCGATCAGCGTCGGGTGGTCGAGCCCGCCCGCGGCGACGGTGCCCAGGATCTTGGTGATCTGGAAGGAGCCGGCGTCGGCGGCGAGCGCGAACAGGCCGATCAGGAAGGGGACGTCGCCGAGCTTGGTGACGAGGAAGGCCTTGAGGGAGGCGGAGCGGGCCGCCTCGGTCTCCCAGTAGTGGCCGACGAGGAAGTACGAGCAGATGCCCATGATCTCCCAGCCGACCAGCAGCACCATCAGGTCGCCGGAGTAGACGACGAGCAGCATGGCGGAGGTGAACAGTGACACCAGAGCGGCATACGACGGGTAGCGCGGGTCCTCGCGGAGGTACGCCGTCGAGTAGAGCTGTACGCAGGTGGCGACGACGCCGACCAGCACGGCGACCAGCACGGCGAAGCCGTCCAGGTAGAGCGCGAGGTCGATCGGCACCGAGCCGGTCGGGGTCAGCTCCGTCGAGGCGACGATCGGCCGGCCGCCGCCCTGGCGGACGGCGACGACCACGGCCAGCACGGCCGCGGCCAGCGCCGGCAGCACCGCGAGGGGCCGGACGAACCCGGGGGCGCTGCGGCCGAACAGCAGTCCCGCCACCGCGCCCAGGAAGGGCAGGAGCGGGACGAGGACCGCGAGGGTCGTGGTGCTCACGCGGTGACCTCGCTCTGGTTGTTCGGGGCGGGCTCGTGGCCCTCGGCGGTGTCGCGCAGCCGGTCGACGTCCGAGGTGCCGCGGTTGCGGTACACCATCAGCACGATCGCGAGGCCGATGCCGATCTCGGCGGCGGCGATGGCGATGGTGAAGAGGGTGAGGGCCTGGCCTGCGTGCAGGGTGTCGCGCAGCCAGACGTCGAAGGCCACCAGGTTGAGGTTGACGGCGTTGAGCATCAGCTCGACGGACATCAGGACCAGGATGGCGTTGCGGCGGGCGAGCACTCCGTACAGGCCCGTGCAGAAGAGGAGCGCCGCGAGCACGGCGGGATAGGCGAGGTGCATCAGCGCTGCTGCCCCTTCGTCTTGTCGTCGGGTCCACCGGCGGCGGCGTCCCTGCGGGAGAGCACGATGGCGCCGATCAGGGCCGCGAGGAGGAGGACGGAGAGGGCTTCGAAGGGCAGTACCCAGTGCTGGAAGAGCATCTCGCCGGTCACCTGGGTGGAGCCCTGGACGGGGCCGTCGAGATCGATCCAGGTGGTGCGGAACGCGTCGACGACGACCCAGACGAGCGCGGTGGCCGCGACGAGGGCGACGCCGAGCGCGACCCAGCGGTTGTTCGAGTCTGCGTCCGGGGAGTGGCCGATGGGGGCCTTGGTGAGCATCAGCCCGAAGAGGAGGAGGACGACCACGGAGCCGAGGTAGATCAGGACCTGGACCCAGGCGATGAACTCGGCGGTCAGCAGCAGGTACTCGACGGCGATCCCGCCGAGCGCGACGACCAGCCAGAGGGCGGCGTGCACGAGCTGCTTGGTGGTGACCGTGATCGCGGCCGCGCCGAGGGTGGCGAGGCCGACGAGGACGAAGGCGATCTCGACGCCGGTCGGGGAGAGGAACCCGTTGCCCGTCGCCGCGGCGGCGAGGGCGGTGGCTGCGGGGGTCACGCGTCTCCCTCCGGGGTGTTCGGGGCATCGGTCCCGGGCGCGGCGGGCGCGGCGGGGTCAGCGGGTGCGGTCGGCTCCGCGGCGGCTGCCGCGGCTGCGGCCTCGGCCTTCTCCGCGGCCTTGCGGGCGGCGGCGATCTCCTTGGGCTCCTCGGCGGCCGGGTCCAGGGCGGGCGGCGCCGGGACGGTCCACATCCACTCGCGGAGCTTGTCGCGCTCGTGGGTGAGTTCGAGGATGTCCGTCTCCGCGTACTCGAACTCCGGCGACCAGAAGAGGGCGTCGAAGGGACACACCTCGATGCAGATGCCGCAGTACATGCAGAGGGAGAAGTCGATGGCGAAGCGGTCGAGGACGTTGCGGCTGCGCTCGCGGCCGCCGGGGGCGGCGGCCGGGACCGTCTCCTTGTGGGAGTCGATGTAGATGCACCAGTCGGGGCACTCGCGGGCGCACAGCATGCAGACCGTGCAGTTCTCCTCGAACAGGCCGATGACCCCGCGGGTGCGGGGCGGGAGCTCGGGCTGCACCTCGGGGTACTGGGCGGTGTGCGCGCGCTTCGTCATCGTGCGCAGGGTGACGGCGAGGCCCTTGGCGAGGCCGGATCCGGGGATGGGCATTACTGGATCGCCACCTTCACGATGCCGGTGAGCGCGATCTGGGCGAGCGCGAGCGGGATGAGTGTGGTCCAGGCGAGCTTCTGGAGCTGGTCCTCGCGCAGCCGCGGATAGGTGACGCGGAGCCAGATCACGACGAAGGCGAGGACCGCGGTCTTGAGGAGGGTCCAGACCCAGCCGTCGGCGATCGGGCCGTGCCAGCCGCCGAGGAACAGGACCGTGGTGAGGGCACAGAGGACGACGATGCCGGCGTACTCGGCGAGCAGGAACAGCGCGAAGCGCAGGCCGGTGTACTCGGTGTACGCGCCGAAGATGATCTCGGAGTCGGCGACGGGCATGTCGAAGGGGGGACGTTGGAGTTCGGCGAGGCCGGCGATGAAGAAGACGAGCGCGCCGGTGATCTGCCAGGGCAGCCACCACCACTGGAAGGCGTCGACGATGCCGGGGAGGGACACGGTCCCGGCGGCCATGGCGACGGAGGCGGCGGCCAGCAGCATGGGGAGCTCGTACGCGAGGAGCTGCGCGGCGGTGCGCAGGCCTCCGAGCAGGGAGAACTTGTTGGCGGAGGCCCAGCCGGCCATCAGGCTGCCGAGGACGCCGACGCCCATGACGGCGAGTACGAAGAACAGTCCGGCGTCGATGACCTGCCCGACCGCGCCTTCGCCCGGGCCGATGGGGACGGCGATGAGGACGAGGAGGTACGGGAGCAGGGCGACGGCGGGGGCGAGCTGGAAGATGCGGCGGTCGGCGTTGGCCGGGACGACGTCTTCCTTCTGCGCGAACTTCACGCCGTCGGCGACGAGCTGGGCCCAGCCGTGGAAGCCGCCGGCGTACATGGGGCCGAGGCGGCCCTGCATGTGCGCCATCACCTTGTGCTCGGTCTGCCCGACGACGAGCGGGAGCACGAGGAAGACGGCGAAGACGACGATGAGTCGCAGGGCGACGTCGAGGACGTCGTTCACGCGTCGCCTCCGTGGTCGGATTCGGATTCAGGGGTGTGGCCGGTCCCGGGCCCGGTCTCCGAGCCGGGGTCGGTCTTGGGCGCGGAGTCGGTCTTCGGCGCGGGCTCGGGCCGGGGGCCGACCTTGGGCGTGGACTTCGGCTCGGCCTTCGGGCCCGGGTCGGCCGCGGGTGCGGAGCCGGCCTTGGGCTCCGGTGCCGCATCCGCGTCCGGTGCCGATTCCGGTGCCGATTCCTGGTCCGCGAAGGCGGGCTGGGGATTGTGCCAGGGCGCATCCGTGCTGCGGGGGGCCGGGCGCCGGCCCGGCGCCACCGTGCGCCCGGCGGCCGCCTGGCTGGCCGAGCCGTCCGAGGCCGTGCGGGTACGGCGGGCCGGCCGCGGGGGGGCGTCGGCCTGCGATGCGTCCTCGGCTTCCGTCGCGGGCGGCGTCGCTGCGGCTTCCGCCGGCGGGACGGCCTGGCTGGCCGAGCCGTCCGAGGCCGTGCGGGTACGGCGGGCCGGGCGCGGGGTCTCGGCGTCCGCCTCCACCGGCGGGGTCGCCGGGGCGTCCGCTCCCGGGCGGGGGCGGCGGGCCGGGGCGCCCTCGCGGGGGGCGCGGGCGGTGCGGGCCGGGCGGGCGGGGGCCGGCGGGAGCTGGCCCTTGAGCGGTCCCCAGTCGTTGGGGTCCGGGACTCCCGGCGGGAGCATCTGGCGGCGCTTCGGGGCGTCGGGGTCGTGGGCCTCGCCCGGCTCCTTGGCGCCCGGCCAGGCCTTCGCGACGCGCGCGGCCAGGACGAAGTCCTTGCGCAGCGGGTGCCCCTCGAAGTCCTCCGGGAGGAGGAGGGGGACCAGGTGCGGGTGGTCGGTGAAGACGACCCCGAACATCTCGTGCGTTTCGCGTTCGTGCCATTCCGCGCCCGCGTAGATCGCGACCGCGGAGGGGAGGGACGGCGCCGAGTGCGGGACCGTCGTACGCAGGAGCAGGCGGCGTACGCGGTGGTTCTCGAGGGACACGACGTGGGCGCAGATCCGGAAGCCGGTACCCGGCTCGTCCACCGCGCTCAGCCAGTCGAAGTACGTGCAGCCCAGCTTGTCCCGGGCGATCTCCAGCGACGGGATCCAGCTGCCGACCGGCACGTCAACCGTCAGGACTTCGTACGCGAACGAGGCAACGGCCTCCGCGCCGAAGATCGTCGCAGCCGCGTCGGGGAGGGAGTCGTAGAGGTTCATGCGTCGGCCCCCGACTGCGGCGCCGACGCCGGCGCGGGCGGCGGCGTGACCAGGCCGCTGGTGAGCTGCGCGACCGACGGGCCCGCCGTGTAGCGGTCCGCCAGCGATTCCCGAGCGATCTTCTCCTGGAGCTTGAGAATGCCCTGCAGCAGCGCCTCCGGGCGCGGCGGGCAGCCGGGGACGTAGACGTCGACGGGGATGATCTGGTCGACGCCCTTCGTCACCGAGTACGAGTCCCAGTACGGCCCGCCGCAGTTGGAGCAGGCGCCGAAGGAGATGACGTACTTCGGCTCCGGCATCTGCTCGTAGAGCCGCTTCACGGCCGGGGCCATCTTGTCCGTCACCGTGCCCGAGACGATCATCAGGTCCGCCTGGCGCGGGCCGGGCGCGAACGGGATGACGCCGAGCCGGATGAAGTCGTGCCGGGCCATCGAAGCGGCGATGAACTCGATCGCGCAGCAGGCGAGGCCGAAGTTGAAGACCCACAGGCTGTAGCGGCGGCCCCAGTTCAGGACCACCTTCATGGGCTCCGGGGCGAGGCGGGAGAGGACTCCCAGGCGCTTGGGCTCCGGGAGCAGCTGGGGCTCGGCCGGCGTCGCGGCCGGTGTCACGTCCATTCGAGGACGCCCTTCTTGTACGCGTAGAGCAGGCCGACGGCCAGGAAGCCCAGGAAGACGAACATCTCCACGAGCGTCGCGGCGCCGTAACCGGCGGCGGCGAACACCGTCGCCCACGGGAAGAGGAAGATCGAGTCGACGGCGAAGATGACGTAGAGGAACGCGTAGACGTAGTAGCGGACCTGGGTGTGCGCCCAGCCCTCGCCGACGGGGTCCACACCGCACTCGTAGGTCAGCAGCTTCTCAGGGGTCGGGACGACCGGTCTCAGCAGGCGGCCCGCGCCGAACGCGACGGCCACGAAGAGCACACCGAGGACGGCCAGCAGGCCGACGACCGAATAACTCCGGAAATAGTCCGCTGCGAGCACGGTTACGGTCGATACCGTTGGGTCGGGCACGTCCGTTCCTCGCTCCTTGGCCACTGTCGACGATCTGGTACGGACGGGAGTCTAGGGCCTGGTTCACACAGGGTGGGGTTATCCCCCGTTTACTGCGGCCCGGCTGCCCCATGGCACCCGCGGGGCGATATTGGCAGGCTGGGGCGCATGACCGCGCGCATTCAAGTCTCCCACCAGGCTCCCGACAACGACCGGCCCCCTCCCGTACGTCCGGCTCTGGGGGCCGTGGCGTGGAAGGAGACCGTCCATCTGTTGAGCAATCTTCCGCTCGCCCTCGTCGGGTTCGTCTACACCGTGACCATGGTGGGGACCGCGGGCGGCCTGTCCGTGACCGCGATCGGTCTTCCGCTGCTCGCCGGCGGTCTGCTCCTGTCCCGCCAGCTGGGACGGCTGGAGCGGGCGCGGGCGCGCGCACTGCTCGGCGTACGGGTGGAGGAGCCGACCCCGCTGCCGGGGCCGCGGCGGGCCGGCGGGTTCTTCCCCTGGCTGTGGGCGGGCGTGAAGGACCCGGTGGCCTGGCGGACCGTGCTGTACGAGCTGGTGCGGCTGCCGTGGGGGGTGCTGACCTTCGCGGTGGCGCTGGTCGGGCTGCTGGTGCTGTGGCCGGTGCTGCCGTACGTGACGCGCTGGCTGTCGAACGTGGACCGGCTGATGGTACGAGGGCTGCTGTCGCCCTCGGACGAGCTGGAGCGGCGGATCGCGGAGCTGGAGTCCGACCGCGGGGTCGTCGTCGACACGGCGGCGGCCGACCTGCGGCGCATCGAGCGGGATCTGCACGACGGCGCGCAGGCGCGGCTGGTGGCGCTGGCGATGGGGCTGGGCCTGGCCAAGGAGAAGCTGCTGGAGGATCCCGAGGGGGCGGCGGCGATGGTGGACGAGGCGCACGGGGAAGTGAAGCTGGCGCTGCAGGAGCTGCGGGACCTGGCGCGGGGGATCCACCCGGCGGTGCTGACGGACCGGGGGCTGGATGCGGCGCTGTCGTCGGTGGCTTCGCGGTGCGTGGTGCCGGTGAAGGTGGCGGTGGATCTGCCGGAGCGGCCTGCGGCGGCGATAGAGGGGATCGCCTACTTCACGGTGTCGGAGCTGCTGCAGAACGTCAGCAAGCATGCGGGGGCGCGGGGCGCGAGTGTGGAGGTGTGGCGGACTGCGGGCTCGGGCGCGGGCGCGGGCGGGCGGGAGTCCGCGGTCGCCGGGGCTGCCGCCGGGACGCGGCTCTTGATCCGGGTGTCGGATGACGGGCGGGGCGGGGCCGATGCGGTGGGGGGATCGGGGCTGGCGGGGCTGGCGGAGCGGCTGCGGGCCGTGGACGGGGTGTTCGTGGTCGACTCCCCCGAGGGGGAGGGGACGGTGGTGACGGCGGAGCTGCCGTGGCGGGGGCGCGGCTGATGCCGGGGCCTCGGCTTCAGCCTCGGCCTGTGTGATCGGGACTCCCGTCCGGGTGGGGGCGGGGGTCCCGTCCGGTTACGTGTCCGGCGGAGGGTGGCTGGACCCTGCGGGGCCGTCCCCTACCCGCCCTTCCGCCGTTCCCCGGGGCTGCGCCCCGGACCCGGGCAAGACCCCGGGGGCACCACCCCCGACCCCCGCGCCTCAAACACCGGCGGGCCGGAAGGGGGGCGAGCCCGGCTCGGGACGGGGGCTGACCCCGGGGCCGGACGGGCACCCGCGCCTCCGCGGCGGGGCCGAAAGAGGGGACCGGCCCGGGGCCCGACCCCCGCGCCTCGAACACCGGCGGGGTCGGAAGGGGGGCGAGCCCGGCTCGGGACGGGGGCTGACCCCGGGGCCAGCCAGGCACCCGCGCCTCCGCGGCAGGGCCGAAAGAGGGGACCGGCCCGGGGCCCGACCCCCGCGCCTCAAACGCCGGCGGGGCCGAAAGAGGGGACCGGCCTGAGGCCCGGACCCCCGCGCCTCGAACACCGGCGGGGCCGGAAGGGGGGGGCGAGCCCGGCTCGGGGTGGGCTGGAAATGCGGTGAGCGGGGGGTGGTGGGGTTATCCCCCCTGTCGGGACGCCCACCTGCCCGATGGATCGGGAGGCGGGTGGGCGGGAGGGTGGGGTGGGTTGTCCGTGGAAGGCGAAGGGCGGGTTGGGATCATGCGGATCGGTGAGGTGTTGCGGGCTCCGTTCCAGGGGCGGACGTGGCGGGAGTTCGGGTACCTGATGCTCGGGCTGCCGCTGAGCGTGCTGTACTTCTCGCTCGCGATCACCGGCGTCAGCCTCGGCGCCGGGCTGCTCGTCACCTTCCTCGGGATCCCGGTCCTCGCCGGGGTGCTCGCCCTGTGCCGCGGGTTCGGACGGGTCGAGCGGGCCCGGGTGCGCGGCCTGCTCGGGGTCGACATCGCGGAGCCCGCGCCCGTCCGGGCCGGGAAGCGGGGTCCGCTCGCCGCCATGGGCGCGGTGCTCAAGAGCGGCAGCGCCTGGCGGCACGCGCTGTACTCGGTGATCCACCTCCCGTGGGCGATCTTCGCCTTCACCGTGGCACTGGTGTTCTGGGCGTACGGATGGGCCCTCCTGCTGTACCCGGTGTGGTTCTGGGTCTTCCCGGCCTACACCGACCAGCCGGGCCTGCAGCTGTTCCAGAACGACGATGACAGCTTCTACCTCGACTCCCCCGCCGAGATCGTCCTCGCCTGCCTGGTCGGGCTCGGGTTCACCCTGGTCACGCCCTGGGTGGTGCGGGCCCTGACCACCGTCGACCGCGTCCTGGTCGGCGGGCTGCTCGGGCCGTCCCGCCTCGACCACCGCGTCACGGAGCTCGAATCGGACCGCGGGGTCGTCGTCGACACCGCCGCCGCCGACCTGCGGCGCATCGAGCGGGACCTGCACGACGGCGCGCAGGCCCGCCTGGTGGCGCTGGCCATGGACCTCGGGCTGGCGAAGGAGAAGCTCGCCGAGGACCCCCGCGCCGCCGCCCGGATGGTGGACGAGGCGCACGGGGAGGTGAAGATCGCGCTCCAAGAGCTGCGCGACCTGGCCCGCGGGATCCACCCGGCCGTACTGACGGACCGCGGTCTGGACGCTGCCCTGTCCTCCGTGGCCTCCCGGTGCGCGGTGCCGGTACGGGTGTCCGTGGACCTGCCGGACCGGCCGGCCTCCGCCGTCGAGGGGATCGCGTACTTCACCGTCTCGGAGCTGCTGCAGAACATCAGCAAGCACTCCGGGGCCCGTACCGCGGGTGTGGACGTCTGGAGGTCCGGGGACCGGCTGCTGATCCAGGTCGCGGACGACGGGCGCGGTGGCGCGAGCACCGACGGCCCCGGTACCGGGCTGGCGGGGCTCGCCGAGCGGCTGGACGCCGTGGACGGGGTGCTGGTCGTGGACTCGCCGGCCGGCAGCGGCACCACCGTCACCGCCGAGCTCCCCTGGCGTACCAGGTAGATCCCGCACGTCCCGGAGGGATCCCGGACAAACCCCTCGGCTCCACCGCTTCGGCCCCTTCGGCCACGCGTTGATCCGGTCTCGCCTACATCCGTCCTCGAGGCTGGGATGCTTGGCTGAGTCAGGGACATCGGGGAACGTGTGATCGCGGGAGCTGCTGGATCGTGGAAGACAGGGTACGGGTGGTCATCGCCGAGGATTCAGTGCTGCTGCGTGAGGGCCTGACCCGGTTGCTGACCGACCGGGGGCATGACGTCGTAGCGGGCGTCGGGGACGCGGAAGCCCTGATCAAGACGGTGGCGGAGCTGGCGGCCGAGGACGCCTTGCCGGATGTGGTGGTGGCCGACGTACGGATGCCGCCGACGCACACCGACGAAGGCGTACGGGCCGCCGTACGGCTGCGCCGGGAGCATCCCGGGATCGGCGTGCTCGTGCTGTCGCAGTACGTGGAGGAGCAGTACGCCACCGAACTGCTGGCCGGTTCCAGTACCGGCGTGGGGTACCTGCTGAAGGACCGCGTGGCCGACGTACGGGAATTCCTGGACGCCGTCGTACGCGTGGCCAGGGGCGGGACCGCCCTGGACCCGGAGGTGGTCGCCCAGCTGCTCGGGCGCAGCCGGAAGCAGGACGTGCTGGCGGGGCTGACCCCGCGCGAGCGCGAGGTGCTGGGCCTGATGGCCGAGGGCCGGACCAATTCGGCGGTGGCCAAGCAGCTCGTGGTCAGCGACGGAGCGGTGGAGAAGCACGTCAGCAACATCTTCATGAAGCTCGGGCTGTCCCCGAGCGACGGGGACCACCGGCGAGTCCTGGCCGTCCTCACCTACCTGCGGTCTTGATCGGAACACCCCTGATCGACATGCGGGGCATTGATCAAAACCTTGATCAACTGACACTCTGTCAGGTACGGCAGTACCGCACCTGGCCGCAGGGAGCTCGCACTATTTCTGCACGGCACGCAATCTCGGAATCTCTCGGAATTCCGCGGAATCCCGCGGAATTCTCTCGACAGACCGCCGCAGACGACGGTCCAGAATACGAGCGTCCCCCGAGGAGGCCACTCCTACCGACGTAGGGTTGACCTTGGGAGCGGGAACGCCAAGCCTCGAAGGAGGTCCAGTTCAGTGACCAGCCAGGTCAGTAGCCCAGCCGAACAGGCCGACGGGGCCGAAGGGGCTGTAGTCGGCGAACAACGGACGCCCCCGGGCCCGAGCGGCAAGGAAGTACGCCGCCTCGACCGGGTGATCATCCGGTTCGCAGGTGACTCGGGCGACGGTATGCAGCTCACCGGCGACCGGTTCACCTCGGAGACGGCTTCCTTCGGGAACGACCTCTCCACGCTGCCGAACTTCCCGGCCGAGATCCGCGCCCCTGCCGGCACCCTGCCGGGCGTCTCTTCGTTCCAGCTGCATTTCGCCGATCACGACATCCTGACGCCGGGCGACGCCCCGAACGTGCTGGTGGCGATGAATCCGGCGGCGCTGAAGGCGAACATCGGGGACGTTCCGCGCGGCGCCGAGATCATCATCAACACCGATGAATTCACGAAGCGCCCGATGGCCAAGGTGGGCTACGAGACGTCACCGCTGGAAGACGGCTCGCTGGGCGCCTACAACATCCACCCGGTGCCGCTGACGACCCTCACGGTCGAGGCGCTGAAGGACTTCGGGCTCTCCCGCAAGGAGGCCGAGCGCAGCAAGAACATGTTCGCGCTGGGCCTGCTGTCCTGGATGTACCACCGGCCCACCGAGGGCACGGAGAACTTCCTGCGCCAGAAGTTCGCGAAGAAGCCCGACATCGCCGAGGCGAACGTGGCCGCCTTCCGGGCGGGCTGGAACTTCGGCGAGACGACGGAGGACTTCGCGGTCTCCTACGAGGTCGCCCCGGCGACCCGGGCCTTCCCGACCGGCACGTACCGCAACATCTCCGGGAACCTGGCCCTCGCCTACGGGCTGATCGCGGCGGGCCGGCAGGCCGATCTGCCGCTCTACCTGGGCTCGTACCCGATCACCCCGGCCTCGGACATCCTGCACGAGCTGAGCAAGCACAAGAACTTCGGCGTGCGCACGTTCCAGGCCGAGGACGAGATCGCCGGCATCGGCGCGGCGCTCGGCGCGGCCTTCGGCGGCGCCCTCGGCGTGACCACCACCTCCGGTCCCGGAGTCGCGCTCAAGTCCGAGACGATCGGGCTCGCGGTCTCGCTCGAGCTGCCGCTGCTGATCGTGGACATCCAGCGCGGCGGCCCCTCCACGGGCCTGCCGACCAAGACCGAGCAGGCGGACCTGCTCCAGGCCATGTACGGGCGCAACGGCGAGGCCCCGGTGCCGATCGTGGCTCCGAGGACCCCGGCGGACTGCTTCGACGCGGCCCTGGACGCGGCGCGGATCGCGCTGACGTACCGGACGCCGGTGTTCCTGCTCTCCGACGGCTACCTCGCGAACGGCTCCGAGCCCTGGCGGATCCCGGACATCGCGGACCTCCCGGACCTGAAGACGCCCTTCGCGACGAGCCCCAACCAGGAGCTCGCGGACGGCACCGAGGTCTTCTGGCCGTACAAGCGCGACCCGCAGACGCTGGCCCGCCCCTGGGCGGTCCCCGGGACGCCCGGGCTGGAGCACCGGATCGGCGGCATCGAGAAGCAGGACGGCACGGGCAACATCTCGTACGACCCGGCCAACCACGACTTCATGGTCCGCACCCGCCAGGCCAAGATCGACGGCATCGACGTCCCCGACCTCGAGGTCGACGACCCCGACCGGGCCCGCACCCTCGTCGTCGGCTGGGGCTCGACCTACGGCCCGATCACCGCTGCCGTCCGCCGGCTGCGGAGCGCCGGAATCCCGGTCGCACAAGCCCATCTGCGCCACGTCAACCCCTTCCCGAGGAATCTCGGGGAGGTCCTGAAGCGTTACGACAAGGTAGTGGTGCCGGAGATGAACCTCGGGCAGCTCGCCACCCTGATCCGGGCGAAGTACCTGGTCGACGCCCAGTCGTACACCCAGGTCAACGGAATGCCGTTCAAGGCTGAGCAGCTCGCGAAGGTTCTCGAGGAGGCCATCAATGACTGAGGTGACCGACGCCCCCCACCTGCTCTCGCTGGTCCCCAAGGCCGAGGCCAAGCAGTCCATGAAGGACTTCAAGTCGGACCAGGAGGTCCGATGGTGCCCCGGCTGCGGCGACTACGCGGTGCTCGCGGCCGTCCAGGGCTTCATGCCCGAGCTCGGACTGGCGAAGGAGAACATCGTCTTCGTCTCCGGGATCGGCTGCTCCTCCCGCTTCCCGTACTACATGAACACGTACGGGATGCACTCCATCCACGGCCGCGCCCCGGCGATCGCCACCGGGCTGGCCACCTCGCGCCGCGACCTGTCGGTGTGGGTGGTCACGGGTGACGGCGACGCGCTGTCCATCGGCGGAAACCACCTGATCCATGCGCTGCGCCGCAACGTCAACCTCAAGATCCTGCTCTTCAACAACCGGATCTACGGGCTGACCAAGGGCCAGTACTCGCCGACCTCCGAGGTCGGCAAGATCACCAAGTCCACGCCGATGGGCTCGCTGGACGCGCCCTTCAACCCGGTGTCCCTGGCGCTCGGCGCCGAGGCCTCCTTCGTGGCCCGGACCGTCGACTCCGACCGCAAGCACCTCACCGAGGTGCTGCGGGCGGCCGCGGACCACCAGGGCACGGCGCTGGTGGAGATCTACCAGAACTGCAACATCTTCAACGACGGCGCCTTCGAGGTCCTGAAGGACAGCACGCAGGCGCAGGAGGCGGTGATCCGGCTGGAGCACGGGCAGCCGATCCGCTTCGGCGTCGACGGGCACAAGGGCGTCGTACGCAACCAGGCCACCGGTGAGCTGGAGGTCGTCGCGGTGACCCCCGAGAACGAGGCCCGGATCCTGGTCCACGACGCGCACACCGCAGGCCCGACCACCGCGTTCGCGCTGTCCCGGCTGGCCGACCCCGACACCCTGCACCAGACGCCCATCGGGGTGTTCCGCAGTGTGGAGCGGCCGGTGTACGACACGCTGATGGCCGAGCAGCTCGACACGGCCATCGACAACAAGGGCAAGGGCGACCTCAGCACCCTGCTCGCCGGCAACGACACGTGGACGGTCGTCGGCTGACCCTGCGACCGGCACGCCCGCACGACGGCCCGGAGTTCCTTCAGGAGCTCCGGGCTTCGTCGTACGCGGCACGCGCCGCCTGGACGTCGGCGGTGCGCCGCTCGGTCCAGCGGGCCAGGGCCCACACCTGCTCGGCGGCCTCGCGCCCCAGCTCGGTGAGCGAATAGTCCACCCGCGGCGGGATCACGGGCTTGGCGTCGCGCAGCAGGAATCCGTCGCGCTCGAGCGTCTGCAGGGTCTGGGCCAGCATCTTCTCGCTGACGCCGCCGACCTCCCGGCGCAGTTCGCTGAACCGGTACGAGCGTTCGACGAGTGCGGCCAGGACCAGCACGCCCCAGCGGCTGGTGACGTGCTCCAGCACTCCGCGGGACGGGCACATCGGGGCCTTCACGCTTACCTTCATACCAGTACCTTACTTTGAAGTGGGTACTTACGAAAGGTTAGCGCTTCCTTTTAGGGTGGTGTCATACCGCGGGGGCAAGGCACGGCCCCCAACGCGGTGACACACCCCAACGCAAGGAGCGCACCCCATGAGCATCGTCGTCACCGGAGCCACCGGAGCCCTCGGCCGCCTCGTCGTCGAGGAGCTGCTGAACCGGGTCCCCGCCGAGCGCGTCGCCGTCGTCGTCCGCAGCAAGGAGAAGGCGGCCGACCTGGCCGAGCGCGGCGTCGAGGTGCGCGTCGCGGACTACGACGCCCCCGAGACCCTGGCCGCCGCGTTCCGCTCCGGCGACCGCGTCCTGCTGATCTCCGGCAACGAGGTCGGCCGCCGGGTTCCGCAGCACACCGCGGTGATCGAGGCCGCGCAGGCCGCCGGCGTCGCCCAGCTCGCGTACACCGGGATCCTCGGCGGCCCCGAGGCCGACTTCGACCTGGCTGCCGAGCACAAGGTCACCGAGCAGGCCGTCCTCGACTCCGGCCTCCCCTACACCTTCCTGCGCAACGGCTGGTACCACGAGAACTACACGCACCACATCGCCACCGTCCTGGAGCACGGCGCGGTCGTGGGCAGCGCGGGCGAGGGCCGGATCGCCTCCGCCGCGCGGGCGGACTACGCGGCCGCGGCGGCCGCGGTACTGACCGGCGAGGGCCACCTGAACCAGGTGTACGAGCTCTCCGGCGACACCGCCTGGAGCCTGGCGGAGTACGCGGCCGAGATCGCGGCGCAGTCCGGCAAGGAGGTCGCGTACACCGAGGTCCCGGCCGACGCGCACCGGTCGATCCTGACCGGCGCCGGGGTCCCCGAGGGCTTCGCGGCGATCCTCGTCGACGTGGACGCGGCGATCTCCCGCGGCCGACTGGCCCACACCGGCGGGGACCTGTCCCGGCTCATCGGCCGCCCGACGACCCCGGTGGCCCAGGCGATCACCTCCGCCCTGGCCTGAGCCGGACCGCCCGCGGCCCGAGTCCGGGCCGCCCGCGGCCTGAGTCCGGGCCGCCCCGACCGCACAAGACCTCGGAGATGTCATGAGTATCTCCCGTAGACGGGCATGACATCCGGCTCGTCCGGCGCTACCTTCGTGAAGTTGGCTGGAATGTGACTGGAGGCCCCCGTGAAGGCGGAGAACGAGCAGCGCACGGGTTTGCTCTACGGATTCGGCGCATACGGAATGTGGGGGCTGGTCCCCCTCTTCTGGCCGCTGCTCAAGCCCTCCGGGGCCGTCGAGATCCTCGCCCACCGCATGGTGTGGTCGCTGGGCGTCGTCGGGATCCTGCTGCTGGCCATGCGCCGCTGGGGCTGGATACGGGAGCTGCTCCGGCAGCCCCGCAAGCTCGGCCTGACCGCGCTCGCCGCCTCCGTGATCTCCGTGAACTGGGGCCTGTACATCTGGGCCGTCAACAACGGCGCGGTCGTCGAGGCCAGCCTGGGCTACTTCATCAACCCGCTCGTCACCATCGCGATCGGCGTCCTGGTCCTCGGTGAGCGGCTGCGCCGCGCGCAGTGGGCGGCGGTCGGCATCGGCGTCGCCGCGGTGGTGGTGCTCGCCGTCGGCTACGGGCGGCCGCCGTGGATCTCGCTGGTGCTGGCCTTCTCCTTCGCGGCCTACGGGCTGATCAAGAAGAAGCTCAACATGGGCGGGGTCGAGTCGCTCGCCGCCGAGACCGCGCTGCTGTTCCTGCCCGCCCTCGGCTATCTGCTGTGGCTCGGCGCGCAGGGCCGGTCGAGCTTCGCCACGGAGGGCCTCGGGCACGGGGCGCTGCTCGCCGCGACCGGGCTGGTCACCGCGATCCCGCTGGTCTGCTTCGGGGCGGCCGCGATCCGGGTCCCGCTGTCCACGCTCGGGCTGCTGCAGTACCTGGCCCCGGTGTTCCAGTTCGGGCTCGGCGTCGTCTACTTCCACGAGGCGATGCCGCCCGAGCGCTGGGCCGGGTTCTCCCTGGTCTGGGCCGCGCTCGCGCTGCTGACCTGGGATGCGCTGCGTACGGCGGGCAAGAACCGGGCCCGGCTCGAAACGGCCCGGGCCGCCCGGCCGGCGACGGCCCAGGCGCCCGAACCCGAGCCCGCGTAACACCGCGTAACACCGCGTAACACCGGGCGCCCCGCCCCCATACCCCCACGATCCCCGCTGCGGAACTCCCGTAGCGGGGATCGTCCGTTTTCCGAACCACCCTGACCGAATCTCGGTCTTGACGGACAGTCACACTTCCACTGAACATCAGGCTCGCACTGACGCACGATCGCTCACTTGCGCCACCCCGCACGTTCCGTTCAATCCCCAACGGAATTCCGGAGTCCCCCACATGAGCCTGTCCGTCTCCCGGCGCCTCGCCGCCGTGACCGCGATCGCGGTCGCCGGCCTGTTCGCCTCCACCGCCCCCGCCGCACTCGCCGCCCCCACGGCGGCGGCAGCGGCGCCGACACCGCCCGACATCCCGGTGGCCAACGTCAAGGCACACCTGGCGCAGCTCCAGTCCATAGCCACCGCCAACGGCGGCAACCGCGCCCACGGCAGGGCCGGCTACAAGGCCTCGATCGACTACGTGAAGGCCAAGCTGGACGCAGCCGGCTTCACGACCACGCTGCAGACCTTCACCAGCAGCGGCGCGACGGGCTACAACCTGATCGCCGACTGGCCGGGCGGCGACCCGAACTCGGTGCTGATGTCCGGCTCGCACCTGGACTCGGTGTCCGCCGGCCCCGGCATCAACGACAACGGATCCGGCTCGGCCGCCATCCTGGAGACGGCCCTGGCCGTCTCGCGCGCACAGCTCCAGCCCACCAAGCACCTGCGGTTCGGCTGGTGGGGCGCGGAGGAGCTCGGCATGGTCGGGTCGAAGTACTACGTGAACAACCTGCCGAGCGCCGAGAAGGCGAAGATCTCCGGCTACCTGAACTTCGACATGATCGGCTCGCCGAACCCGGGCTACTTCGTCTACGACGACGACCCGACCATCGAGCAGACCTTCAAGAACTACTACGCGGGGATCAGCGTCCCGACGGAGATCGAGACCGAGGGCGACGGCCGCTCCGACCACGCCCCGTTCAAGAGCGCGGGCATCCCGGTCGGCGGCCTGTTCTCCGGCGCCGACTACACCAAGACGGCGGCCCAGGCGCAGAAGTGGGGCGGCACCTCCGGGCAGGCCTTCGACCGCTGCTACCACTCCTCGTGCGACACCACGGCGAACATCAACGACACCGCCCTGGACCGCAACTCCGACGCCATCGCGTACGCGATCTGGAACCTCGGGGCGGCCACCCCGGTCCCGCCGGGCAAGTCCTTCGAGAACACGGCGGACGTGAACATCCCGGACTCCCCCGGCGCCGCGGTGACCTCGCCGATCACGGTCTCCGGCGTCACGGGCAACGCCCCGGCCACCACCAAGGTCGACGTGAACATCGTCCACACCTACCGCGGTGACCTGGTGGTCGACCTGGTCGCCCCCGACGGCACCGTCTACAACCTCCACAACCGCAGCGGCGGCAGCGCCGACGACCTCGTCCAGACGTACACCGTCAACGCCTCGAGCGAGGTGGCCAACGGCGTCTGGAAGCTCCAGGCCAAGGACGTGGCGGCGCAGGACGTCGGCTACATCAACAGCTGGAAGATCACCTTCTAGCGCTCGCCCCGGGGGCGCGCCCGCTCAGGGCGCGTCCTCCGTACGGGTCTGCGGCGGGACCGTCAGCGGCTCCTGTATCAACGCGCGGAGCTCCTCGGCCACCGCGCCGATGTCCGCGCGGCCCAGCTTCGCCGCCTCCACCAGATCGCCGAGGTCCTCCGGCGAGGGCAACTGCCTGGCTCCCGCCACCCGCAGGTACGAGCGGGTGGCGGCGGCCGCGTAGAACTCGTTCATCGGCGATTCCAGCGCCGGGCACACCGCGAGGGTGTGCAGAAACGCGGCGGCCCGCCACGCGGTGTCCGGGGCGGGCTGTTCGGGCACCAGGACGAGGTCGTTCTGGTGCCGGGCGACCGCGGCGGCCACCCCGGAGGGGTCCCACACGGCGGGGTCGGACGGGAGATGGTGGGCCAGAGCGGTCCAGGCCCACTCCATGGTGATCTTCAATTGCCGAACCGCTCCTGGAAGTAGCTCCAGTGGTCGGCGAACTCCTCGATGCCGGAAAGGAAGTTCTTCCGGTCCTCGTCGAGTTCGCGTTCCGTCACCTCGGTGATCAGCGCGGTGACCGTCGTCCCCAGTGCCGCCGCGCGCGCCTTGAGGCGCTCGTGGAACTCTTCGTCCAGGCGGATGGTGACGTGTCTCGACATGCTTTTCACGGTACAGCGGGCCTGCTGTACACAGGGCCGGAACGGCCGAAGGGTGGGCAGGGACACAGTCCCCGCCCACCCTTCGGGCACACCCCTCACACGGGGTTACTTGTTGGCGTCGGCCGCCTTCACCAGCGCGTCCTTGGTGACCGCGCCGACGTAGACCTTGCCGTCGTCGGTGATCAGGGCGTTGACCAGGCGGGTCTTGAAGACCCGGCCCTCGCCGAACTTGCCGTTGACCTTGCCCCCGAGGGAGTCGAGGAACTGCTTGGCCTCCTTGGGCGCGTTCTTGTCGTTCTCGATGTCCTTCAGGCTCTTGCCGGCGCCCGTGTCGATCCGCGCGATGGTCGACCAGCCCTCGCCGAGCACCTTCGTCTCGCCGCCCTTGCCGCCCGCGAGGCCCGCGCCGCCGGTCAGGGCGTCGAGGCCGGGGAAGGACTCCAGGCCCTTGAACTCCTTGCCGCGCCCCCCCGGGACGTGGTCGGAGCCCTCGGTCACCTTGGCGCCCTTGGGTGCGGTGAACGCGAAGGTGTCGGCGGACGGCTTGGCGAAGTCCACCTTGGTGAACCCGGCGTCGACGATCGGCTTGCCGCCCTCGGCCGCCAGCAGCTGCACCCGCAGCGGCACGCCGTTCTTGGCATCCACCGCGATCTTGACCGAGCCGACGGTGGATCCGCCGTGCTTGGGCTTCAGCACCAGCTGGTACGCGTCCCGGCCGGCCACCTGAGCGGTGTCGCCCACGCTGACGTCCGTGGTCGGGCCGGCGGCCTTCAGGATGTCCTGGGCCAACTGCTGGGGCGAGGCGCCGCCCATGCGGTCGGCCGTCTTCTTGTGGTCCTTGCCGGCTGCCGCCGCCTCGGGGTCCTTCTCGTGCCAGACCTCGTTGGCCTTGCTGTCGTACCCCCAGACGTCGGCGCCGTTGTGGACGAGGCTGTACTCGTCCTTGCCGTCCACGAACGTGAGCTTCTGGCGGTCCGGGCCGTCGGCCGCGACGCGCACGGTGTGCGTGCCGCTCGCCAGCTGCGCGATCTTGTCCTCGGGGTTGGCCGAGCCGCCCGCGACGCCCCCGCCGCCGAGCAGCCCGGTCGCCAGGGTCGGCAGACCGAGGTCGGTGCTGATCTTCGCGCTGCCGGACAGCTGCTGCACGTCCGAGGCGGCGACCTTCTCGATGAGCTGCTGTGCCGTCACCTTCGGCAGGTCCGGGCTGCCGGAGTTCGCGAAGGCCGGGACCATCGCCACGGTCGCGGCGGCCACACCCGCCACCGCGACCGGTACGGCGTACCGGGCGGCCTTGCGGGTCTTTGCGTTCGTTGCCATGTCTGCCCTACCTCTTTGTCACCCGTTCTGGTGTGTCTCCATCTGACCAAAGGGGAGGGGGTCGGGGCGTCACTCCCCGGGGCCAACTCCGCGTACGCCCCAGGGATGACACGACGAGGGCCCGGCCTCCCCTACCCGTAGGGGATGCCGGGCCCTCACCTCAGCCGAACGGCTGCCGTCAGCCGGCGCGGTGCACCACCGCGTCGCACAGCTCCTCGAGCGCCGACTTCGCGAAGCACTCCGGCAGCGGGGCGAGCGTGGCCCGCGCGTCCTGCGCGTACCGGATGGTGTCGCGGCGGGCCTGCTCCAGCGCGGGGTGCACCCGCAGCCGGGCGAGCACCTCCGCGTGCCGCGCGTCGTCGGTCAGATCGCCGTCCAGGAGGCCCACGAGCTCCAGGTCGTCGGGGTCGCCGCCCTGGGCGGCCATCTCGCGCAGCCGCAGCACGGGCAGCGTCGGGATCCCCTCGCGCAGGTCCGTGCCCGGGGTCTTGCCGGACTCGTGCGAGTCGGAGGCGATGTCGAGGACGTCGTCGGCGAGCTGGAAGGCGGTGCCGAGGCGCTCGCCGTACTGGGTGAGGATGTCGACGACCGACTCGTCGGCGCCGGACATCAGCGCGCCGAACCGGCCGGAGACGGCGATCAGCGAGCCGGTCTTGCCGGCGATGACGTCGAGGTAGTGGGCGACCGGGTCGCGGCCGTCGCGCGGGCCGGCCGTCTCCAGGATCTGGCCCGTCACCAGCCGCTCGAAGGCCTCGGCCTGGATGCGTACGGCCTCTGGCCCGAGGTCGGCCAGGATGTGCGAGGCGCGGGCGAACAGGAAGTCACCCGTCAGCACGGCCACCGAGTTGCCCCAGCGGGCGTTGGCGCTGGCCACACCGCGGCGCACGTCCGCCTCGTCCATGACGTCGTCGTGGTAGAGCGTCGCCAGATGGGTGAGCTCGACGACCACCGCGGAGGGCACGATCCCTGGCGCGTAGGGATCGCCGAACCGCGAGGCGAGCATCACCAGCAGCGGCCGGAACCGCTTGCCGCCGGCCTTGACCAGATGCTGTGCGGCCTCGGTGATGAAGGGGACTTCGCTCTTGGTGGCCTCCAGCAGACCCGCCTCGACGGCGGCCAGTCCGGCCTGGACATCGGTCTCAAGAGCCTGGTCCCGCACGCTCAGTCCGAACGGCCCGACGACGGTCACGAGGGGTACTCCTGTCTGCTGACGATCACGCTGACGATCACCTGGATTGTCGATGTGTCGCTGCCATCACTCAAGCCAGCGTATCCGGTCTGTTTTCGATCACCGAGAGCGGCCGCCATGTCGCCGCCCACGCAGCGCCCGATGCGCACCGGTATGTTCGTCAGGAGCCGAAACGACCGGAGAATGTGCTTTGTCCAGAACTGCAACCGAAACAGGGGAGCCGGCAGAACCGGTCGACCCGGAGGCGGACCGGCCGCCGCCCGCCGACGACCACGCCTTCCTCGGGCACCCCCGGGGCCTCGCCACGCTGTCCGGACTGGAGGTCTGGGAGCGCTTCTCGTTCCTCGGCATGCAGGCCATCCTCGTCCTCTATTTCGCGGACACGGTGGCGAACGGCGGCCTCGGGATGGACCCGGGCACCGCGGCCTCCGTCTCGGCGGCCTACGGGACCATGGTCTACCTCGTCTCCGTCGCCGGCGGATGGCTCGCCGACCGGATCCTCGGTTCGTACCGGGCCGTGCTCTGGGGCGGCGTCCTGATCGCCTGCGGCCACTACGCCATGGCGGTGCCGACGGCCGCCATGACCTGGACCGGCCTCGGCCTGATCAGCGCGGGCACCGGCCTGCTCAAGCCCAACGTGGCCAGTATGGTCGGCAAGCTGTACCGGACGGACGACGACCGGCGCGATGCCGGCTTCGCGCTCTACTACATGGGCATCAACATCGGCGCCTTCGCCGGGCCCCTGATCACCGGCTGGCTCGGCGAGCACCAGGGCTGGCACCGGGGCTTCTCCGCCGCCGCCGTCGGCATGACCGCGGGCCTGGTCCAGTACGTGCTCGGCCGCCGCCATCTGGCCGGACGAAAGCACTCGGCCGAGTACGCCCTCGCCCCCGACGCGATGCGTCGCGCGGTGCGCCGCATCGTCGCCGGACTGCTCGCCGCGGGCGCGCTCGCCACTCTTCTGGCCGCCGTCGGGTGGCTGACCATGGGCCGTTTCGTCGACCTGCTCACGCTCGTCTCGGTCGTCGCGCCGGCCGTCTACTTCGCGGTCATGTTCCGCAGCCCGCGGGTGACGCGCGAGGAGCGCGGGCGGCTGCGCCCGTACGTGGTGCTCTTCCTGGCCTCGGTCGCCTTCAACTTCATCCTCTTCCAGGCGTACTCGACGATGATGCTGCTCGCGTCGACGAGCGCCCGGACCGAGATCCTGGGCTTCCCCTTCCCCGCGAGCTGGTACGCCTCCGCGCTCGGCGCGTTCGAGGTGGCGCTCGCCCCGGTCGTGGCCGCGCTGTGGGTCCGGATGGGCCGCCGCCAGCCGCACGCCTCGAACAAGATCGCCATCGGGGTGGTCCTGGGCGGCCTGTCCTTCCTGCTGATGGTGATCCCGACCTCGGGGCACGGCGGGGACGCGTACCAGATGGCCGCCTGGTGGATCGTCGGCTCGTACCTGCTGCTCGGGCTCGGCGACGTCCTGCTCGAGACCTCCGGCATGTCGGCCACCACGAAGCTCGCCCCGAGGGCCTTCGCCGGCCAGACCATGGCGCTGTGGTTCCTCTCGCTGGCCCTGGCCAACGGCATCCAGGCGCAGGTGGTGAAGCTGTACGGCCAGGTGTCCACGCCCGTGTACTTCGGCGTCAACGGCGCCGTCGCGGTGGCGGCGGGCCTGGCCGTGATCGCCCTGGCGCCGTGGCTGCGGCGCACGATGCACCCCGTCCACTGAGGCGAACGAGGTGGTTCCCGCATGATCATCCGTACCGAGTTCCCGTACGAGACCACGCACGAGGACGTCCGGATCCCGATGGCCGACGGCGTGGAGCTGTACGCCCGGATCTGGCGCCCCTTGACGGACGAGCCGGTTCCGGCCCTGCTGGAGTACCTGCCGTACCGGCTGACGGACTGGACCGCCCCGCGGGACCGGCAGCGCCACCCCTGGTACGCCGGCCACGGCTACGCCTCGGTACGGGTGGACGTACGGGGCCACGGCTGCAGCGGCGGGAACCCGGGCGACGAGTACGACGCGCGGGAGCTGGCCGACGGCGTCGCGGTGGTGGAGTGGCTGGCGGCGCAGCCGTGGTGCACGGGGTCGGTGGGGATGTTCGGGATCTCGTGGGGCGGGTTCAACTCCCTCCAGATCGCGGCGCTGGCGCCGGAGGCCCTGAAGGCGGTCGTCACGGTCTGCTCGACGGACGACCGGTACGACAACGACGTCCACTACATGGGCGGCTCGGTGCTCGCCGTGGACATGCACGCGTGGGCGGCGACCATGCTGGCCTTCGCGGCGCGCCCGCCGGACCCGCTGTTCGTCGGCGACGGCTGGCGCGAGCAGTGGCTGGCGCGGCTGGAATCCGTCGAACCCCTGATCCACACCTGGCTGGCCCACCAGACGCGGGACGACTACTGGCGCCACGGCAGCGTCTGCGAGGACTACCCGGCGATCGGCGCGGCCGTCCTCGCGGTGGGCGGCTGGCACGACCCGTACCGGGACGCGGTGCTGCGGCTGGTCTCCCATCTGCCCGCCGAGCGGGTACGGGGGCTGATCGGCCCGTGGTCGCACCAGTACCCGGACCGGGGGCTGCCGCCCGGGCCGGCGATCGGGTTCCTCCAGGAGACCCTGCGGTGGTGGGACCACTGGCTGAAGGGCGCGGACAACGGGGTGATGGACGAGCCCCTGCTGCGCTCCTGGATCTCGGCGTCCCATCCGCCGGCGACCACGTACGAGGTGCTGCCGGGCCGCTGGGTCGGGGACGCCGAGTGGCCCTCCCCCGCCGTCACCCCCGTCACGTACGCGCTCCAGGGCGCGCCGGTGGCCGTGGCGTCCCCGCAGCACACGGGGCTGGACGCCGGGCGGTTCTTCCCGTTCGGCAACGAGGCGGACCTGCCGCCGGACCAGCGGGAGGAGGACGCGAAGTCGGCCTGCTTCGAGTTCCCGGTGGGGCGCGAGCCGGTGGAGGTCCTGGGCCGCGCGCAGGTGACGGCCCGGCTGCGGATGGACGTCCCGTACGGGCAGGTGGTGGCCCGGCTGTGCGACGTGGCGCCCGACGGCTCCTCGACGCTGGTCACCCGGGGCGCGCTGAACCTCTCGGCCCGGCTGGGCCGGGAGAAGGCGGTGCCGTGGCCGGTGGGCGCGTACGAGGACGTGGTGTTCGAGCTGAACGGCATCGGGCACCGCTTCGCGGCGGGCCACCGGATCCGGCTCGCGCTGTCCTCGGCGTACTGGCCGTGGATCTGGCCGCGGGCCGGGTCGGAGGCGGGGTGGACGCTGGACCCGGCGGGGAGCGCCGTGGTCCTGCCTGTCAGGGCTGCGGGGTCGGATCCGGCCGTGGTGTTCGAACCGCCGGAACAGGCGGAGCCGCTGGGTGTGGTCGTCCCCGCCACGCTGGACGAGCCGCGGCCGGAGCGGCTGGTCGTACGGGACGTCGCGCGCGGGCGGTGGCGGCTGGAGGTCGACCCGCGGTACGGGGGGACACGGGTGTATCCGGACGGGCTGGAGTACGGGGAAGACGCGGCGGAGGTCTACGAGATCGACTCGGCGGATCCGTTGTCGGCCCGGACCCGCTCGGAGTGGCGGATCCGGTTGCACCGGCCGGAGTCGGGGTGGGACGTGCGGGTGGAGACGCGTTCGGAGGTCTCGTGCGATGCGGGTGGCTTCGTCACGTCGAACGAGGTGGTGTGCCGGGAGGGGGAGGAGGTGGTCTTCCACCGGACGTGGGAGCGGCGGTTGCCCAGGGCGGCGGGCTGACGGCCATGGGGGCCCGGTCCCCTACCCGCCCTTCCCCCGTTCCCCGGGGCTACGCCCCGGGCCCCGTGCCGGTGCGGCGCCGTTGCCGGGGCCGGCCCCCGCGCCCCCGCGCCCCCGCGCCCCCGCGCCTCAAACGCCGGCGGGGCTGGATCGGCCCGACGGCGCCGGAAGGGGACGGGCGGGGCTGGAAGTGCCCGGGAAGAGGCGTTCCAGGACCACCGCGATGCCGTCCTGTTCGTTCGAGAGGGTCAGTTCGTCGGCCACGGCCATCAGTTCGCGGTGGGCGTTGGCCATCGCCACGCCGTGCGCCGCCCACGCGAACATCGGGATGTCGTTCGGCATGTCGCCGAAGGCGATCGTCGACGACGGGCCGACGCCCAGTACCTCCGCCGCCAGCGCCAGCCCGCTCGCCTTGCTGACGCCCGGCGGCTGGAGCTCCACCGTGTGCTCCCCCGCCATCGTCACGTTCACCAGGTCCCCGACCACCGAACGGGCGACCCGCGTCAGCTCGTCGTCGTCCAGCTCCGGGTGCTGGAGCAGCACCTTGTTGATCGGCGCGGCCCACAGGTCGCCGCGCCGGTGCACCCGGACCGTCGGGAGGTGGGGGTGCCACATCCGGTAGCCCGGCCCTATCAGCATCTCGGCGTCCACCCCCTCCTGGTTGACCGCCGCGTACACCTCGCCGATCTCCGCCTCGATCTTCCCGAGCGCCACCTCCGCCAGGTCCCGGTCCAGCGGAACGGAGTGCAACAGGCGCGCGCACGCCGTGTCGTACACCTGCGCGCCCTGCCCGCACACCGCGAGCCCTGTGTAGCCGAGGTCGTCCAGGACGTGCCGGACCTGTGGGACGGGGCGCCCGGTGACGATGATGTGCTGGGCGCCGGCGGCGCGCGCCGTCGCGAGCGCCGCGTACGACCGCGCGGAGACGGTGTCTCCGGCGCGCAGCAGGGTCCCGTCCAGGTCAGTGGCGATCAAGGCATAGGGGAGGGCCGAAAGCGGGGCGGAAGTCACGGCGCAAGGATACGGACCCCTTTGGACAAGTCCTACAAATAGAGCCCGAATCCGGCCTCCCGCATGCCCCACTGGCCACGTAACGTATCAACCAGCCCACCGGGACACCCCCGGACCGCGTCGAAAGCGAGGCAGTACCCCATGCCCCAGCAGAGCCCCCTCGATGTGCCCGAGGGCGACCCGTTCGGGCCGCACAACCTCCCGTACGGCGTCTTCTCCACCTCCGCGGAGCCCGGCCGCCGTCGCATCGGTGTGCGCATCGGCGGACACGTGCTCGACGCGGGGGCGGCCGCGGCCGCGCTCGGTTCCCCGTACGCCGCACTGCTCGGGCAGTCCTCGCTCAACCCGCTGCTGGCCGCCGGGCGCACCGCCTGGCGCGACGTGCGCCGCGCGCTGACCGCGTGGGTGACCGACCCCGGCCACCGTGTGACGGTCGAGCCGCACCTCGTCCCGCTGGACGCCGTCACCCTGCACCTGCCGTACGAGGTCGCCGACTACGTCGACTTCTACGCGAGCGAGCACCACGCCACCAACGTCGGACAGATGTTCCGCCCGGACGGGGACGCGCTCACCCCCAACTGGAAGCACCTGCCGATCGGCTACCACGGCCGCTCCGGCACCATCGTCGTGTCCGGCACCGACGTCGTCCGGCCCTCCGGGCAGCGCAAGGCGCCCGCGGACCCGGCGCCCGTCTTCGGCCCGTCGGTCAAGCTCGACATCGAGGCCGAGGTCGGCTTCGTCGTCGGCACCCCGTCCGAGCTGGGCACCCCGGTGCCGCTGGGCGCCTTCGAGGACCACGTCTTCGGGCTGTTCCTGCTCAACGACTGGTCGGCGCGCGACATCCAGGCCTGGGAGTACGTGCCGCTGGGCCCCTTCCTCGGCAAGTCCTTCGCCACCTCCGTCTCCGCGTGGGTGACCCCGCTGGAGGCCCTGGAGGCGGCCCGGGTCGCCCCGCCGGCCCGCGACTTCCCGCTCCTGCCCTACCTCGAAGACGCCGACGCCGACCGGCCCGGCGGCTTCGACCTGCACATCACGGTGTCCATCAACGGGCAGGAGGTCGCGCAGCCGCCGTTCGCGTCGATGTACTGGACCGCCGCCCAGCAGCTCGCGCACATGACCGTCAACGGCGCCTCCCTGCGCACCGGTGACGTCTTCGGCTCGGGCACGGTCAGCGGCCCCGAGGTCGGACAGCGCGGCTCGCTGCTGGAGCTGACGTGGAACGGGCGCGACGCCGTCGAACTCGCCGACGGCAAGCGCACCTTCCTCGAGGACGGCGACACGGTCACCATGACCGCCTGGGCCCCGGGCCCCGAGGGCACCCGCGTCGGCCTCGGCGAGGTCACCGGCCGCATTGTGGGATCCCGCTAGTCCGGCCCTTGGGACGTACGGCCTCACCGGGGTGGCGGATCTTTCCGCCACCCCGGCGTCGTAGCAGGTCACAGCCCTGCCGCCGCGTCCCCCGGGTGGCGCAATACTGCGGCAACACCACGGGCCGGGGCCCGTCGGTATGTTCCCTGCCATGCCAGCCGAACGCACCCGTGAGCACACCGCCCCGGTCGCCGCCGCGCGCCGGCGGCGGCTGCGCGCGGACCAGGCGCGGCAGCTCGCCGACCTGCTGCGCCACCAGATCCTGGCCGGCGGCTACCCCGGCGGGGTCCTCCCCCTGGAGGACGCCCTCGGCGCCGACTACGGAGCCGGCCGCAACACCGTCCGCCAGGCCCTCGACCTGCTGCGCGGCGAGCGGCTCGTCGAACGCCGGCCCGGGGTCGGGACCGTCGTCGTCTGCGAGAAGTACCCCCACGGCCTCGACCGCCTCCAGGGCCTGGCCGAAACCCTGCACGAGCACGGCCGGGTGACCAACGAGGTCCGCACCGTCGGCCCGGTGCGCGCCCCCGCCCCGGTCGCCGGCCGGCTGCGGCTTCCCGAGCACGCCGACGTGCTCTACATCGAGCGGCTGCGGCGCCTGAACGGGCTCCCGCTCTCCCTCGACCTCACGTACGTCCCCCTGGACATCGGCGCCGAACTGCTCGGCTGCGACCTGGAGAACACCGACGTCTTCCGGCTCCTGGAGTCCCTGACGGGACAGCCCCTCGGCCATGCCGAGATCACCCTCGAGGCCGTGAACGCCGACGCGCACTCCGCCGCCGTCCTGCAGGCCCCGCGCGGGGCCGCCGTGCTGATGCTGGAGCGGCTCACCCATCTGTGTGACGGCCGGCCCGTGGACCTGGAGTTCATCCGCTTCCGCGGCGACCGGATCACCATGAGCGGCCTGCTCCGCCGCTCCCTCTGACCTGCCCCCTGCGTACCCACCTTCCTGGAGACAGCCATGCCTCTGGTCCCCCAGCGCGGCGACGTGCCCGTGACCGTCGACGAGTCCCTGTGCATCGACGGCTGCACCCTCTGCGTCGACATGTGCCCGCTCGACTCCCTCGCGATCCACCAGGACAGCGGCAAGGCGTACATGCACGTGGACGAGTGCTGGTACTGCGGCCCGTGCGCCGCCCGCTGCCCCACGGGCGCGGTGACCGTCAACATGCCGTACCTGCTCCGGTGAAAGGCCCCGTTCCGATGCGCAGTCCGCAACTGTCCCTCGCCCTCGCCGTACTCCTCGCCCCGCTGGCCACCGCGTGCGGCGGGGACGCGTCCGGGGCCGACGGCCCCAAGACCGTGACCGTGACCGTCGGCTACCAGTCCAAGACCATCAACACCGTCACCGCCGGCACCCTGCTGCGCTCCCTCGGCTACTTCGAGCAGGAGCTCGCGGCGCGCGGCGGGAAGGACGGCGTGACGTACAAGGTCGACTGGCAGGACTACGCCACGGGAGCGCCCATCACCGCCCAGATGACCGCCGGGAAGGTCGACATCGGCTCGATGGGCGATTTCCCGCTCCTGATCAACGCGGCGCGCGGCAAGGAGCTGAAGCAGCCGACCCGCCTCGTGTCCGTGACCGGCTACAACCTGCGCGGCGGCCTCAACACCGTCGTCACCGCGCCGAACTCGAAGTTCGAGTCGCTGGCCGACCTGCGCGGCAAGAAGGTGTCCACCTCGGTCGGCTCCGCCGCGGACGGGACCCTCGTACGGGCCCTGCAGCGCGCCGGCATCGATCCATCGAACGGCATCCAGAAGCTGAACCAGCAGCCCAGCGTGGGGGCTTCGGCCCTCCAGGCGGGCAGTGCGGACGCGCTGTCGCAGTTCGTGGCCTGGCCGGGGCAGCTCGCGTACGAGGGGAAGGCCAAGGCGCTCTACGACGGCGCCGAGCTGAACCTGCCGACCTTCCACGGGGTCACGGTGCGGCAGAAGTTCGCGGCCGAGCGGGCCGGCGTACTGGACGACTTCCTGAAGGCGCAGCGCAGGGCGACCGAGTACCTGCGGACGCAGCCGGTCGCGGCGGCCGAGTCGGTGGCGAAGGAGACCGGACTGCCGGCGGAGGTCGTGTACCTGTACAACGGCGCGAACGGGATCGCGACCTTCGACCCGGCGCTGCGGCCGGAGCTGCTGGCGGCGCTGAAGGAGGACGTGCCGGTCCTCAAGGACGCGAAGCTGGTCGGCGACGTGGACGTGGACGCGTTCGTGGACCCGGCGCCGCTGAAGCGCGCCGTGCCGGACGCGGACTACCCGGCTGCGGCGCCCGCCCGCCCCGAGCTGTGGCTGAAGAACGAGACCGCCACCCGGACCTTCGACACCCCGGCGGCCCTCCTGAAGGCCCTGAAGGGCGCGGCGGCGGTCCGGGCGACGTACGTGCCGGACGCGGTGACCGGGACCCTCTGGTTCGCCGACAAGGCGGTGTGGGTGGCGGAGGGCTCCGAACTGCGGGCGTTCGTCACGCCGGCGGGCGCCACGTCGTACGTCGACCAGCACAGGGGATCCGGGGCGCGCATCGTGAGCTTCGCCGAAGCCGGAGGCATCGCCTCATGACCCCGGGGCGCCGGCTGCTGCGGCTGGCTTCGCTCGGGGCGGCGGCGGTGGCGTGGCAGCTGCTGACTTCGCTGGACGTGGAACTCTGGCTCCGGTTCGGGCAGTTCCCGACGGTGGGGGAGGTCGCGGCGAAGCTCGCCGAGCGGGCGTCGACCGGTCCTTACTGGCAGGACCTCGTCTCCAGCCTGAGCCGGATCGTGTCGGGTTTCGCGCTGGCGGCGGTGCTGGGGGTGGCGGTGGGCACGGCGATCGCCCGCTCGCGGATGGCGGCGGACGTGCTGGGCCCGGTGCTGGAGGTCCTGCGACCGATCCCGGCGATCGCGCTCGTCCCGGTCGCGATCCTCCTCTTCCCCTCGAACGAGCAGGGGATCGTGTTCATCACGTGCGCGGCGGCGTTCTTCCCGGTGCTGGTGTCGACGCGCCACGCGGTGGCGGCGTTGTCCCCGGTGTGGGAGGAGGCGGTCCTGACGATGGGCGGGGGCCGGGGCCGGATCCTGCTGTCGGTGGTCCTGCCCGGGGCGCTCCCCGGGATCTTCGGCGGCCTGTCGGTCGGGATCGGCGTCGGGTGGATCTGCGTGATCTCGGCGGAGATGATCTCGGGCGAGTACGGGGTGGGCTACCGCACGTGGCAGGACTACACGGTGGTGGACTACCCGGGGGTCTTCGTCGGCATGGCCACGATCGGCGCGCTGGGCTGGCTGACCTCGACGGCGGTGGAACGCCTGGGCCGCCGCCTCACGCACTGGCTCCCGGCCCGCACGCAGCGCCCCGTGACGACCGCCGCCCCGCAGCAAAGCCCCCGCCGCCCGACCCCGGATCCGGCGATCCCCTGACCCCGCGGCCCCGCCCGCCCCAGGTCGGGGCCCGCGCGGTGGGCCTGGACGGCTCGGAGCGCCATCTCAGCCCCGCCGGCGTTCGAGGCGCCGTGGGCGGGGGTGCGGGGGCCGGACCCTGCCCACGGCGCCGTGGGCCGTTTCCCGGGGCGGAGCCTCGGGAAACGGAGAACGGGCGGGGCGGGGTGAAGGGCACCCGCGCAGCGGGAGCCGCGTCGCCGACCGGCATTCAACGACTCACAGGAGGTCCCCGTGCCCGTAACCACGGCCGTACCCGCCATCACCACCGCGCCCCCGGGCGCCGCCTTCCGGCTGGACGGGGTCCGGCTCGGCCGGGCGGGCGGCGGCGCCGTGCTCGACGGGCTCGGCCTCCGGATCCGCGCCGGGGAGGTGCTGGCCGTCGTCGGACCCTCCGGATGCGGGAAGTCCACGCTGCTCCGCACCCTGGCCGGGCTGCTGCCCCCGCTCGCCGGCACCGTCACGCAGGACGGAACCCCGATCACCCGGCCCGGCGCCGACCGGGCACTCGTCTTCCAGGACGACGCCCTGCTGCCGTGGCGCACCGTACGGGGGAACGTCGAACTGCCCCTCGCCATCCGGCGCGTCCCCCGCGCCGAGCGGCGGCGGACGGCCGAGGACTGGCTGGGGCGCGTCGGCCTCGCGGAGCACGCGCACAAGCTTCCGCACCAGCTCTCCGGCGGCCAGCGCCAGCGCGTCCAGCTGGCCCGCGCCCTCGCCGCGCGCCCCCGCGCCGTCCTCATGGACGAGCCCTTCGGCGCGCTCGACGCCCAGACCCGCGCCGGGATGCAGGACCTCCTGGTCGAGGTCCTCGCCGGCACCGGGGCGACCGTCGTCTTCGTCACCCACGACGTGGACGAGGCCCTCTTCGTGGGCGACCGCGTCGCGCTGCTCCACGCCGACACCGTGGTCGACGTACCGCTTCCGCGCGACCGGAGCGCCGATCGTTCGGCCCTCCGCCGCCGGATCCTCTCCGCCCTCTGACCGCCGGCCTCTACCCCGACCCCCGAGCCCCTGTACCCCCGACCCGACCCCCGAAGGGCAGCCCCAGCATGGACATCCCCGCGATCGCCGACGCCGAGGAACTCTCGTGCGACGTCCTCGTCATCGGCGGCGGCACCGCCGGCACCATGGCGGCCCTGACCGCCGCCGGCCGCGGCGCGCGGGTCCTGCTGCTGGAGAAGGCGCACGTACGCCACTCCGGCGCCCTCGCCATGGGCATGGACGGGGTCAACAACGCGGTCGTCCCGGGCCGCGCCGAGCCCGACGACTACGTCGCCGAGATCACCCGCGCCAACGACGGCGTCGTCGACCAGTCCACCGTCCGCCAGACCGCCACCCGCGGCTTCGCGATGGTGCAGCGCCTGGAGTCGTACGGCGTGAAGTTCGAGAAGGACGAGCACGGCGAGTACGCGGTCCGCCGCGTTCACCGCTCCGGCTCGTACGTGCTGCCCATGCCCGAGGGCAAGGACGTCAAGAAGGTCCTCTACCGGCAGCTGCGCCGCCGCGAGATGCGCGAGCGGATCCGCATCGAGAACCGGGTGATGCCGGTCAGGGTCCTCACCTCGCCCGAGGACGGCCGGGCCATCGGCGCCGCCGCCTTCGACACCCGTACCGGCGCCTTCGTGACCGTACGCGCGGGCGCGGTGATCCTCGCGACCGGCCCCTGCGGCCGGCTCGGACTACCCGCCTCCGGATACCTCTACGGGACGTACGAGAACCCCACCAACGCGGGCGACGGCTACGCCATGGCCTATCACGCGGGCGCGGCCCTCACCGGGATCGAGTGCTTCCAGATCAACCCGCTGATCAAGGACTACAACGGGCCGGCGTGCGCGTACGTCGCCAACCCCTTCGGCGGTTACCAGGTCAACCGGCACGGCGAGCGGTTCGTCGACTCCGACTACTGGTCGGGGCAGATGATGTCGGAGTTCGCGGCCGAACTCGCCTCGGACCGGGGGCCGGTGTACCTGAAGCTCAGCCACCTCCCGGAGGAGTCGGTCTCCGCCCTCGAATCGATCCTGCACACCACGGAGCGGCCGACCCGCGGCACCTTCCACGCGGGCCGCGGCCACGACTACCGCACGCACGACATCGAGATGCACATCTCGGAGATCGGGCTGTGCGGGGGCCATTCGGCGTCGGGCGTGCGCGTCGACGACCACGCGCGCACCACCGTGCCGCGGCTGTACGCGGCCGGGGACCTGGCCTCCGTACCGCACAACTACATGATTGGGGCGTTCGTCTTCGGCGACCTGGCGGGCGAGGACGCGGCGCAGTACACGGCGTACGAGGGCCCGCTCCCGGCGGACCAGGTCGCGGCGGCGCACGAGCTGGTCTACCGTCCGCTGCGCCGGCCGGACGGGCCGCCGCAGCCGCAGGTGGAGTACAAGCTGCGGCGCTTCGTCAACGACTACGTGGCCCCGCCGAAGACGGGTGCGAAGCTCTCCCTCGCCGTGGAGGCCTTCACCCGGATGAGCGGCGAGATCGAGGAGATGGGGGCGCAGACCCCGCACGAGCTGATGCGGTGCGCGGAGGTGTCCTTCATCCGGGACTGCGCGGAGATGGCGGCCCGGGCGTCGCTGGCGCGGACGGAGTCGCGCTGGGGCCTGTACCACGAGCGGCTCGACCACCCGGGGCGCGACGACGCGGGCTGGCTGCACCACCTGGACCTGCGCAAGTCGGCTTCGGGGGCGATGGAGTTCACGGCCCGGCCGGTGGAGCCGTACGTGGTTCCCGTCCCCGAATTCACGCCGACGGGCGGGGCCTCCCGGCACCTGGGCGAGGTCGACCTGGTCGGCGTGGCCACGGCGGGCCCGCGCAGGGCCGCTCCGCGCGCAGCAGCGGTCCGGGCGGCGGCTGCCGCGGACGCAGAGCCCGGCCCCGGGGGCTCGCCGCGGATCCTCGAACTCCTCGGCCTCGCCGAGGAGTCGCCGGACCTCGGAGCCCTGCGCCCGTACCTCACCGACCCCGATCCGGCGGTACGGGCCGCCGCCGTGGCCGTGATCGGCGAGACCGTCCCGGCGGGGGCGGGCCCGGAGCTGGCGGCCCGCCTCGGCGATCCGGATCCGGCGGTCCGGGCGGCCGCCGCGGCCGCGCTGCGGGAGCTGCTGGAGGTCCTGCCGGCCGGCCCGGAACTCGGGACCGGCCTGCGCGCAGCCCTGGACGTCCCCGACCCGGCGGTCCGCTCGGCCGCGCTCGAGGCCCTGCGGGCACTGCGCCTCGGCGAGGCCGGCCTGTACGCGGAGTCCCTCGCGGACCCCGACCCGGAGGTCCGTATCCACGCGGTCCGGGCGCTGGTCTCGGTGGACGCCGTCCGGGCCCTCGCGCAGGCCGCGGCGGATCCGGCCCGCGAGGTCCGCGTGGCGCTGGCCAAGGGCCTCGCGGCGGTCCACTCCCCGGCCCCCGCCCCGCTGGACCCCCTCCTCGCCGACCCCGACCCGCTGGTCCGCGCCGCGGCGCTGGCGGCCCTGGCAGCCACGGGCTGCCCGGCGCCGTACGCCGACACGGCCGTCGCGGCCTTCACCGACCCCGCCTGGCAGGTCCGCGCGGGCGCCGCCACCGCCCTCTCGGCAGCCGACCCCGCCACGGCGGTCGACCCCCTGGCCGCTGCCCTGAAGGACGACAACGCGGACGTCCGCAAGGCCGCCGTCCTCTCCCTCCGCGCCCACCGCACCACCCCGGAGGCCCGCACGGCCCTGGCCACGGCCACCGCGGACCTGGACGCGGATGTCCGCGCATATGCCGCCCGCAACTGACTCTGTCAACACCAAGGAGACGGTCACACGCGGGGACGGTTCGGAGGCGATCACCGGCGATACGCTGGACGGACTCGCGAGACTCCGTCGCATGGGAGCACTACCGATGAGCGTCGATCCCGAGGAGACCGAGCCGACGTACCGCTGGCCCGTCCCGCCCGCGGGCGGCTGGACGGCAGACGACCTCGACCGGCTTCCCAACCTGCCTCCGCACACGGAGCTGATCGACGGGAGCCTGGTCTTCGTGAGTCCGCAGACTCGTTTTCACATGCGCGCCCTGAGGTTCTTCGAGCAGCAGCTCGAATCCTTGGTGCCCGAAGGCCTCGAGGTGATCAGAGAGTTCACGATCGACATCGACCGGCGCAACAGGCCCGAGCCGGATGTGATTGTCGCGGAGGAGGACAGCGAGGATCCGGACCAGACCCGGCTCCCAGCGTCGCTGGTTCGACTCGCCATCGAGGTGGTCTCGCCGGAATCGGTGAGCCGGGACCGCGAAACCAAGCCGATCAAGTACGCCCGCGCCCAGATCCCGCACTTCTGGCGCGTAGAGAACAAGGAGGGCCGGGCCGTGGTCTACGTCTACGAGCTCGACCCCGCCACCGAGGGATACGTGGCCACCGGCATCTTCCACGACCGCCTCGAGGTGTCGGTCCCCTTCCCCATCGACTTGGACCTCACCGCCATCACTCCGAAGCGCCCCAGCGGCGAGTAGCACCACCACGTGCCGGGGGGGGGGGGGGGGCCCCCCACGGGGGGGGGGGCCCACGAAGTGGTATCGGCAGCAAGCCCCTGAACAGCAGCCTTCCCCCCTCTC
>NZ_JBVIGX010000035.1:44820-63868 GCF_055570595.1 Streptomyces sp. NPDC031132
GCCTGCTCTTTTCTTTCCTCCCCCCCCCCCCCCCACCCCACCCCCCCCCCCCCTCCCCCCCCCCCCCCCCCCCCCCCCCCCCCCCCCCCCCCCCCCCCCCCCCCCCCCCCCCCCCCCCCCCCCCCCCCACGGCCGCGCGACAGCCGGTCAGCGGACGAACGTGCTCGCCTGTCCCGCCAGGTCCAGGAAGTACTGCGGCGCCAGGCCCAGGACCAGCGTCACCGCCACGCCCACCGCGATCGTCGTCATCGTCAGCGGCGACGGGACGGCCACCGTCGGGCCGTCCGGCTTCGGCTCGCTGAAGAACATCAGGACGATCACCCGGATGTAGAAGAACGCGGCGATCGCGGACGAGATGACACCGACCACGACCAGCACGCCCGCACCGCCCTCCGCCGCCGCCTTGAACACGGCGAACTTTCCGGCGAAGCCGGACGTCAGCGGGATGCCGGCGAAGGCCAGCAGGAACACCGCGAAGACCGCCGCCGTCAGCGGGGAACGGCGGCCCAGGCCCGCCCACTTGGACAGGTGCGTCGCCTCTCCGCCCGCATCGCGCACCAGCGTGACCACCGCGAACGCGCCGATCGTCACGAAGGAGTACGCGGCCAGGTAGAAGAGGACGGACTGGACGCCCTCCGCCGAGGTCGCGATCACGCCGGCCAGGATGAAGCCCGCGTGCGCGATCGAGGAGTACGCCAACAGGCGCTTGACGTCGGTCTGGGTGACAGCGATCACCGCACCGGCCAGCATCGTCACGATGGCGACGCCCCACATCACCGGCCGCCAGTCCCACCGCAGGCCCGGCAGGACCACATACAGCAGGCGCAGCAGCGCGCCGAAGGCGGCCACCTTCGTCGCCGCCGCCATGAAGCCCGTGACCGGGGTCGGGGCGCCCTGGTAGACGTCCGGGGTCCACATGTGGAACGGGACGGCGCCGACCTTGAAGAGCAGGCCCATCATGATCAGCGCCCCGCCGATCAGCAGCAGCGCGTCGTTGCCCATGGTGTCGGCGAGCGCCGGGTCGACCTTCGTGACGGTGCCGTCGACCACGTCGGCGATGGCCGCGTACGAGACCGAGCCCGCGTACCCGTAGACCAGCGCGATGCCGAAGAGGAGGAAGGCCGAGGAGAAGGCCCCGAGCAGGAAGTACTTGACCGCCGCCTCCTGCGACATCAGCCGCTGGCGGCGGGCGACGGCGCAGAGCAGGTACAGCGGGAGGGAGAAGACCTCCAGGGCCACGAACAGCGTCAGCAGGTCGTTGGCCGCCGGGAAGATCAGCATGCCGGAGATCGCGAACAGCACCAGCGGGAAGACCTCGGTGGTGGTGAAGCCCGCCTTGACGGCGGCCTTCTCGCTGTCGCTGCCCGGTACGGACGCCGCCTGCGCGGCGAACGAGTCCACCCGGTTGCCGTGCGCGGCCGGGTCCAGGCGCCGCTCGGCGAAGGTGAAGACCGCGACGATCGAGGCCAGGAGGATGGTGCCCTGCAGGAACAGCGCCGGGCCGTCCACGGCCACGGCGCCCATCGCCGCGATGTGCGCCTTGTCGCTCCCGTACCCGCCGGCGGCGAGGCCGACGACCGCCGCGAAGGCCGAGGCCAGCGCGGCGACGGCGAGGAACACCTGGACGTAGTAGCGGGACTTGCGCGGGACGAAGGCCTCGACGAGGACTCCGATGATCGCCGCACCCACCACGATCAGCGTGGGCGCGAGCTGCGCGTACTCGATGTGCGGGGCCGGGATCCGGTCGGCCGGTTCCGCGGCCGCCAGCGTCAGCAGCCCTTGGGCAGCAGCCATGGTGCTCACTTCGCCGCCTCCCCGTTCTTGGCCTCGACGGCCACCTGTGGCTTCGGGTCCTTCTGGTGTACCTCGGACATGGTGTGCTCCACCGCCGGGTTGACGATCTCGGTGAGCGGCTTCGGGTACACGCCGAGCGCGATCAGCAGCGCGATCAGCGGGGCGACCACCAGCACCTCCCGCAGGCGCAGGTCCTTCATCGTGCGGACCTCCTCCTTCACGGGGCCGGTCATCGTGCGCTGGTAGAGCACCAGGGTGTAGAGCGCGGCCAGCACGATGCCGATGGTGGCGATGATGCCGATGACGGGGTACCGGGCGAACGTGCCGACCAGGACCAGGAATTCACTGACGAAGGGCGCCAGGCCCGGCAGCGACAGCGTGGCGAGGCCGCCGATCAGGAAGGTGCCGGCCAGGACCGGGGCCACCTTCTGCACACCGCCGTAATCGGCGATGAGCCGGGAGCCGCGCCGCGAGATCAGGAAGCCCGCCACCAGCATCAGCGCGGCCGTCGAGAGCCCGTGGTTGACCATGTACAGCGTCGCGCCCGACTGCCCTTGGGAGGTCATCGCGAAGATGCCCATGACGATGAACCCGAAGTGGGAGATCGAGGCGTACGCGACCAGGCGCTTGATGTCCCGCTGCCCGACCGCGACCAGCGCGCCGTAGACGATGCTGATCAGGGCCAGGACGAGGATCACCGGCGTGGCCCACTTGCTGGCGTCGGGGAACAGCCCGAGGCAGAAGCGGAGCATCGCGAAGGTGCCGACCTTGTCGACGACCGCGGTGATCAGTACGGCGACGGGGGCGGTGGACTCTCCCATCGCGTTCGGCAGCCAGGTGTGCAGCGGCCACAGCGGGGCCTTCACCGCGAAGGCGAAGAAGAAGCCGAGGAACAGCAACCGCTCGGTGTTGGTCGCCATGTCGAGCGTGCCCGCGGCACGGGCGGCGGCGATCTCCTGGAGCGAGAAGTTCCCGGCGACCACGTACAGCCCGATGACCGCGGCCAGCATGATGAGGCCGCCGACCAGGTTGTAGAGGAGGAACTTGACCGCCGCGTACGAGCGCTGCGCGGCCGCGTTCTCATCGGACCCGGCATGCGCCCGGTCCCCGAAGCCGCCGATGAGGAAGTACATCGGGATGAGCATGGCTTCGAAGAAGATGTAGAAGAGGAAGACGTCGGTGGCCTCGAACGAGATCACCACCATCGCCTCGACCAGCAGGATCAGGGCGAAGAAGCCCTGGGTCGGCCGCCAGCGCGAGTGCGCCGGGGATTCGGTCTCGACCGGGTCGGCGTCGTGCCAGCCGGCCCCGATGACGAAGGGGATCAGCAGCGCGGTGAGCGCGATCAGCGCCACCCCGATGCCGTCGACGCCCAGTTCGTAGCGGACGCCGAAGTCGGCGATCCAGGCATGTGATTCGGTGAGCTGGTAGCGGGCGCCGCCGGGTTCGAAGCGGACCGCGACGAGCACGGCCAGGGCCAGCGTCGCCAGCGAGAACAGCAGCGCGAGCCACTTGGCCGCGGTCCTGCGGGCGGCCGGGACGGCCGCCGTCAGGACGGCGCCGACCGCGGGGACCGCGGCCGTCACCGTCAGAAGCGGGAAACTCATCTCACACCGCCCTCATCAGCAGGGTCGCGGCGATGAGGATCGCCGTGCCCCCGAACATCGAGACCGCGTAGCTGCGGGCGTAGCCGTTCTGCAGCTTGCGCAGCCGGCCCGACGCCCCGCCGACCGAGGCGGCCGTCCCGTTGACCACCCCGTCGACCAGGCTGTGGTCGACGTACACGAGCGAGCGGGTCAGGTGCTCCCCGCCGCGCACCAGCACGACGTGGTTGAAGTCGTCCTGGAGCAGGTCCCGCCGGGCCGCCCGGGTGAGGAGCGAGCCGCGCGGGGCGACCACCGGGACGGGCCTGCGGCCGTACATCGACCAGGCGATGCCGACGCCGACGACCAGGACGACCATGGTGGACGCGGTCACCGTCATGGCGCTGACCGGCGAGTTGCCGTGTTCGTAGCCGGTGACCGGCTCCAGCCACTTCAGGAAGCGCTCGCCGATCTCGAAGAACGCGCCGGCGAAGACCGACCCGAACGCCAGGATGATCATCGGGATGGTCATGGACTTCGGGGACTCGTGCGGGTGCGGCTCGTGGCCCTCGGCGTCGGGCTGCCAGCGCTTCTCACCGAAGAAGGTGAGGAGCATGACCCGGGTCATGTAGAAGGCGGTGATGCCGGCGCCCAGCAGGGCGACCCCGCCGAGGATCCAGCCCTGGGTGCCGCCCTTGGCGAAGGCCGCCTCGATGATCATGTCCTTGGAGAAGAAGCCGGACAGACCGGGGAAGCCGATGATCGCCAGGTAGCCGAGGCCGAAGGTGACGAAGGTGACCGGCATGAACTTCCGCAGGGCGCCGTACTTGCGCATGTCCACCTCGTCGTTCATCCCGTGCATGACGGAACCCGCGCCGAGGAAGAGGCCGGCCTTGAAGAAGCCGTGCGTCACGAGGTGCATGATCGCGAAGACGTACCCGATCGGGCCGAGGCCCGCCGCCAGGATCATGTACCCGATCTGCGACATCGTCGACCCGGCGAGGGCCTTCTTGATGTCGTCCTTCGCGCAACCGACGATCGCACCGAAGATCAGCGTGACCGCGCCCACGATGGTGACCACCAGCTGTGCGTCCGGCGCCCCGTTGAAGACGGCGGCCGAGCGGACGATCAGGTACACGCCCGCCGTCACCATCGTCGCCGCGTGGATCAGGGCCGAGACCGGGGTCGGGCCCTCCATCGCGTCACCGAGCCAGGACTGCAGCGGCACCTGGGCCGACTTGCCGCACGCGGCGAGCAGCAGCATCAGGGCGATCGCCGTCAGCTTGCCCTCGGTCGCGTTGCCCACGGAGGCGAACACCGGCCCGAAGGCGAAGGTCCCGAAGGTGGTGAACAGCAGCATGATCGCGATCGACAGGCCCATGTCGCCGACCCGGTTGACCAGGAAGGCCTTCTTCGCGGCGGTCGCCGCGCTGGGCTTGTGCTGCCAGAAGCCGATGAGCAGGTACGAGGCGAGGCCGACGCCCTCCCACCCGACGTACAGCAGCAGGTAGTTGTCGGCGAGGACCAGCAGCAGCATCGCCGCGAGGAACAGGTTGAGGTAGCCGAAGAAGCGGCGGCGGCGCTCGTCGTGCTCCATGTACCCGATCGAGTACACGTGGATGAGCGTGCCCACCCCGGTGATCAGCAGGACGAACGTCATCGACAGCTGGTCGAGCTGGAAGGCGACGTCCGCCTGGAAGCCCTCGACCGGGATCCAGGTGTACAGCTTCTGGTGCAGGGACCGGTCATCGGCGCTGCGTCCCAGCAGGTCGGTGAACAGGGCCGCGCCGATGCCGAAGGAGGCGGCGGCGAGGAGGGTGCCGAGCCAGTGGCCGGCCTTGTCGAGGCGGCGGCCGCCGCAGAGCAGCACCGCCGCTCCGAGCAGGGGCGCCGCGATCAGCAGCCCAATCAGATTCTCCACTGTGAGCGCCCCTTACAGCTTCATCAGGCTGGCGTCGTCGACCGAGGCCGAGTGGCGGGTACGGAACAGCGACACGATGATCGCGAGGCCCACCACGACCTCCGCGGCGGCGACGACCATCGTGAAGAAGGCGATGATCTGGCCGTCGAGGTTGCCGTGCATCCGGGAGAAGGTGACGAAGGCGAGGTTGCAGGCGTTGAGCATCAGCTCGACGCACATGAACAGCACGATCGCGTTCTTCCGGATCAGCACTCCGGCGGCGCCGATGGTGAACAGCAGCGCCGACAGGTACAGGTAGTTGACCGGGTTCACTTCGAGGCCTCCTCACGGCCGAGCCGCTCGGCCGACGCCTGCTCCAGCGCCTTCAGGTCGTTCAGCGCCTCGCTGGAGACGTCCCGGATCTGGCCGCGGGCGCGCAGCGTCTTGTTGACGGTCAGCTCGGACGGGGTGCCGTCCGGCAGCAGACCGGCGACGTCCACCGCGTTGTGCCGGGCGTAGACGCCGGGCGCGGGCAGCGGCGGGAGCTGGACACCCTCGCGGACGCGGCGCTCGGCGAGCTCGCGCTGCGTGGCGGCCCGCTCGGTGCGCTCGCGGTGGGTGAGGACCATCGCGCCGACGGCGGCCGTGATCAGCAGCGCGCCGGTGATCTCGAAGGCGAACACGTACTTGGTGAAGATCAGCGTGGCCAGCCCCTCCACGTGCCCGGCGGAGTTGACCCGGCCGAGCCCGTTGAAGTGGCTGAGCCCGGCATTGCCGATGCCGGCGATCAGCAGGACGCCGAAGCCGAGCCCGCACAGGGCGGCCAGCCAGCGCTGCCCCTTGAGGGTCTCCTTCAGCGAGTCGGCGGCGGTGACGCCGACGAGCATGACCACGAAGAGGAAGAGCATCATGATCGCGCCGGTGTAGACGATGACCTGGACCACGCCCAGGAAGTACGCCCCGTTGGCGAGGTAGAAGACCGCCAGGATGATCATCGTCCCGGCCAGGCTCAGCGCGCTGTGCACGGCCCTCTTCATCAGGATCGTGGACAGCGCGCCGATGACGGCGACGGTGCCGAGGACCCAGAACTGGACCGCCTCGCCCGTGGAGGTCAGGGTGGCCGCTGCGAGGGCGCTCATGCCTGCACCTCCTCGGAGGACGCCGCCTGCTCGCCCTCGGCTTCTTCGCCCTTGGAGACCGCCACCTGCCGCTGCGTACCGGGAGCCGCCCCCGTCACCAGCCCCCGGTAGTAGTCCTGCTCGTCCATGCCCGGGAAGATCGAGTGCGGCGTCTCCACCATGCCCTCGGTCAGGCCGGCGAGCAGCTGCTCCTTGGTGTAGATGAGCGATTCGCGGCTGGCGTCGGCCAGTTCGAACTCGTTCGTCATCGTCAGGGCGCGCGTCGGGCAGGCCTCGATGCACAGCCCGCACAGGATGCAGCGGGCGTAGTTGATCTGGTAGACCCGGCCGTACCGCTCACCCGGGGAGTACCGCTCCTCCTCCGTGTTGTCCGCGCCCTCCACGTAGATGGCGTCGGCGGGACAGGCCCAGGCGCAGAGCTCGCACCCGATGCACTTCTCCAGACCGTCCGGGTGCCGGTTCAGCTGGTGCCGTCCGTGGAAGCGCGGCGCGGTGGTCTTCTGCTGCTCCGGGTACTGCTCGGTGAGGCGCTTCTTGAACATGGCCTTGAAGGTCACGCCGAAGCCGGCCACCGGGTTCTGCCACTGGTCGTTCTTCTCGTTCCGGTCCGCGTCAGGCATTCTCAGCACCCTCCTCTCGGTCACTGTCAGTATTCGTCCCGCCACTGACAATCAGCTCCCGCTCACTGCGAGGCCGCCTGCGCGGTACGGGAGCCAGGTGCTGGCCGGGCTTGGGCGGCACGGGGAACCCGCCCGCCAGCGGGTCGAAGGGCTCGGCCCCGGCGGCCTCGTCGGCCTGCTCCGCGGCCGCCTTCTCCTTCCGGTCCCGGAAGAGGTCCGCGACGAAGGACAGCAGCAGGATCGCGACGACGGCGCCGCCGACGTACAGGACGATCTCCGAGAAGTCGTACTGCTCGTTGCGCAGCGCCCGCACGGTCGCGACCAGCATCAGCCAGAGCACGGAGACCGGGATCAGGACCTTCCAGCCGAGCTTCATCAGCTGGTCGTAGCGCACGCGGGGCAGCGTGCCGCGCAGCCAGATGAAGAAGAACAGCAGCAGCTGGACCTTGATGACGAACCAGAGCATCGGCCACCAGCCGTGGTTCGCGCCCTCCCAGTACGTGGAGATCGGCGCGGGGGCCCGCCAGCCGCCGAGGAAGAGGGTGACCGAGACCGCCGAGACGGTGACCATGTTGACGTACTCGGCCAGCATGAACAGCGCGAACTTGATGGAGGAGTACTCGGTGTTGAAGCCGCCGACGAGGTCGCCCTCGGACTCCGGCATGTCGAACGGCGCGCGGTTCGTCTCGCCGACCATCGTGATGACGTAGATGATGAAGGACACCGGCAGCAGCACGATGTACCAGCGGTCCGCCTGCGCCTCCACGATCGCCGAGGTCGACATCGACCCGGAGTAGAGGAAGACGGAGGCGAAGGCCGCGCCCATCGCGATCTCGTACGAGATCATCTGCGCGCAGGAGCGCAGGCCGCCGAGCAGCGGGTACGTCGAGCCCGAGGACCAGCCGGCCAGGACGATGCCGTAGATGCCGACCGAGGCGACCGCGAGGATGTAGAGCATCGCGATCGGCAGGTCGGTCAGCTGCATCGTGGTGCGCTGGCCGAAGATCGAGACCTCGTCGCCGGCCGGGCCGAAGGGGATCACCGCGATGGCCATGAAGGCCGGGATCGCCGCGATGATCGGGGCCAGGACGTAGACCACCTTGTCGGCCCGCTTGACGATGATGTCTTCCTTGAGCATCAGCTTCACGCCGTCGGCGAGCGACTGGAGCATGCCCCAGGGCCCGTGCCGGTTGGGGCCGATGCGCAGCTGCATCCAGGCGACGACCTTGCGCTCCCAGACGATCGAGAAGAGCACGGTCACCATCAGGAAGGCGAAGCAGAACACCGCCTTGATCACGACCAGCCACCAGACGTCCCTGCCGAACAGGGAGAGGTCCTCGGCAGCGAGCTGTACCGCGTTCACGCGCCCACCTCCGCAGGGGTGCCGCTGCTGTCGGCCGGGGTCGCCGGGCCGATCCGTACGAGGGTGCCCGGGTGGGCCCCGGTGTCGGCGAGGACGCCGTGGCCGGTGGAGTTCAGCGGGAGCCAGACCACGCGGTCGGGCATCTCGGTGATCCGCAGCGGCAGTTCCACGGAGCCGGCCGGGCCGGTCACCGCGAGGACGTCGCCGTCCTTGACGCCCGTCTCGGCGGCCGTGGCGGCCGAGAGCCGGGCGCTCGCCTCGTGCCGGGTGCCGGCCAGGGCGTCGTCGCCCTCCTGGAGCCGGCCCTGGTCGAGGAGGAGCCGGTGGCCCGCGAGGACCGCCTCGCCCGCCCCGGGACGGGGCAGCGGCGCGGTGTCCGCGGACTGCCCTGCCGCCCGCTCCCCGGCCCACGGGCCGAGCGCGTCGATCTCGCGGCGTACGGCGTGTACGTCGGGCAGCGCGATCGGCCGGTCGGCCGCGTCGGCCAGCATGTGCAGCACGCGGGCGTCGGCGGGGGCGAGCGTGCGGGTCATCTGGTCGGGCTTGAGCGCGGCCTCGAACGGCCGGACCCTGCCCTCCCAGTTGACGAACGCGCCGGCCTTCTCGGCGACGGCGGCGACCGGGAAGACCACGTCCGCGTGGTCGGTGACCTGGCCGGGCCGCAGTTCCAGCGAGACCACGAAGGCCTCCTGGAGGGCGACCAGCGCCCGGGCCGGATCCGGCAGGTCCGCGATCTCGACGCCGGCGACCAGCAGGGCCGAGAGCTCCCGGCCCGCCGCGGCCTCGACGATCTGGCCGGTGTCGCGGCCGTAGCGGTGCGGGAGCTCGTCCAGCCCCCAGGCGGTGGCGACCTCGTCGCGGGCCCGCGGATCGGTGGCCGGACGGCCCCCCGGCAGCAGGGACGGCAGCGCGCCCGCCTCCACGGCGGCCCGCTCCCCGGCCCGGCGCGGGATCCACACCAGCTGCGCGCCGGTCGCGGCGGCGGCCCGTACGGCGGCGGTCAGCGCGCCGGGGACCCCGGCGAGCCGCTCCCCGACGACGATGACCGCGCCGGGCCCCCTCAGCGCGTCGGCGGCCTCGGCCCCGCCGGCCTCCAGGCCGGTGCGGGTGGCGAGTGCGTCGAGCCAGTCGGGCTCGGTGCCGGGGGCGGCGGCCAGCAGGGTGCCGCCCGCCTTCTCCAGGCCGCGGGTGGCGAACGGGGCGAGGGCGAAGGTCCGCTGCTTGTGCTTGCGGTGGGCCTTGCGCAGCCTCAGGAAGACGCCGGGGGCCTCCTCCTCGGACTCGATGCCGGCGAGCAGGACGGCGGGCGCCGCCTCCAGCTTCGCGTACGTCACCCCCGTACCGTCGAGGTCCTTGCCGGTGCCGGCGACGGTGGCGGCCAGGAACTCGGCCTCCTCCGCGCTGTGGATCCGGGCCCGGAAGTCGATGTCGTTGGTGTCGAGGACGACCCGGGCGAACTTGGCGTACGCGTAGGCGTCCTCGACGGTGAGCCGCCCGCCGGTCAGGACCCCTGCACGGCCGCGCGCGGCGGCGAGCCCGGCGGCCGCGGCCTCCAGGGCCTCGGGCCAGCTGGCCGGGGCGAGGACCCCGTCCGTGCCGCGTACGAGCGGGGTGGTGAGGCGGTCCGGGCGCTGCGCGTAGCGGAAGCCGAAGCGGCCCTTGTCGCAGATCCACTCCTCGTTGACCTCGGGGTCCTCGGCGGCCATCCGGCGCAGCACCTTGCCGCGGCGGTGGTCGGTCCGGGTCGCGCAGCCGCCCGCGCAGTGCTCGCACACGCTCGGGGAGGAGACGAGGTCGAACGGGCGGGAGCGGAACCGGTAGGCGGCCGAGGTGAGGGCGCCGACGGGGCAGATCTGGATGGTGTTGCCCGAGAAGTACGACTCGAAGGGGTCGCCCTCGCCGATGCCGACCTGCTGGAGCGCGCCGCGCTCGAGCAGCTCGATCATCGGGTCGCCGGCCACCTGGGTGGAGAACCGGGTGCAGCGCGCGCACAGCACGCACCGCTCGCGGTCCAGCAGCACCTGGGTGGAGATCGGGACCGGCTTCTCGTACGTGCGCTTCTTGCCCTCGAAACGCGAGTCGCTCTGCCCGTGGGACATCGCCTGGTTCTGCAGCGGGCACTCGCCGCCCTTGTCGCAGACCGGACAGTCCAGCGGGTGGTTGATGAGCAGCAGCTCCATCACGCCGCGCTGGGACTTCTCGGCGACCGGGGAGGTGAGCTGCGTCTTGACGACCATGCCGTCGGTGCAGGTGATGGTGCAGGAGGCCATCGGCTTGCGCTGGCCCTCGACCTCGACGATGCACTGGCGGCAGGCGCCGACCGGGTCGAGGAGGGGGTGGTCGCAGAACCGGGGGATCTCGATGCCGATCTGCTCGGCGGCCCGGATGACCAGGGTCCCCTTGGGCACCGACAGTTCGATGCCGTCGATGGTCAGGGAGACGGTGTCTTCGGCGGCCTTCGGCCGGCCCGCGGCCTCGCCGCCACCGGCGGGGGAGTTAGTGGTGACGGTCACGCGTTCACCTCCGTGTCAGCCCAGAGGGTCGACTTCCTGGGGTCGAAGGGGCAGCCCTTGCCCGTGATGTGCTGCTCGTACTCCTCGCGGAAGTACTTGAGCGAGGAGAAGATCGGGCTGGCGGCGCCGTCGCCGAGCGCGCAGAACGACTTGCCGTTGATGTTGTCGGCGATGTCGTTCAGCTTGTCGAGGTCGGACATGACGCCCTTGCCGGCCTCGATGTCGCGGAGCAACTGGACCAGCCAGTACGTGCCTTCGCGGCAGGGGGTGCACTTGCCGCAGGACTCGTGGGCGTAGAACTCGGTCCAGCGGGTGACGGCCCGCACCACGCAGGTCGTCTCGTCGAAGCACTGGAGCGCCTTGGTGCCGAGCATGGAGCCGGCCGCGCCGACGCCCTCGTAGTCCAGCGGCACGTCCAGGTGCTCGTCCGTGAACATCGGGGTGGACGAGCCGCCCGGGGTCCAGAACTTCAGCCGGTGCCCGGGGCGCATCCCGCCGCTCATGTCGAGCAGCTGGCGCAGGGTGATGCCGAGCGGGGCCTCGTACTGGCCGGGCCCGGCCACGTGCCCGGAGAGCGAGTACAGGGTGAAGCCGGGGGACTTCTCGGTCCCCATCGACTTGAACCAGTCCTTGCCCTTGTTCAGGATCGCGGGAACCGAGGCGATCGACTCCACGTTGTTGACGACAGTGGGGCACGCGTAGAGCCCCTCGACGGCAGGGAAGGGGGGACGCAGCCGGGGCTGACCGCGCCGGCCTTCGAGGGAGTCGAGGAGTGCCGTCTCCTCACCGCAGATGTACGCGCCCGCCCCCGCGTGCACCGTGATGTCGAGCTTCAGCCCGCTCCCGAGAATGTTCTCCCCGAGGCATCCGGCTTCGTACGCCTCGCGCACCGCCTCGTGCAGGCGTCGCAGCACCGGCACGACCTCGCCGCGCAGGTAGATGAAGGCGTGCTCCGAGCGGATCGCGTAGCAGGCAATGATCATTCCCTCGATGAGGGAGTGCGGGTTGGCGAAGAGAAGGGGGATGTCCTTGCAGGTTCCCGGCTCCGACTCGTCCGCGTTCACGACGAGGTAGTGCGGCTTTCCGTCGCCCTGCGGGATGAACTGCCACTTCATTCCGGTGGGGAAGCCCGCGCCGCCGCGGCCGCGCAGACCGGAGTCCTTCACGTATGCGATGAGATCGTCCGGGGTCATCGCGAGCGCCTTGCGCAGGCCCTCGTACCCCTCGTGCCGGCGATAGGTGTCCAGCGTCCACGACTGCGGCTCGTCCCAGAACGCCGACAGCACGGGCGCCAGCAGCTTCTCCGGGGCGCCGTTCTCATGCATTTCGGCAGTCACCGTCATCACTCCCCCTCCTCGGTGGCAGTCGGAGCCTCACCCCGCGGGTGCACGACCTTGCCGAGCTGCGTGCTCTCGCCGCGCGCGATGCGCAGGCCGATCAGGGAGGCGGGGCCGGCCCCGCCGCTCGCGCCGACCGCGCCCTCGCGCTCGTCCGGGAAGCCGGCCAGGATCCGGGCGGTCTCCTTGTACGTGCACAGCGGCGCGCCCCGGGTCGGCGTGACGGGACGGTCGGCGAGCAGGTCGTCGACCATGGCCTTGGCGGACTCGGGGGTCTGGTTGTCGAAGAACTCCCAGTTGACCATCACCACGGGGGCGTAGTCGCAGGCCGCGTTGCACTCGATGTGCTCGAGGGTCACCTTGCCGTCGGGGGTGGTCTCGTTGTTGCCGACCCCGAGGTGCTCCTTGAGCTCGTCGAAGATCGCGTCGCCGCCCATGACCGCGCACAGGGTGTTCGTACAGACGCCGACCTGGTAGTCGCCGGAGGGCTTGCGCCGGTACATCGTGTAGAAGGTGGCCACGGCGGTGACCTCGGCGGTGGTCAGGCCCAGCACCTCGGCGCAGAACCGGATGCCGGTGCGCGAGACGAAGCCCTCCTCGGCCTGGGTCAGGTGCAGCAGCGGCAGCAGCGCGGAGCGGCTGTCGGGGTAGCGGGCGATGACGTCCTTCGCGTCCGCTTCGAGCCGGGCGCGCACGTCGGCCGGGAAGTCGGGGGCCGGCAGCTGGGGCATGCCCAGAGACAGGGGTGCCTGGGGGGTGTCCCCTCCAGGGAACGCAGTGGTCATCGGTCGACGCCTCCCATCACGGGGTCGATGGAGGCGACGGCGACGATGACGTCGGCGACCTGGCCGCCTTCGCACATCGCGGCCATGGCCTGCAGGTTGGTGAAGGACGGGTCGCGGAAGTGGACCCGGTAGGGGCGGGTGCCGCCGTCGGAGACGACGTGGACGCCGAGTTCGCCCTTGGGTGATTCGACGGCCGCGTACGCCTGCCCCGCCGGCACCCGGAAGCCCTCGGTCACCAGCTTGAAGTGGTGGATGAGGGCCTCCATGGAGGTGCCCATGATGTTCTTGATGTGGTCGAGCGAGTTGCCGAGGCCGTCCGGGCCCATCGCGAGCTGCGCCGGCCAGGCGATCTTCTTGTCGGCGACCATGACCGGGCCCGGCTCGAGCCGCTCCAGGCACTGCTCGACGATCCGCAACGACTGGCGCATCTCCTCCAGGCGGACCAGGAACCGCCCGTACGAGTCGCAGGTCTCGGTGGTCGGCACGTCGAACTCGTAGGTCTCGTAGCCGCAGTACGGATCCGCCTTGCGCAGGTCGTGCGGCAGGCCGGCGGAGCGCAGGATCGGGCCGGTGGCGCCGAGCGCCATGCAGCCGGTGAGGTCGAGGTAGCCGACGTCCTGCATGCGGGCCTTGAAGATGGGGTTGCCGGTGGCGAGCTTGTCGTACTCCGGCAGGTTCTTCTTCATGGTCTTGAGGAAGTCGCGCAGCTGGTCGACGGCGCCCGGGGGCAGATCCTGTGCGAGGCCGCCGGGGCGGATGAACGCGTGGTTCATGCGCAGGCCGGTGATCAGCTCGAAGATGTCGAGGATCAGCTCGCGGTCGCGGAAGCCGTAGATCATGATCGTGGTCGCGCCCAGCTCCATGCCGCCGGTGGCGATGCACACCAGGTGGGAGGAGAGCCGGTTGAGCTCCATCAGCAGGACGCGGATGACCGTGGCGCGGTCCGGGACCTGGTCGGTGATGCCGAGCAGCTTCTCGACGCCGAGGCAGTACGCCGTCTCGTTGAAGAACGGCGTCAGGTAGTCCATGCGCGTCACGAACGTGGTGCCCTGCGTCCAGTTCCGGAATTCGAGGTTCTTCTCGATGCCGGTGTGCAGGTAGCCGATGCCGCAGCGGGCCTCGGTGACCGTTTCGCCGTCGATCTCCAGGATCAGCCGGAGCACTCCGTGGGTGGACGGGTGCTGCGGACCCATGTTGACGACGATCCGCTCGTCGTCGGCCTTGGCCGCCGACCGGACGATCTCGTCCCAGTCGCCGCCGGTGACGGTGTAGACGGTGCCCTCGGTGGTCTCCCGGGAGGCCGCGTGGTCCGAGGAGGCGGGGTTCGAGGAGGCGTGGTTTGACGTGGACATCAGCTGTACGACCTCCGCTGGTCGGGAGCCGGGATCTGGGCGCCCTTGTACTCGATGGGGATGCCGCCGAGCGGGTAGTCCTTGCGCTGCGGGAAGCCCTGCCAGTCGTCCGGCATCATGATCCGGGTGAGCGCCGGGTGCCCGTCGAAGACCAGGCCGAAGAAGTCGTACGTCTCGCGCTCGTGCCAGTCGTTCGTCGGGTAGACGGAGACGAGCGACGGGATGTGCGGGTCGGCGTCCGGGGCGGTCACCTCCAGGCGCACCACCCGGCCGTGGGTGATCGAGCGCAGGTGGTAGACGGCGTGCAGCTCGCGGCTCTTGTCGTCGGGGAAGTGCACCCCGGAGACGCCTGTGCAGAGCTCGAAGCGCAGCGCCGGGTCGTCGCGCAGGGTCTTCGCGACGCGGGCCAGGTGCTCGCGGGCGATGTGGAGCGTCAGCTCGCCCCGGTCGACGACGACCTTCTCGATCGCGTTCTCCGGGACCAGGTCCTGCTCCTCCAGTGCCCCTTCGAGCTCGTCGACGACCTCGTCGAAGTAGGAGCCGAAGGGGCGGTGGCTCGCGCCGGGCATGGCCACGGTGCGGACCAGGCCGCCGTAGCCGCTGGTGTCGCCGCCGTTCTGCGCTCCGAACATGCCCTTGCGGACGCCGATCACCTCGGGGCCGCCGGCGGAGCCCCGCGGGGCAGGAACGTTGTTCCCGTTGCCGTTGCCGTTGCCGTCGGTGCCCGGGGTGGTGTCGCTCGTGTCGCTCACCGGAGCAGCCCCTTCATCTCGATCGTGGGAAGCGCCTTGAGGGCCGCCGCCTCCGCCTCGCGGGCCGCCTCTTCCCGGTTCACGCCGAGCTTTCCGCCCTGGATCTTCTGGTGGAGCTTGAGGATCGCGTCGATCAGCATCTCGGGGCGGGGCGGGCAGCCGGGCAGATAGATGTCCACGGGCACGATGTGGTCGACGCCCTGGACGATCGCGTAGTTGTTGAACATTCCGCCCGAAGATGCACAAACCCCCATGGAGATGACCCATTTGGGAGCGGGCATCTGGTCGTACACCTGCCGCAGCACCGGCGCCATCTTCTGGCTGACCCGGCCGGCCACGATCATCAGATCGGCCTGGCGCGGGGAGCCGCGGAAGACCTCCATGCCGAAACGGGCCAGGTCGTAGCGGCCCGCTCCGGTGGTCATCATCTCGATGGCGCAACAGGCCAGGCCGAAGGTCGCGGGGAAGACGGATGACTTGCGCACCCAGCCCGCGGCCTGTTCGACGGTGGTCAGCAGAAAGCCGCTCGGCAGCTTCTCTTCCAGTCCCATGGGAAATTCAGCCCCTCAGTCCCATTCCAGGCCGCCGCGGCGCCACACGTAGGCGTAGGCGACGAAGACGGTGAGCACGAAGAGCAGCATCTCGACGAGCCCGAAGATCCCCAGGGAGTCGAAGGTGACGGCCCAGGGGTAGAGGAAGACAACTTCGATGTCGAAGACGATGAAGAGCATCGCCGTCAGGTAGTACTTGATGGGGAAGCGACCGCCGCCGGCCGGCGTGGGCGTCGGCTCGATGCCGCACTCGTACGCCTCGAGCTTCGCCCGGTTGTACCGTTTTGGGCCGATCAGCGTGGCCATGACCACGGAGAAGATCGCAAACCCTGCGCCGAGGGCGCCGAGCACGAGGATGGGCGCGTACGCATTCACGCTCCTCGCTCCTTCCAGTCGTCCTTGACCGTTGGACCGCTGTGCCGGCGCCGAGCGAGCCGCCTCGCGAAGATCACGTCGTGATCGGACATTTGCATGTGAGGCAGTTCACAAGCCGGACTGCTGCGCATCCTATGCCCGTCGGTCTGTGATCTGCGACACGGGTAACAACAACGAGTTTGTGATCTCCACCACCTGACGAACGATCATGAAGCCCGATGAGTTGTGATCTTCATACGCGAAGCATCCACATGATCACCAAAGGTGACATCCGACCCCGTTACCGCAGGTAGAAGGCGGATGGCACTATCAAACGATGCCCAGTGCAGGCAAATTTGCGCCATCAAGCCTTGCAGGGTAAAGGAAACCGCGTCGCCCGGTCGGGGGAGCCCCCGGGGACGGGGGTGGACGCGTGCACACATTCACGAGCGCCGAGGTCCCACCACACGGCAACTTCACGGCTGGGTCACGGACGGACCACAGCGCCCTCACAGTGAGACGTTCCTGTGACCTGCGCCACGCCGAATTCTTGCTTCCGAAAGAGGGCTTGGCCATCTGTACGCCGGAATGGTAGGCCACAGATCAATTCGGACTTATTGCAGAAACGCCTTGATCACAGCCTTGTGAAGGCGTGTCCGATACGTCCGTTACGGCGTCAATAAGACGCGCGACGCGTCCGGTTAGCCCGCTTCGCGCGCAACTGTGGCGCAGACCACGTTTCTTGAAGGGAACCCGGACGCCCTGATAGCGGTTGTCCTCATGTCCCACACCGCTCACATACCCAGCCACCGGAAGCCCCGTCGCAGCGCCTCGAAGCTCGCGGTCCGCGCCGGAGTTGCCGGTGGCGTCCTCAGCACCCTGGCGATGGCCGGCACGGCGAGCGCGTCCCCGTCCGAGCCCGTGACCGAGACGACGCTCGAAATGCCGGTCCTGAACCTGGACCTGGCCGCCGACGTCTCCTCCGCCGTCACCACCGCCGCCGAGAACACGGCCGCCGCCGCCGTCACCGGTGAGCTGCGCTCCCAGGAGGAGCAGGCGCGCACCGGCGCCGCCGCCGAGGCGAAGAAGGCCAAGGAAGACGCCGAGAAGGCCGACGCCGAGAAGAAGGCGAAGGACGAGGCGGACCGCAAGGCCGCGGCCGAGCGCGCCACCCGCAGCTCCTCCCGCACCTCGCTGCAGAGCACTTCCGCGTCCGACTCCGGCGAGCAGGGCTCGGGCACCGTCAGCGCCCCGGCGACCGGCTCCGCCGCCGCGATCGTCAACTTCGCCCGCGCGCAGGTCGGCAAGGCGTACGTCATGGGCGGCACCGGTCCGTCCTCGTTCGACTGCTCCGGCCTCGTCCAGGCCGCCTACCGCCAGGCCGGCATCTCCCTGCCGCGCATGTCGCAGGACCAGTCCTCGAGGGGCTCCTCGGTCTCCCTGAGCGCCCTCCAGCCGGGCGACATCCTGTACTGGGGCTCCCGCGGCAGCGCCTACCACGTCGCCATCTACGTCGGCGGCGGCAAGTTCGTGGGCGCCCAGAACCCCAGCACGGGCATCGTCGAGCGCTCCCTGAGCTACGACAAGCCGACGGGCGCCGTCCGCGTCCTCTGAGGCCTCCGACGTCCCTGAGGCTCCCCAGGGGCTCCTGAGCCCCTCTCAGCGCGTCTGACACGGCTCTGCAGGTCTCAGCACGGCCCGAGGGCCGGCACTCCCCCGCTCGGGGGCGAGGTGCCGGCCCTTTGCCGTGCCCGAGGGAGCCGGCCGACCCCGAGGCACCCGCCGATGGTGGCCGAGGCCCTGCGAAGATGGCGGAGGCGCAGTGCCCGCCCCGATTTCGCCTGAGGACGTGGTGGCCATGTGGAGCAAGAACCCTCCCAAAAACGCAGAATTCGCCGAGAACGGCGCGAACGGCACCGGCGACGAATCCACCGCTGTCCCGGCCGCCACCGGGCTCTTCCTGCTCGCCGTCGGCGGCTGGCTTCTGAACACCACCCGCCCCTGGCACAAGCCGGGGCATCCGCTCACCCTGGGCCTGGGGTGGGCCGCCGGACTGACGATGCTGCTGTACGGGCTGGTCCTGCTGGTCCGCTGCGTACGCGCCGTCCACGGCGGCGGTGCCGAAGACGAGCGGTGACGGACCGGTCGCTGGCCACATCCGGCCGGGGCCGGTTGCGTCCACCTGATCCCTATTTCGCGGGCGGTCATGCCCGGACAGAGTTGATCTCGGCCGCGAACACCACGTAGGCCGAACTCACCTGACTCCCTGGGGGATCCGCCATGTCCGCTTCCAAGCCCACTGCCTCGTCGCTGCTGCGTCCCGTGTCGTTCGCTCTTGCGTCCGCCGTGTCCATCGCCACGCTCACCACCCTGGGTGCGGGTACGGCCAGTGCGGCGACCCTCGGGGAGACGGCTGCCGCGGCCGCTCGCAGCCAGACGGGCTCGGGACCGTGCGGAAACGGCGGCGCCGGATACTTCGGCGGCCCCAACCAGAACAGCAGCTGCTACAACGGGAGCAGGACGCACGCGTGGTGTGCCGACTTCGCCGGCTGGTCCTGGGCGCAGGCGGGGGTCGCCGGCCGGGGCACGCTGACGGACATGGCCAACAGCTTCCTCGACTACGGCCACAAGTACGGAACGCTGTCGGACACGCCGCACGTGGGCGACGCGGTCGTCTACAACATGAACGACAGCAGCTGGAGCAATGACCACGTCGCCGTCGTCACCGCCGTTTCGGCCAACAGCGTCACGATCACGGGTGGAAACGAGAGCAACTCGGTCCACACCAACACGACCACCAAGTGGCATGTCGGCGAGTCCCCGTTCGGCCAGGTGATCACCGCCTACATCTCGCCCCTCAACAGCGGCGAGACCGGAACGCCCGAGAGCCCGCAGACTCCTGCGGTGTCACCGGTGGTGAACCTGTTCGGGATCGGTTCGGACGACCGGATCTACGGCAACACGGCCGACTACTCCAAGGGCAGCTGGTCCGGCTACGGCGTCAC
>NZ_JBVIGX010000036.1:0-63609 GCF_055570595.1 Streptomyces sp. NPDC031132
GGCCAAGCTCGGCAAGTGACAACCAACAACCCCACACCCCACCCCCACACCGCAGACGCCGGAGAGGCCCACAGCCCCTCCGGCATCCGCATGCCCTACGACAACTCTCACGCCGACGCCGACGAGGATCCTGGTCAGGCGGAACAAGGCCGTCGGACCGCACGCCGCCGCAGGGTGCCCGGCGCCACGGGCGGGCGCATGCTGGTGGGGGTGGGGTGGTGGGGGCTCTGGACGGGACGTGTCGATGAGCGTGGGCAAGGCGGACACCAGATCGTCCGGCCACCGCCTGTTCTCCGGCCGCGATCGCGCGGTCATCGCGGCCGCCTCGCTGTCCATGCTCCTGGTCCAGATGGACTGGTTCGCCCTCAACCTGATGCTGCCGGTGATCGCCCGGGACTTCTCCACACCGACCACGAATCTGCAGTGGCTGGTCAGCGGTTACATGCTGACTCTGGGCGCACTGATGATCACGGGCGGAAGGGCCGCCGACGTCCACGGGCGGCGCACCGTCCTCGTGTGGGGGCTGGTCGGCTTCGCCGTGATGTCCGTCGTGTGCAGCGCCGCGCAGAACGAGGTCTGGCTGGTCGTGGCGCGCGTGGTGCAGGGTGCCACGGCCGCGTTGATCTTCCCCGTGGCCGTGGCGGTCGTCAGCGCCTACTTCCGCGACGACCGGCAGGGCCGCGCGGTGGGCACCGTGCTGGCCTTCAGTGCGATCGGCGTGGCTCTCGGTCCGTTCGTGGGCGGCGTGTTCGCCGAGCACGTCAGCTGGCGGGCGGTGTTCCTGCTGAACGTGCCGGTCTGCGCCGTCGCGGCCTTCCTGATGCTGCGGTTCGTCACCGACACCCGCGACGAAGAGGCCGGCAACGGCCTGGATCTGCCCGGAGCCGTCACCGTGGCGGGCGGTCTCACCGCGGTCATGATCGCGGTCGACCAGGGTGGCCACTGGGGCTGGGCCTCCGCCGCGACGCTGGCCTGCCTCGCCGCCGGAGCGCTGCTGCTGATCCTGTTCGTCGTGATCGAACGCCGGACCGCCGAACCACTGCTGGACCTGACCCTGCTGCACAACGTCCCGTTCGTGACCGTCACCCTGGCCGGTTGCGTGTCCAACATCGGGTACTGCCTCGTGGCGGTCCTCTCCGCGCTCTACCTCCAGCAGGCCCGCGGCCTCTCCCCGCTGGACGCGGGGCTGGTGTTCCTCGCGCTGTCCGTCGGCGCCGGGGCCGCCAGTTACTGGTCCGGCCACCTCGCCCAGCGCCGGCGCCCGGAAGCGCTGATGGCCGCCGGGCTCCTGCTGAGCGGGGCCAGCATCCTGGCACTGACCTGGGTGAGCCAGCTCGCCCTCTACACGGCCGTGTTCGCGGTCGTGGGCGTCGGGCTCGGACTCGGCTGGGCGCTGACGAGCGTGGCCACCCAGTCGTACGTTCCCTCGAGCCGCCTCGCCGCCGCCTCCGGGCTCGTGCTGACCTCGCTCGTCCTGCTGGGCGCGGTGGCCGTGGCGGTGGCGGCGAGCGTCCTGGAGGTCCTGAGCGGATCGGAGCAGCAGGCCGCCTCCGACGGATCGGCCATCGAAAGCGTGCTGCGGGTCGCGGCGCTGCTGTCGCTCGTGGGCGCGGCTTCCCTGCTCCCGCTGATCCGCACGCCGCGGCAACCCGGCCCGGCGCCGACGGGCCACCCGCCCTCGCTCTGACCCGCCGCCACGGAGTGGTACCGCGAGGTGTCGCCACGGAACAGAGCCCGCCCTAGAACACCAGAACCGTTCACGTGAGCAGGTACGAAGAAACGGTGGAAGCGGCTGTTACAGGGCCCTGAACCCATTCGGCCCAGGAACGAAGGGCGCCCCGAGGAAGGGGCGTTGACCAGGGAGAGCCTCCGTCCCCAAGCCTCCCACGGCCCCCTGCGCATGCTCGCGCCGTCCGCGTCAGCACAGCCTTGACGCATGTCCGCTACAACCAAGAGTCACTGGTATATCCGCATTGGGCAACACGCCCCGAGTTAGTGGCTTTTGATGGTGGTTCCGGGCCAAAGTGTGGCTCCTCGGCAGGACGCCGGGAACTGTTCGGAGCCCACCCGCCTCGTACGAGGCGGAACGGGCCGCTGTCTGTTGAAGGGGTCATCCTCATGTCTGCTTCTCTCGCCACCCGCCGCGTCGTCGCCACGTTCCTGGCCGCAGGCGCCCTGGTCGCCGCCGCCGCCCTCCCGGCTGCCGCCGACGACCACAGGCGTGACCACCGGGCCCCGCACTCCTCGCTCGCCATCGGCGACGTCCAGTACGACAGCCCCGGCCGCAACGACCGCTCCGCCCGTGCCCTGAACGGGGAATGGGTCGAGGTGAAGAACACCGGCCGCCACAGCGTCAACCTCCGCGGCTACACCCTGACCGACCGGCAGGGCAACCGCTACCGCTTCAACGACTTCCGTCTGGACGGCCGTTCCAGCGTCAAGGTCCACACGGGCAAGGGTCGCGACACCCGCCACGACGTCTACCAGGACCGCCACAACCAGGTGTGGGACGAGCGCGACAGCGCCACGCTCCGCGACAACCGCGGCAACGTCGTCGACAGCGACTCGTGGGACGGCCGCCGGCACCACCGCAACGGCTGACGCGGACCTGCTGCCCCTGACGGGCTGAGCCGGCCGGCAGCCACGCCGAGGGGACAGTGAGCTGCCGGCCTACCGCGAACGGCGTGTCACGGCGATCCAGCCGTGGCACGCCGTCTGCGCGTGTGCACGTGTCCGGGGGCGGCCTCACTCCGTCCGGCATCGGGCGCGGGCCGCCCGTACCGTCAGCCGTCGCCCGCCGTCGCCGACACCACTACCGGTCGGCCTGCGGCATCCGCACGACGGCAATCCCCGTATCCAGATCAACCGTTGTCCGGTGCGGCGGTGCTCCGTCTTCCTCGTCGTCCCGCAGTACCAGTGCCGACTGGCGCTCCTTGAGCTCGTTCTGCTTCCCGGGCGAGAAGCTCGCATGGAGCTGCTCGAACCCGGTCGCTGATATCTGGCCCTGCCGGACGCTGTTCCGCCAGGGCAGCACTCCGGCCCGCCCGGCGCGGAGCAGCACCTGGTCCGCGAAGGCCAGGGCGGTCAGCAGGACGACCAGGCCGGGCAAGGTCACGAAGACGGCGAATTCCATGCCCCCAGTATCCGGACCGGGAGGCAGCGCCGACAGACCGGAGTGCGGGACCCCGCTCGGCGGTGGAACAGTTCCCGGACCGTCCATGCGTGCGGGCCGACGTTCTCGTCGACCACGAGCCGGCATCGTCCCCGGTCGCCATGTCCGGACTCCTTCCAGGGCCGATTTTTATGTCCGTGACCGGCGGTCGCACGGAGAGAGTTGCAGACGAGTGGAGCCGATCTCAGCTGAGGCGGCTTGAACGGTTGAGGGCCTTTGCGGGTTCGGTGTGGTGTGGATGACGACATCCCCGTCACCGAACCTGCAAAGGCCCTCACGCACGCCGCTAGGCACTTCCGACCCCCGAGAGTCGCCGTCCCGAGTTGGCGGTGGCGGCCGATGCATCCCCGGGCGCCTGGACCGCCGGGTCATCCGGACTGCTCCCCGTTGCCCTGCTCGCTGTTGCCCTGCTGGTTTCCCTGCTCGTTGTTGCCTTGCTCGTTGTTGCCCTGCTCATTGCCGGGGTTCTGACCCGACTCCTTCTCGGAGTTCTGGCCTGTCCCCTTCTCGGAGTTCTGGCCTGTCCCGTTCTCAGTGTTCTGGTTCGTGTCCTTCTCGGGGACCTTGTCCGTCCCCTTCTCAGGAACCTCGTTCGTCCCCTTCTCGGGAACCTTGTCCGTGCCCTTCTCCGGGACCTCGTTCGTGCCCTTCTCGGGAACCTTGTCCGTCCCCTTCTCCGGGACCTTGTCCGTTCCCTTCTCAGGAACCTTGTCCGTCCCCTTCTCAGGCACCTCGTTCGTGCCCTTCTCGGGGACCTTGTCCGTCCCCTTCTCGGGGACCTTGTCCGTGCCCTTCTCGGGGACCTTGTCCGTGCCCTTCTCCGGGACCTTGTCCGTCCCCTTCTCGGGAACCTTGTCCGTCCCCTTCTCGGGAACCTTGTCCGTCCCCTTCTCAGGAACCTTGTCCGTCCCCTTCTCAGGAACCTTGTCCGTCCCCTTCTCCGGAACCTTGTCCGTCCCCTTCTCAGGAACCTTGTCCGTGCCCTTCTCAGGGACCTTGTCCGTGCCCTTCTCAGGAACCTTGTCCGTCCCCTTCTCCGGCACCTCGTTCGTGCCCTTCTCCGGAACCTTGTCCGTGCCCTTCTCAGGAACCTTGTCCGTCCCCTTCTCCGGCACCTCGTTCGTGCCCTTCTCCGGAACCTTGTCCCTCCCCTTCTCGGGAACCTTGTCCGTCCCCTTCTCCGGCACCTCGTTCGTGCCCTTCTCCGGAACCTTGTCCCTCCCCTTCTCGGGAACCTTGTCCGTCCCCTTCTCCGGCACCTCGTTCGTGCCCTTCTCCGGAACCTTGTCCCTCCCCTTCTCGGGAACCTTGTCCGTCCCCTTCTCAGGGTGCTGACCTGTCCGGGGCCCCTTGTCCGTTTCCCTTTCTTGCTCCCTGCCCTTGTCCTTCTCGGGGAGCTTCTCCACTGGTCCCGTATTCGGCGGGGGCAGGACGGGGTACGCCGCGTCGGGGGTTTGGCCCTTCGGGGCCGCGACGTCGTGGTCGTGCTTGCCCTGCACATCGCCGCTCGACCGCTCGTACCAGCCCTTGCGGGCGTGATCGAACATCATGACCGTCTTCACCGGCTTCTCGGCGGGCTTGACCGCAACGAGGTCGGAGGCCTGGAACGACGACCACTCCTTGCCGCTGTACGTCTGCTTGCCCTTGACCGCGACAGGCGGGGCCAGGGGGTTACCGCAGGCACAGCGGACGCGCGGTACGCCGCGGTCGTCGACCAGGACCGGCGTGCCGGCCTGCAGCACCGCCTGATAGCTGGTGGGCGCGGCGTTCTTGTACCCGTGGTTGGTGACCCGGGTGTCCCAGCCGAGGCGCACGGGAGTCAGCGACCGCAGGTACGAGGGGATGTCGGGCTGCTTGATGCTCAGGGGGGCGGCGAAGGCCTTCCCCTTGTCCGTGTGCTGCGTGAGGAACTGGATCTGCTTCTCGACGTCGCAGCTGGCGAGGTTCCGCGTGCCCCCGTAGAGGCCCGGGTACGCGCCGTTGACCTCGAGGGTGCGCGTACCGGCCGTGTCGCCCTTCGACTGAGCAACAGCTACGGGTACGACGCCGGAGTCCGCGGAGTCCGCGGCCGTCGAGGGGGTGAACGGGTCGGGGCCTGACGCCGAGGCGGCCTGCAGGAAGACCTCTCCGCCGACCGCCTTGTTTCCGCCCATGACGGTGAAGGCGAGGACCACCGCCGTCGCCATGGCCACGGCGGTGGCGGCACTCAGTACGGTTCTGCGCGACCGCCACCCGTGAGCCGACCCGCCACGGCGCCCGCCGGGCTCACCCGGCCCGCCACTGCTGACGGTCGGCGGCCCAGGGGGCCCGGGAGGCGGCGGAGGCCCCGGCGGCGGGGCCTGCTCGTCGGTCGGCCGACCGGACAGCGGGCCGGACGGCGGGCCGGTGGGGCGCTCGGACGAAGGAGGTAGGGAACTCACGACACACTCCCCCCGACGTAGGACACGGGGAAAACAACGGTCATTCGCATGTGCTTGCTCCTAATCGCCAGTATGACCTCCGAGTCCCGGAGGCGTGAATATTGGAAATTTCGCTCCCGCGAAAAAAGGTGAAGAGGTGGCCGGACGGGCCCGTCTCTTCCCCGTGTTGACGCGGGTGGGGCCAGCCGGTGCGCGTGAGCCCATGTCTTGAGTAAGCCCTCCGCTTCGGATCGCGTCACGTTCCGAGATTTCGTGACTTGACGACCGGCGATCGTGTCCCCGGCGGCAGACGCAGCCGCTCGATCCCTCACGCCCCACACAGCAGTAGCCGGAGAGGCTGTGGGCCTCTCCGGCTACTGCTGTGCGGGGTGGTTCCCAGCGTGGACTGTCAGACCTCACTGGCCGAGCTTCTGCTTCAGGTTCTCCTTGATCTGCAGCTTGATGTTCTGCTTGTTCACCTGGCCGCCCTTGCCCGTGCCGTCGCCGCCCACGGCGGTCGCATCGCCCGTGTTGATGGCATCGGCACTGGCGTCACCGCCACGGGCATTGCCGGTGGTGATCACACACTTGCCCTTGCAGTTGCCGACGCCGGTGGAGGCATCCCCACCCTTGGCAGTACCGCCGACGGTGGTGTTCTCGGCGTTGGCGTCGCCGCCGGTACCGATTCCGTCGGCGCTGTCGTCCTGGAGGAGGTTGACGGCCTGCTGCGGGGCGGCGGTCGGGGCGGCCATGGCAGTTGCCGGCAGTGCGATGCCACCGCCGAGCAGTGCCACGGAAGCTCCGGCCAGGACGATGCGACGGGTCCAAAAACGCTCAGACATGATGTTTCTCCATTCGGTGTCAAAAGGGTCTGCATTCCGCCCCGCAGAAAGGCCGGGAATCATGTTCCGGCCTCGTGTTCTCCGGGAGGTCCCCGGTGAGGGCGTACTCCAAATAAACCCTGCAGGGGTGCGTGCGTCACGCCACTCGAACACGTGGCTTGACCCCTGGAACCGATCTTGGTAGAAGCTGCCGTCGGCCGGCGGGGCGCGCCCGTCGCGTACGGGCGGGCGGCCAGGGCCGCTCAGCGCCGCGATGACCTCGGGGCTGCCGGCCCGCCGTGTTGAACGCGTTCAAAGACTCTGACAGTATTGCCTTCGGGGACCCTCCGGAGCAGGGGATGTGGATCGGCCTGCCCGTGTGCACGGTTGCCCTGAGACCGGAGGTCAGCGCAACGTGATCATCGCCCTCTTCATCTTCTTGTTCTTGGGTCTGATCGTGACCGTCACACCTGGCGCGGCCCTCGGGTACGCGTTCGTCGCGGTGAGCGGCAGGCTATCCCGCGGGGCCAGGGTCGCGTGGCTGCTGGTCGTGGCGGCAGCTTCGTCAGTGGCGTGGCTCAACCTGGTGGCAGTTGCCAACATCTGGCGGCCCGCCGTCGTGGTGGTGTCCTTCACCGCGACCCTCACCTCGGGCCTCACCTTCCTCGCGCGCGAAGCAAGCAGGCGGCGCGCACCCCGGTACCCCGCGCCGGTGTGGCCCGCCTGGACTCCCCCGACCGACTCGAGGTGAGCACCGCGCCCAGGCGGGATCCCGGGGGCGCTCGCCGACCCCCGGGTCCTGCTACTTCAGGCCGATCTCTTCACACGCGGCCTTGACCTTGTCGATGCAGATCTCGTCGACCGTGTAGACACCGTCGTCCACCACGGTGGACTTCACGTTGCTCCTGGTCAGCGCGAGGCCCGGGACGAGGACTGAGGGCACGCCCTTGGTGGTCGGGCTGTTGACGATCTGGTTGATGATTCCGTCGATCTTCTCGCCCTTGGCGAGGGCGACGGCCATCTCCGCGGCGGCCGCAGCCTCCGGCGCGTAGCGCTTGTAGACGGTCATGTACTGCTCGCCCGCGACGATCCGCTGCACACCGGCCAGTTCGGCGTCCTGGCCCGTGACCGGGGGCAGGTTGGAGATCCCGGCCGCCTTGAGGGCGGTGATGATGCCGCCCGCCATTCCGTCGTTGGCGGAATAGACGCCGACGACCTTTCCCTTGCCGAGCGCCGACAGGGCGGCCGCCATGTTCGTGTTGGCGTTCTCCGGCTTCCAGTCGACGGTGTCGTACTCCTTGCCGACATTCACCTTGCCGTCGAGGACGGAGTGCGCACCGGACTTGAAGAGTTTGGCGTTCGGGTCGGTGACCGAACCGTTCACCATGACGATTTGGCCGTCCTTGGCCTTGTCGCCCAGCGCGTCCAGCAGCGCCTTGCCCTGGACCTTGCCGACGTCTTCGTTGTCGAAGGAGGTGTAGGCGTCGATCGGGCCTTCCGCCAGGCGGTCGTAGGCGATGACCGGAATGCCTGCGTCCTTGGCCTTCTTGACCGAGCCGGCGATGGACTTGGCGTTCACCGCGTCGATGATGAGGACGTGCACCTTGTCGGCAATCATCGCGTCGACCTGGGCATTCTGGGCGGCCGCGTCCTGCTTGGCGTTGGCATAGACCACTTTGCCCTTGCCTCGCGTGAACTTGGCGACTTCCTTCTCGATCAGCGGCTTGTCGAACTTCTCGTAGCGCGCGGTCTGATCTTCCGGAAGCAGGAGACCGACCTTGATCGCGTCATCCGCGGCCGACCCCGCGGGTCTCCCGTCGGTGTCCTCGTCCGTGCTCCCGCAGGCAGTGAGCGAGACGGCGATCGCGGAAGCAGCGACTGCAACGGCAACTCGACCCAGATATGTGTTCACGATGTAAACCTCCCTGACGAGGCCCTGTACTTGCGGCCGAGGTAGACGCAGTCAACTCGGCGCCGACACCACCGTCAAGAAGTGAACTATTAACGAGATGGCAACGTTGCCATCACGCTCCGCATCCTCACAATCCCGCCATTAGTGCGCTTTTTCCACACGATTGACTCTCCGATACCAGTTCAACTTTTGAAGAGACCGTGCGGACTTCAACCACCTGACGGCACTTGAACGCCGGGGGCGGGTCTGTAGAGGCCGTGTGAAAATCCGCCCCCCGGGGCCCACCGAACTGGTCCGCCGCATCCCGCGGCGGAACCGAACGTGACACCGTGGACACGTCTTGCAGTCGGCCATCACAGCTTGGAGGCGATCCGGTGATGTACGCACGCCAGAAGAGGGACCGGTCGGTGACATCCACACGCCGCCGCTCGGCGACGGTCGCAGCGGCTCTCGCCGCAGCCTGCACCTCGGCGTTGGTGACCGCCGCACCGGCGAGCGCCGAGGTCAAGTCCACGTGCGGGACCTACATCTGCGTGGCCACCGCCTATCAGGGGCGCGACTACGTCCAGGACATCACCGTCACCACCAGGGAGGGACTGCCGGGGACGCTGCGCGCCTTCGTGGGCGACTACCGGGGGAGCAAGGCCGGCGTGTCGCGGGCCCGGTTCGTCGTCAACCGAGAGTTCAGGGCGTATCCGCGGCTGGCCGTCTGCGGTGGCCTGGACCGCAGTGGCAGGGTGATCGAGAACCACTGCGTGATGATCCCCTGACCGATCCCGGTACGGCGGCTCCGCTCCCCGCCGTCCCGGTCGTTCCTCGCCCGGGCCCCGGCCGAAGCCGGGGCCCGGGCGGCCCGTCGAAGATCATCGGGCGCAGAATGGCCGGTATGTCGAGACAAACACCCCCAAGACGGCATCGATCGACGACGCTTCACCGATCGGCCGCACCCTGGCGCTCGCCTTCGACGACGACCCGATGATGCGCTGGTTCTTCCCCGACGACGCCACGCTCGAGACGGGGTTGGGCCGCTACTTCAGCACGCTCCTCACCCGGCAGTACGGCCGGTACGGCGTATGCGAACGCACCGGGGCGGCGGCAGCCTTCTGGGTACCGCCGGGCGCACAGGACAAGGCCGCTCTTGCCCGGCGGCCGCCGCCACGGCTTCGCGGAACGGCGGAGCCCGGTCGCCCAGGATCTCCTCGAGCTCCTGAACGGTCTCCGCGTCGGGCGGGCCCCAGGAGCCGCACTGGTACCTGGCCGTGGTCGGCGCGGACCCGGCGGCGCAGGGCCGGGGACACGGAGCCGCCCTCCTCCGCTCCGGCCTCGCCCAGGCCGACGCAGCCGGCCTGCCGACCTACCTGGAGTCCTCCAAGCCGTCCAACCTCCCCGTCTACGAGCACTTCGGCCTCACGGCGCTCGGTGAGTTCCGACTCCCGGGCGGCGGACACCCTGTGGTCGATGCGCCGCGAGCCGCGCCACCCCGGCCGATGCCTGAGGCCATGCCAACGGCCCGCGAGGGCCGGTCGGGCCCGGCCCTCGGAGCGTGCACGTCACATCTCCGCGACGGCCTCCAGCGGGCTCAGGGCGGCTGCGCGGCGGGCCGGGACGGCTGCCGCGATCGCGCCGACCGTGAGGGACAGCAGGCACACGAGGAGCAGCGTCCCCCAGGGCAGCGCCAGGGAATACTGCGTCATCGCGCCGTTGGCGAGCGCGCCGACCGTCCAGGCTCCGAACAGCCCGCCCGCCAGGCCGAGGAGGGTGCCGAACGCGGCGACGGTCACCGACTCCAGGCGGACCATCCGCCGGATGCCGCTGCGGTCCATGCCGATGGCGCGCAGTACGCCGATCTCGCGGGTGCGCTCCGAGACCGACATGGCCAGGGTGTTGACGATGCCGAGTGCGGAGATCACGGCGCCGATGGCGAGCAGCCCGTACATCAGGGTCAGCAGGCTGCCCAGGGAGCCGGCGGCCTCCTGGACGAGTTCCTTCCGGTCCTTCACCTGTACCAGCGGGCTGTTGCCCACGGCGGTGCGCAGCCGGTCCTCGGTGGCCGCGGAGACCGCGCCGCTGTCGGTGCGGACGAGGATCCGCTGGATGGTGCCGGTCTTGAAGCTGTGCTGCTGGACCTCGGTGCGGTCGCCCAGCACCTCCCCGGCGGTGGGGTTGTCCTCGTAGACGCCGATGACGGTGTACTGCTCGAGCTCCTGGCTGCGGCCGATGCGGGCGAGAAGCCGGCTGCCGGTGCTCAGGTGCTGTTCGCGGGCGGTGGTGCCGGAGACGGCGATCCGGCCCGGTCCGAGGTCTTTCAGCGAGCCGCTGAGGAAGTCCAGCTCCATGACGGCGTTCACGGAGCGCGGGTCGACGCCGGTGATCCCCTGGACACCGCCGCCCACGGTGAACACGACGGAATCCGCGACGGCGGCCGCCGTCTTCACCCCTGGGGTGCCCGCCACCCGCTTCTCGGCGGCCGGCTCGATGGACGTCATCGTCGTACGGCTGCTGATGACGTAGTCGGCGCCGAGGCCTGCCGCGGCCTGCCGGTCGAGGGCCTGCCCGCTGGAGTTGCCGATGACGGCGAGCCCGGCGACCAGCGCCGTACTGATCATCAGGGCGGAGGCGGTGGCCGCGGTACGCCGCGGGTCACGCAGGGCGTTCTCGCGGGCGAGGTGCCCGGTGATCCCGCAGCGGCCGGTCAGTCGTCCGCTCAGCCGGATCACGGGGGCGGCGAGGAGCGGCGCCAGCACGATCATGGCAACGACGACGAGGGCGCAGCCGAACATCGCGTTCTGCAGGTTCTCCACCGAGGCGTCCTTCGCCCCCATGAGGGACACCAGCAGCCCGGCGCCGACGGCGAGCAGGACCAGCCCCAGCGCACCGCGGACCCGCGATGCGGTGGCGGTGGGCGGCTGCTCCGCCGAGCGCAGCGCCTCGATGGGCGCGACCTTCGCCGCCTTGCGGGACGGCAGCCACGCGGCGAGCACCGTGACGCCCATGCCCACGCCGAGCGCGGCCACGACGGGCAGCGGGCCGATCACGAGGGGGCCGCGGGGCAGGGTGTCCTGCGCGGTGCTCAGGATGCCGGGCAGTACGGAGGCGATGCCGAGGCCGAGCAGGAAGCCTGCCGCCGACGCGGCGAGGCCGACCAGAACGGCCTCCCAGAGGATCGAGCGGACCACCTGGCGGCGTGAGGAGCCGATCGCCCGCAGCAGGGCGATCTCCCGGGTACGCCGGGAGACGAGCATGGTGAAGGTGTTGACGATGAGGAACGAGCCGATGAACAGCGCAACCCCGGCGAAGATCATCGGCATCTTCTGGTAGCCCCGGGTCAGCGTGTCGAGGTACGTGGCCTGCTGGGTCGCCTGGGCGGCGCCGCTGACGGCCTCGGCCCGGCCGGCCGGGAGCACGGCGGTGACCCGCTCGGAGAGCGTGAACTGGTCGGTGCCGGGCGTGGCGGACAGGTCGATCGAGGTGTACCGGCCCGGGGACGCGAACAGCTGCTGGGCGGTCGCCTTGTCGAACAGGGCGAGGGTGCCGCCCGCGGTCACCCGGGTGTCCTGGGTGGTGACGACTCCCACGAGCCGCTTCTTCATGACCGGGCCGTCGGTGGCCAGCGTGACCGTGTCGCCGATGCCGAAGCCGCCTGCGGCGGCGGTGCCACTGTCCACGGCGAGCTCGTCGCCGTTCCGGGGGGCGTGACCCTTGACCAGCGGATGGCGACTGTCCTTGCCGTCCTTGCCCGGTACGTAGGCGCCGGCCAGGTTCGCCCACGCCTTGCCGGCGCGCAGCGGAGCGCCGTCCGCGCCGTTCAGGGTTGCCGAGCCGTCCGCTGCGGGCCGCGCGGCGGCGACACCGGGCATTTCGGCCAGCTTCCGTAGGAGCGCGTCGTCGAGCGCTCCCGGCTCGTCGTCCGCGACTCCGGGCGGGGAGTCCTTCGGGGTCACGGTGACCGCGATGTCCGCGAAGTTCTTCGATGCGGCGGCGCGGTAGGCCGCGGCGGAGGACTCCGCGAAGACGAGGGTGCCGCAGACGAACGCGACACCCAGGCAGACCGCGAGGACGGTCATGGCCAGACGGGCCTTGTACGCCAGGACGTTGCGCAGGGCTGTTCTCAGCATGGGCAGCTTTCGGGGACGTGGAGGTACGGGGAGTGTGGACGCACGTGCCGGCGTGAGGCCGGTTCAGCTGGTGCGGGAGCGGGCGTCGAACGCCTTCATCCGGTCCAGGACCCGGTCCGGGGTGGGGCGGGCCATCTCGTCTTCCAGCCGGCCGTCGGAGAGGAAGACCACGCGGTCGGCGTATCCGGCGGCGACGGGGTCGTGGGTGACCATGACCACCGTCTGGCCGAGCTCGCGCACCGAGTCGCGCAGGAAGCCGAGGACCTCGGCCCCGGCGCGGGAGTCGAGGTTGCCGGTGGGCTCGTCGCCGAAGACGATCGCGGGGCGGGAGACCAGGGCCCGGGCCACGGCGACACGCTGCTGCTGCCCGCCGGAGAGCTGTCCGGGCCGGTGGGCCAGGCGCCGGGAGAGCCCGACCATGGAGACGACGCGGTCCAGCCACTGCCGGTCGGGGCGGCGTCCGGCGATGGTCAGCGGCAGCGTGATGTTCTCCAGCGCGGTCAGCGTCGGCAGCAGGTTGAACGCCTGGAAGATGAAGCCGACCCGGTCGCGGCGCAGCTCGGTGAGCTGCCGGTCGTTCAGCGTGCTCAGTTCGGTGGTGCCGATACGGACGGAGCCGGAGCTGACCGAGTCGAGCCCGGCGGCGCAGTGCATCAGGGTGGACTTGCCGCAGCCGGAGGGGCCCATGATCGCGGTGAACTCGCCCTCCCGGAAGGCGATGCTGACCTGGTCCAGGGCGACGACACGGGTGTCGCCGCTGCCGTAGACCTTCGACAGGTCGCTGGTGGCGGCCGCGATCCCGGCGGTCGTCGGATACGGCGCGAGGGCGTCGAACGGTGCGGCGGTCACGGGGGACTCCTCTTCGGGTGCCAACGGGGTGCACGTCGAAGGGTGTCCGGGGCGTGCATCGGAGCCGGGGCGGCCGTGTATCGGCGTCCGCGTCGCTTCGTATCAGTTCTGTAGGGGCGAGGTGGCGCAGGGGCCGGCGCCGGGCCGGGCGGTCAGGCCGGCAGGAGCAGGGTCGCGACGGCGCCGCCGTCCGGGGCGTTGGCCAGGCGCAGCTCGGCGCCGAGGACCCGGGCCTGGCCCAGGGCGATGGTCAGGCCCAGGCCGTGGCCCGAACCGCGCTCCGCCGCGCCCGTGTGGAAGCGGCGCGGACCGTCGCGCAGCAGGTCCGGCGGGAAGCCCGGGCCGTGGTCGCGTACGACGACCGTGCGGCCCTTGACGGTGACCTCGACGGTGACCTCATCCGGGCCTTCGGCCGGGGTCGCGCCGTGCCGGTGGGCGTTGACGACGAGGTTGCCGACGATCCGTTCGAGGCGGCGCGGGTCGGTCTCCACGGGCTCGGGCTCGGCGGACCCTCCGCCCGGCGCATCGGCGACGACGACCTCCGCGTCGAGTCCGGTCCGGGCCACGGCCTCGCGGACGACTGCGCCGAGCGGCACACGGACGCGAACCGGCTGCTCCGCGCCCGCATCCAGCCGGGAGATCTCCAGCAGGTCCTCGACCAGGCCGCGCAGGTCCCGTACGCGACCCCGGAGCAGGTCCTCGGTCTCACCGGGCGGCAGCAGGTCGGTGGCGACCAGCAGGCCGCCGACCGGCGTGCGCAGCTCGTGGGCCACGTCCGCGGTGAACTGGCGCTCGGCACGCAGCCGTCGGCCGAGACTGTCGGCCATGTGGTCGACGGTGGCGGCGATGTCGGCCACCTCGTCGCCGCCCTTGATCGGCCCGGTACGGGCATCGAGGTCCCCGGCGGAGATCCGGACCGCCGTCTCGGAGACCCGCCGCAGCCGGCGGCTGAGCAACCCGGCCCCGTAGACCGCCAGGGGCACGGCCGCGGCCAGCGAGACCAGGGAGGCCACCGCCATGCTCACGTCGAGCCGGCGCAACCCGTAGAGGTCCGAGTTCATGTTGAAACGGACGGCCAGCACCGGGCTGCCCGGGCCGCCGACCCGCTGGGCGCCCCAGACGCTCGGCCCCAGGTTGCCGTTGACGTATCCGTCGTAGGCCGTACGCCGGTTGCCGTCGGCCGGGTGGCGCAGTACGTCGGGCAGGCCGGCGGGATCGAGTTCGGCACCCTCCGCCAGCGTTCCGGTACGCCGGTAGGTGTCCATGGCCGAGTAGACGGTGTTGAACGCATCCCGTTCGGCCCGGCTGCGGATGTCGCTCGCGGTCCACAGATGGACCAGCACGCCCACCGCCGCCACGACCAGGCATGCGGTGGCCGCGGCCAGTGCGGCGATCTTCCGGCGCAGGGACGCGCGGGCCGGCCGCAGCCGGTGGAACAGGCCCATCCGGCTCAGCGCCTGAACTTGTAGCCGAAGCCGCGGACCGTCTCGATCCGGTCCCGGCCCAGTTTCCTGCGCAGCCGCTGCACGCACAGGTCCACGACCCGGCTGTCGCCGTCCCAGCCGTACTCCCATACGTTGCGCAGCAGGGTGTGGCGCTCGAGCACGACGCCCGGGTGGGCGGCGAACTCCAGCAGGAGCTTCAGCTCGGTCGGGGTCAGCGCCACCGGGCTTTCCGAGACGAACACCTCGAGGCCGCCGGTGTCGATGGTCAGGTCCCCGAAAACCAGGCGGTGTCCGCCGGCCGACGGTTCCTCCTCGCCCGGAGCGCGCCCGGTTCCGGCAGCAGGCGCGTAGGTGGCCCGGCGCAGCAGCGAGCGGATGCGTGCCACGAGTACGTAGGTGTCCACGGGCTTGACGACGTAGTCGTCCGCTCCGGCCTCCAGGCCGGCGACGACGTCGAGCCCGTCGCCGCGCGCGGACATCATCAAGATCGGCACCAGGCTGGTTTCCCGGACTCTGCGGCACAGGCCGATGCCGTCCAGACCGGGCAGCATCACGTCCAGGATCAGCAGGTCGAAGCTGTCGTCGCGGAAGAGCTCCAGACCGGCGAGCCCGTCGGCCGCCGCCTTCACCTCGTAGCCGTAGCGCTCGAGGGCGACGGCGAAGGAGCGGCGCATCAGCTCGTCGTCCTCCACCAGCAGCACGCGAACGGGGCGCGGAGGGGCCGGAGCCGGGGTGGGCGAGGACACGGAGAAGACTCCTGTTCGGGGGGCTGGGTCAGGCATCGGTCCCGTGTGCACTCACGCACGGCCGGCGACCTGAAAGGAACGATACGGCAGGCATCGGGCGCGGCGACCGTGTCGCACGCGGGACGCGCATCGCCCTCCCGGGAGCCTCCACCATCAGAGAACACACAGGTCAGACGGTGTGGCGGGGCTCGGGGAGCAGCCGGTTCCAGGGACGTCCGGCGCTCCGTGCACCCCGCATCGCCGAGGGCCTGCGCGCCGTTTCGATGGACAACCAAGCGCTGCTTGATACACCCCGGATACACATCCCGGCCGCGGGCAGCTCGGCGCCCGGGCCGTTGGTTGACATGGAGCGCACTCCAACACCTAGCGTCCTTTGCAGATGATCCCTAGATCAGGAGGCAGCACCATGACCGATGTCCCCACCCGGTACCTGGGCAACCTGGCGGTCTCCGCGCAGGGCCTGGGGTGCATGGGCATGAGCCACGGCTACGGCGCCTCGGACGACACGCAGTCGATCGCGACCCTGCACCATGCCCTGGACCTCGGGGTGACCTTCCTGGACACCGCCGACTTCTACGGCGCCGGGCACAACGAGGAGCTGATCGGGCGGGCCGTCGCCGGGCGCCGCGACGAGGTGGTGCTGGCCACGAAGTTCGGCTTCGCCAGCCGCCTGGGCGAGCCGGTCCGGGTCCGCGGCGACGCAGCCTACGTACGGCAGGCGTGCGAGGCGTCGCTGCGCCGGCTCGGGGTCGACCACATCGACCTCTACTACCAGCACCGGGTCGATCCGCAGGTGCCGATCGAGGAGACCGTCGGCGCCATGGCCGAGCTGGTGCAGGCCGGCAAGGTCCGTCACCTCGGGCTGTCCGAGGCCGGCGCGGGCACCGTCCGGCGGGCGCACGCGGTGCACCCGATCGCCGCGCTGCAGAGCGAGTGGTCGCTGTGGACCCGCGACCTGGAGGCGGAGATCGCCCCCGTCTGCCGCGAGCTCGGCATCGGCCTGGTTCCGTTCTCCCCGCTCGGGCGCGGTTTTCTGACCGGGCAGTACAGCTCGGTGGAGGGGCTGGCCGAGAACGACGTACGCCGCACTCAGCCGCGGTTCGCCGATGGCAACCTCGAACAGAACCTGGCGATCGTCGCGAAGCTGAACGAGCTGGCCGCGGCGAAGGGAGTCACCGCCGGCCAGCTCGCCCTGGCCTGGGTGCAGCACCGGGGCGACGACGTGGTGCCGATCCCCGGCACGCGGCGGCAGCGGTACCTGGAGGAGAACCTCGCGGCCCTGGCCGTCGAGCTGTCCCCCGAGGACCTCGCCGCCATCGAGGCCGCGGCTCCGCCCTCGGAGATCGCGGGCACCCGCTACGACGCCACCAGCCTCACCTTCGTCAACAACTGAGCCCGCCGGGGCAGCGCGTCGTCACGCCGGGCTCCGGCCGCGGCGCCGGGCCGCCGGCTCGGGCAGCCACGTGCCCGTTCAGGGCACGGGGTGGGTGTCGAGCGGGCGGGTCAGTGGTTGCGGGTCAGGGCGGCGGGGGCTCCGGCCGACTGTGCGCCTTCCGACTGGAGCGTCAGCCGGTCCGGTTCCTCCAGGGTCAGTACGTAGAGGTTGCCGCGGGGGCAGTCGAAGGAGGCGGCGCGGTCGGTCGGGTGGCTGGTCGCTGCCGCCAGGACCGCGGTGTTCCCCTTGATCTGCCGCAGCTCGAGGGCCTCCGTGCAGCCCAGGTTGCGCCCGCTGGAGACCTCCTTGACGTCGCTGATCTGCCGGCCCACGATCTCGCCCGCAGCGCCGGCCTGCAGGGTGACCGTGACGTCGAACTCACCCGTCCGCGCCAGCGTGATGCCGTCCGCGTCCGGTGTGCCGGGCCCGACGCCGGACCACGTGCCGACCCACGAAGCCGGCAACGCCGCCGCGGAGGTTGCCGGTACGGACGGGGTGCGCGAGGCGGTGGGGGGCGCGGCCGTGCCGGCGTCGCCGTCGCCCCCGCCGAGCCGGATCGCGAGCGTGACGACCGCCGCGAGCGCGGCGGCGCCGGCGACCGCGCCGATCACCAGGGGCCGCCGGGACGAGAGCGGAGTACCGGGAGCCGTGGCCGGCGGCACCGGTGCGACGGGAGGGGGCAGGACCGGCGGCCGCGGCGGCGGAACCGGCGAAGTCCCGGGCCCCGCAGGGGCGTACGCAGGCGGCTGCGGTGTGGTCAGGAGTCGCGTGAGCTCGGCCTCCCGGCGGCCGACGTCGGCGACGAGGGCCGGTGGCACCGCCGTGCTCCAGTCCCCCTCCTGCGCGGCGCCGAGCCGCGCCCGTACCTCCTCGGCGGTGGGACGCCGGTCGGGGTCCTTGGCCAGGCACTCCCTCACCAGCGGGAGGAGCGCTTCGGGCACGCCGTCGAGCAGGGGCTCGTCGTGGACGATCCGGTACAGGAGGCCCGGCAGTTGCAGCTCCTCGCCGCCCGCCAGGAAGGGACTGCGGCCCGTCGCCGCATACACGAGGACCGCGGCGAGGGAGAACACGTCGGCCGGCGCCCCGGCCACGGCGCCGGTCGCCTGCTCCGGCGCGAGGAAACCGGGCGTGCCGATGACCGCGCCCGTCCGGGTGTGGCGCGGGTCGCGCACGGCGCGGGCGATGCCGAAATCGATGAGGAAGGGCCGCTCCGGACCGAGCAGCACGTTCGCCGGCTTGATGTCGCGGTGGACGACCCCCGCCGCCCGAACGGCGACGAGCGCGGAGGACAGCTCCCGGGCCAGGCACCACACGGCGGGCGCCGCCAGCGGCCCCTGCCGGTGCACCCAGTCGCCCAGCGACGGTGCGGCGACGTACTCCGTCGCCAGCCACTGCGGCAGCACGCCCGGCGGGCTGAAGTCCACCACCGAGACCGTCCACGCACTGCGCACACGGTCGTTGGTGCGGATCTCCCGTGCGAACCGTTCGGCGAAGTCCGGCTCCAGACTCAGTTCCCGGTGCACGGTCTTCAGGGCCAGAGGCCGGCCGGACGGCGTCCGGGCCAGGTACACCTCGCCCATTCCTCCCTCACCGAGCCGTGCCAGCAGGCGGTACCCGCCGATCTCCGGCTGGTCACCGGGCCGCAAAGACTCCACCGACTCCCCCGTCCCCATGGCCGTCGGCCGGCCCCGCGGTGAACGGGCCGTCCGGTGGGCCAATTTATCGGACGATCTCATGGGTCGGAGGGTCGACGGAGGCGGCGTCCGGCTGCTCATCCACAGCCGGACACCGCCCCTGGGGTCAGGAGATGGTGACGAACTTCGCGATGCTCGGAACCCCCTGGGCGTCGAGGGCGAACAGCATGTAGTTCCCCGGCAGGACCACACCGGTGTCAGCGGGGAGGGACACCGTGTACGCGCCGGATCCCGTGGCCGTGGAAGCGAGGGGTACCCGCCGCTGGTCGTTGTCGGTGGAGTGGGTTGCGGCCGCGGCCCGCATCAGGACGAAGGACGCAACCGGGGCCTGTGTGCTCACCGTGAGCGATGTGCCGGGGGCCGCCCTGGGGGGCACGCCTGCGGTGATGACGGGACGCGGCTTCGCTGATCCGTCCGCGTTGAGCAGGTACGGCGGCGTGAAGACGGCCCCGTCGGCGTGGTTGGTCGCGCAGTCACCGCACAGGCCCCCGCCGCCGGAGAAGATCCGCCCGTCCGGCAGCAGGTTGGCCACGCTGTGGTAGTTGCGCGGAACGGCCATGGTGGCGAGCGGGGTGAAGCTGCCGGTCGACGGGTCCCAGAGCTCGGGGGCCAGCACCGACGTCGCATCGCTGAAGGGCACCGGATAGGCCTGCCCGCCGAAGACGGCCACCTTCCCGTCCGGCAGGACGACGCTGTTGCTGAAGGCGCGGGCGTACTCCATGTCACCCGTACGGGCCGCCTTCACCTCCTGGCTGCCCGAGATGCTCACCGTGTAGGCGCGCCGCGTGGCCGGGGTCTTCTCGTAGGCGGGCGAGCCGCCCAGGGTGAGGAGTTTGCCGATGTCGTAGGAGACGGCGTTGCCGGTCATGGCGTCCTGGCTGTCGGCCCGTGTGCCGGCGGGCGTGATGCTGCCCTGGCCGCTGGTCGAGATCCAGTTCATCCGCCTGCCCGGCCCCAATTGCAGTACCTTGCCGCCCGAAGTGGCGTGCAGCCACATGTGGTTGTCGGCCCGGTACGGTCCGGCCGGGTCGGCGGTCAGCGCCGGGACGGCCGAGACCCCGGGGAGCCTGCGCCACGTACGGGTGTCCGGCGACCAGGCCTCGCCGGCCTTGTCACCTGTGGCTCCGCTCCAGGATCCGCCGAGGACGAAGGCTTCGCCGGTGGAGAGCAGCGTCATGGCCTGGTAGCCGCGGGCGATGTTCATGCTGGTGGTGGCGGACCAGGTGTCGGTGGCCGGATCGTAGATGCTCGCCTTCTCCGCGTTGCTCCCACCGGTGACCAGTACGCGGCCGTCGGCCAGCATGGCGATGCCGGGGCAGAACATGTCGTGGCCGGTGTTGTCGATGCGGCGCTGTGTGACCTTGCCGGTCTTCAGGTCCAGGATCGCGGTCTGGGTGTAGCCGTTGCTGCCGCCGAAGCGGTCGACGGCGTACGCGGACCAGGCGAGCAGCTTGTCGCCGGGCAGCGCGGCGGTGGCCACGGGCACCAGCGGGAAGCCGGTGATCCGGTCCCAGGCGCCGTGGACGGCCGGGCTTGCCGGTCCGCTCAGGCGTATCTCACCGGCCGAGGTCCAGGGTCCGCGGCCGCCGGCTTCGGTGGTCACGGTCAGACGTATGAAGCGGGCGGTCTCGGTGCGGGTGAAGGTGGCGGTCTTGACGGTGTCGTCGTCGCGCCAGGTGCCCGCGGCGACCGGCGCGGCGAAGGCCGTGCCGTCGGTGCTGGTGCTGACGGTGTACGTGCCCGCCCGGCCGTTGGGTCCGTCGACGCGGGGCTGGTAGACGAGGGCGGAGACGGCTGTGGTGCGGTGCATGTCGATGGTGATGCTGTGCGGCAAGGGGGCGGGGGTACCGGTCCACTTGCTGTGCCAGATCGTGCTGTCGTTGCCGTCGAGCACGTTGGCCGCGCGGCCGCTCCCGCCGCCGGTCTCCTCGTCGCTGGCCGTGGCCGTCCAGCCGGTCCGGGACAGGTCGACGGTGGCTGCGGGGGTGCCGGGGTCGCCCAGCAGGTTGATCTCGGCGGCGGAGGTCCAGGGCCCGCGGCCGCCGGCCTCGGTGAGCGCCGTCAACCGTACGAACCGGGCCCCTTGCGGGGCGAACCCGAGCGTCTTGGTGCTCCCGTCGTCGGCGAGCGTGCCCGAGGCGACCGGGCTCGCCCACGCCTGTCCGTCCGTACTGACGCTGATGCCGTACTCCCCGACGCGGCCGTTGGCGCCGTCCGCGCGAGGGCGGTAGAGGAGGGCGGAGACGACCGCCGTGCGGTGCAGGTCGATGGTGATGCTGTGCGGCAAGGGGGTGGGGGTACCGGCCCACTTGCTGTGCCAGATCGTGCTGTCGTTGCCGTCGAGCACGTTGGCCGCGCGGCCGTTCTCGCCGCCGGTCTCCTCGTCGCTCGCCGTGGCCGTCCAGCCGCTGCGGTCGAGAAGGGGAGCCATGGGTTCCATGGCGTTCGCCGGCGCGACGCCGTGGTGCGGTGACTGCTTCGCCGTCTGTTGGTCGAACGGAACGGGTGCGGGTCGGGGCACCGGGGCGCGGCCCGCTGCTGCCGGCCCTTCGACCCCGAGCCACGGCATCAGACCGACCAGCAGCGAGCCGAGGCCGAGGGCGATGAGCAGGTGGGAGCGGCGTAACACGCGGAAAGAGGCGAGGAAGCGTCGCCTGTACTGCAATCTGACCTCCTGGGGCGAACCGGCGGACCCCTGGAACATAGGTCCACACAGCCACAACCCACCTGAAATCACGAAGAGTTGGCGCGAAACCGCACCGTCGGACGACAAGTACCCGGCGCTTCCCTGACGTTCATCACTTTCCGTCCCCCCGGTGCGGCACTCCGCGGAGCTGCGCCAGATGGTGCCGGCCCTGGTGGCAACGGAGGCCGTCACCACGGTGTTGCCTTCTTCGATGCTGCCGCCCGGCTCGTGGTACGCACCGTCCTGGGCCGGGGCCCGCGGCCCGTGCCGGGTGAGGCGGGGGCGGTTGCCTGTTCGGTGGGCGGGGCGCTGAACGTGGCCCTGCACCTGAACCCGCCGGTCCGCCTCGACCTGGGAGCGGCCTGGGTGGTGGACGCGACGACGGTGTACGCCTCGGTGGACTCCCCGGCCGCCTTCGCGGCAGCCCTCGGCCCATCGGATCGTCGGATCGCGGGCCGAGTTCTTAGCATCAGCGGGCAAATATGCGTTCGACCGCCGCGTGATCGGCTAGGAAGGACCGGACAGAACCAAGCCCGGCGACGGCGAAAGACGCCGGACGAATACCGGCTCCTCGCGTCGACCATCGGTCCTGGGCAATGGAGGCGCAGGCCCTGCGCGAGAACGCGGGGTACGGGGCGGAAAGGGTTCACCATCTCCCCGTCCGCATGCAGCTGAGAGGTTTGTTCGTCGAGCTCTACCTCGAGCCGCGCGCGGAATTCTGATCTGCGGATCTCCGGTTTCCGCAACACGTTCGAGAACTGGCAGGCCCCGCCGGAAGCGCATTACCGTCACGTGCGGGACTCGATTGCGCCACCCGGAATCCGCCGTGCCGAAGCCCTTCGTTCGACGGAGGCCTTCCGCCCTCGAGACGGCGGCCGGGGTGCAACGCACCGGCCTGCACCTGGGCCGTCGTCCCATGGTCAATACGGTGATCCGGCTGCATCGGAACAGCGGTCCGAAGTGCACCGCGCACGCGAGTCTCGTACGCACGGAGATGTTGCGTGAGGCCGGCCGCGCCCCGTCCTGGCAGAAGAGATGTCGCGCATCTGGATGACGCGTGGACCGCTGCCTGGCGCGACGAGGTCCGGCGCGTGACAGCGCCCTGTGATGACTTCTCGTGGTTTTCGCTGGTCAGGGCGCCGGACGTCGACCACGCAGAAATTTCTCGAAGAAACACCAATCCAAGGACGTCGGGGCTCCGAAGTAGCGGCGAGACCCTCTCCGGGAGCTCACTTCAAACCGTACGATCTGCGGTTCCCCACCCCGGGAAACCGCGGAACAGGAGCGAATGTGATAGCCAAGCGCACTGGTCGCCTCGTGGTGCTCGCCGCCGTGCCCGCCGCCGTGTTCCTGACCGTAGGGCTTTCCGGCCCGGCTCTCGCGGAGGGCGGAAAGGCGTACCAGATCGATCTGGCGCAGCTCAACAACTCCGGTTCCCGCGGTACGGCCATGCTCAGCCTCAAGGGCAACCAGCTGACCGTCCAGATCGAGTCCGAGGGCATGGTGCCCGGGTCTCCGTCGGCCCAGCATCTGCACGGCTCGACCAACGGGCACGACTTCCAGTGCCCGGATGCCAGTGACGACACCGACGGCGACGGGATCCTCAGCAACACCGAGGCCACCGTCGACTACGGCGACATCAACATCTCGCTCACCACGACCGGGGACACCCAGGCGACCAGCGGCCTCGCCGTGGAGCGGATGCCCATCGCGAACAAGCAGGGCAAGGTCTCGTACAAGCGGACGATCACCGTCTCGCAGGCCGTGGTCGACCACATCAAGGACCTGCACATCGTGCAGCACGGCATCGACCGCAACAAGAACGGCAAGTACGACTTCGAGGGGGCCGGCAAGAGCGAGCTCGACCCGAAGCTGCCCCAGGAGGCCACGGCTCCGACCAACTGCGGGATGGTCATGGGCGCCTCCGTGGGATCCATCCCCGTCGGCGGCATCGAGACCGGCGGCGGTGCTCCGCAGAACGCGGCGACGCCGGAGACGGCGATCACCGGGGCGGCACTCGCCCTGTCCGCGGCGATGGCGGGTGCTGCAGCCGGCGCGTTGTTCGTCGCGCGGAGGCGGGCCGCGTCGGTCCGCGTCCGCACGGAGAGCATGGGCGCCGCCGCGTGAGGGCCGGGCAGAGCTCCGCACCGGCCGTGCTTCGCGCACCTGCCGCATCCACCGCGCGTCCCGGCCGCCGCCGGTCCGCAGCCTCCTTGGCCGCCGCCGCCCTCGCCACGCTGCTTCTCGCGGGGTGCGGGGGCCAGGATGCGGCGGCGCCCGCCGCCCCTCAGGGCCAGGCCCCGCAGGGCGGGGCGCCGGTGAGCGGCAGCGCCGGAGGCGCTCCCACCGGGCAGGCATCCCCCGGCGGCCACCAGGCGTCGCCGAAGGGCGGGGCGCAGACCGGTTCGGGCTCGGGTGCCGGCCAGGCCAAGCCCGCACTCGCCCGGTCGGAGCCGCAGAGCATCTCGATCCCGTCCCTCGGGCTCTCCAGTTCCTTGGAGACCCTGCGGCAGAACGCGGACGGAACGATGCAGACCCCGAAGGACCCCGGTCTCGCGGGCTGGTACGAGCCGGGGCCGACGCCCGGCTCCCAGGGGCCCGCCGTGATCGCCGGTCATGTCACGTGGAACGGCGCGGCGGCCGTGTTCCAGAAACTCAAGACGATGAAGGCCGGTGACACGATCAAGGTGACCCGTCGGGACAACAAGACGGCCACGTTCACGGTGGACCGGGTCGCCGAGTACCCGAAGGCCGAGTTCCCGACGCTCGAGGTCTACAAGAACCTCGACCACGCAGGTCTTCGCCTGGTCACGTGCGGCGGCGAGTTCGACCCGAAGAAGCACTACTACGACAGCAACGTGGTCGTGTTCGCCAGCATGACGGGCACCACGTAGCCGGGTGCGGACTCCCCCGGACCGAATGGCGCCGGAGGTATCGGATCGGACGAGAGATGACGGGATCATCCGGGGTGCGGTACGAAGTCCCTCGTGAACGAAGAGATCCAGCCCGCGACCGTCCGTCTGTTCATCGCCCTCGCCCCGCCCGACGACGCCAAGGAGGAACTGGCCCGGGAACTGCGGCCCGCCCACCGCGCCTACCCGGGCATGCGGTGGAACCGCATCGAGGACTGGCACATCACGCTGGCCTTCCTCGGTGAACTCCCGGTCTCCGCGGTCCCGCTCCTGCAACCACCGCTCGCCGCCCTCGCCGCAGCGCACCGCCCCCTGGAGCTGGCGCTGCGCGGCAGCGGACACTTCGACCACCGGGTGCTGTGGAGCGGGATCGGCGGGGAGCTCGACGGACTGCACCTGCTCACCGCGCAGGTGCGTACCGTCGTCAAGGAATGCGGTATCGCCTTCGAAGACCGGCCGCTGCGTCCGCACCTGACGCTGGCCCGCTCCCGCCGCAGCGACGCCTCCAGCACGGTGGAAGTCGCCGCCACCCTCACCGGGTTCACCGGCCGCCCGTGGCCGGCCGAACGTCTCCACCTGGTCGGCAGCAACATAGGCCGCGGCCCCGGCCCGATCCACTACCGCGACATCCAGGCCTGGGAATTCACCGGCCTGCGCTGAAACCCCCTGCGGTGGCCGCCCTCCCACACAATGGAGGCCGGCGAGCAGGAGGGTGCGGCATGGTGGACGAGCAGGCCTCGGTACGGGTGGAACGGGACGGCCCGGTGTTCACGGTGATCCTGAGCAGGCCGGGGGTCCGCAACGCCGTGGACGGTCCGGCGGCGGCGCAGCTCGCCGATGCCTTCCGCCGGTTCGAGGCCGACGAGGACGCGGCCGTCGCCGTGCTGTGGGGCGAGGGCGGGACCTTCTGCGCGGGCGCCGACCTCAAAGCCATCGGCACCGAGCGCGGCAATCAGGTCCTCGCGTCGGGGGACGGACCCATGGGGCCTACCCGGATGCGGCTCGGCAAGCCCGTGATCGCGGCCGTCGCGGGGCACGCGGTGGCCGGGGGCCTGGAGCTGGCGCTCTGGTGCGATCTGCGGGTGGTGGAAGAGGACGCGGTCTTCGGGGTGTTCTGCCGCCGCTGGGGCGTGCCGCTGATCGACGGCGGTACGGTACGGCTGCCCCGCCTGATCGGCGAGAGCCGCGCCATGGACCTGATCCTGACGGGTCGTCCGGTCACCGCCGCCGAGGCGCACGGGATCGGGCTCGCCAACCGGGTGGTGCCCACGGGGCAGGCGCGAGAGGCCGCGGAGGGGCTGGCCCGCGAGATCGCGGCCTTCCCCCAACTGAGCCTGCGCCACGACCGGCTGTCCGTCCTGGAACAGCACGGGCTGGACGAAGCGGAGGCGCTGGCGGGCGAGTACCGGCACGGTCTGGTGCCGCTGACCGCGGGCGAGACCCAGGCGGGAGCGGGCCGGTTCGCCTCGGGTGCGGGGCGGCACGACGCGTTCGGGCAGTGAGCGGGTCGTGCCGCGCCCGGCGGTAGGCCCGCCGGCGGTGGGCCGCGCCCGGCGGGGCGAGCGGGCTCAGACGACCGGCTCGCCCATGCCCAGCAGGTTCCCCTCGCTGTCACGGAACCACGCGCCACGCTCTCCCCGCGCGCCCTTGCTAGGGTAGTTCCCCTCGATCTCGGCGATCCCGTCCTTCGTCCGGAACCCTGGCAGGTCCACCTCTTCGAAGATCACTCCGCGCTGCTTGAGTTCCGACACCGCGGTCTCGATGTCGTCGACCTCCAATGCCATCTGGGTGAAGGAGCCGGACGAGGCGCCCGTCGACTTGAAAACGACGAACTCCGTGCCTGCGCACCGGTACAGCAGCCCGCCGGGCCGTTCGTCCACGGGCTCCAGACCGAGTTTCTCGGCGTAGAAGCGCCTCGCCCGGTCCAGGTCCTGGGCCGGAAGCCTGGTCGACGCGCGGGCCCGGGCGAGAAGGTTCCTGTCGTCAGCGCTCATGGCTCCACTGTGCCGTGGGTCGTGGCCGAAGGGACGTGCCGCAGGCGCGTGTCACCGTGCGAATCCGGTGCGGCGGTCGGCCGCGTCGAAGCGGGTCAGGGAAAGGGCTCCTGTGTGCAGGGCGCTCTCCAGCGCGTGTCGCGTGGACCGGTCCAGCCCGCCCAAGGCCTCCTCCGTCTCCTCCACGGCGTCGCGGGCGATCTCGGCGGCCACCTCCCGTTCCGGGGCACGAGGCCCCAGCTTGCTCACCGCCGAGGCGGCCCGGGCCGGTGTGAGGAGTCCCGTGGCGTGGGCCAGCAGCCAGCCGGGTACACCGGCCGCGCCCTCGGCGGGCGCCTGGTAGGGGCGGGACCCGGCGAAGCGCTCGTCCTCCGCGAAGGCGGGCTGCTTGAGCTTGGCCATCGGCGGGGCGGCCGTCCATGACTCCCCGGCGGGTTTGACGACGATGCCCTCGGCGAGGTTGTCCGGCAGTACGGGCAGGCCCAGGAGCGCGGGCAGCCGGGTCGGGAAGACCACCGGCAGCTGCCCGATCCGGGCAAGGGTGCCGCGCGCCAGCAGGGGCGCGCAGCGCAGACCGGCCGCGTCGGCCGCGTCCCGCAGCGCCTGGTCGGAGACCCAGCACAGGCCGTCGCCGGTGGCGACGGTCGCGTCGAACGGCAGCCACAGCAGCTCCGGTGCGTACCAGACGCCGGTCTGCACGGGCTCGGCTCCCGGCACCGCGCCGACGTCGGGGTGGGGGTAGCGGCCGCCCGCGAGTTCGCCGTAGACGGTCACGACGGCCGAGCCCTCAGCCCCGTACTGCTCCCGCAGCAGCGCGGCACACCGACGCGCGGCAACCGCCAGGGCCGGCCAGATCCGGCCGACGCCGAAGAAGTCGTCCAAGCCGCCGTCTGCGAGCAGTTCGCGGCGTTTGGCCGGGCGCGGGCCGGTGTCATCGCAGACGACGGCGAAGTTGGCGCCGTGGATCTTCTCCTGCGCGACCCACTCCCGCCCGCCGGTCTCACCCAGCCGGCGTCCGGCGGGGATCTTCGGATACGGGGACCAGGAACGGGATTCGGCATGCACCGGCCGATGCTAGCTGCCGCGCCGACCGCGAGCCGGGCGATTTTCCTCCGGGAGCACCCGGGCAAGGTGCCCGGTGCCAGGTCGCACGGCGTTCGCCAACCTGCAGCCCGGCGGGCCGATCTCCACTTCCGCATGGAACTGCAGCGAAGTGCCGACCCCGCCGGGTTGAGGCTGCACAGGGACGGTCGCCCCGGACTCACACGCTCCCACGTGCTCACCTGCGGCGCCGACCGCACCCGTGGCCGCGCATACGGGCTTCTCACAAGCCCGCTCTTGCGCACCGCTTTCCGCCCCACACCGAAAGGCGCCAAGACATCTCTGTACGCCTCGACCGTGCCCGACCTCCCCGGAGGAGGCCGTGCGGGTCGAACTCCTCGTCGTCGTACCGTCCGGCGGGGGAAGTACGCTCGGGCCGGTGCCCGGCTACCGTTGCTCCGCATGACCCACACCGAGATCGAGATCACCGCGGAGATGGTCCGGGACCTGCTGCGCGACCAGTTCCCCGACCTGGCCGATCACCCCGTGAAGCTCGGCGCGCGTGGTTGGGACAATCAGCTGTGGCGGCTCGGCGACGACCTCGCCGTGCGGTTGCCCTGGGCGACGCAGTCCGCGGACACATTGCTGCGCAAGGAGCACGCCTGGCTGCCCGCCCTCGCTCCGTACCTTCCGCTGCCGGTCCCCGTCCCGCAGCGCCTCGGCGAGCCGTCCGAACGATTTCCGCGCCCCTGGATCATCACCACCTGGGTGCCCGGCGAACCCGCCGACCGCGCCCCCGCCACGCGCGCCGCGGAGGCGGCCGACACTTTGGCCGCGTTCCTGACGGCTCTTCACCGACCCGCTCCCGCAGGGGCGCCCGCCGGCCGTGCCCGCGGGGGACCGCTGGCCGACCACGCCGACGGCTTCGCCAACGGGCTCGCCTCGGCCACCGAACTGGGGCTGATCCCCGATCCGGGCGCCGTCCGCGCGGTCTGGGAAGACGCCGCCGCCGCGCCCGACTGGGCGGGCCCGGCAGTGTGGCTCCACGGCGACCTGCATCCGGCCAACGTTCTCACCAGGGACGGCACCTTCTGCGGTGTGATCGACTTCGGCGACCTCTGCGCGGGCGATCCGGCCTGCGACCTCGCCGCCGCTTGGGTCCTGCTGCCGGACGGCGCCGCTGACCGCTTCCACGGCGCCTACCAGCCGACCCCGGACGCCTCGACGTTGCGTCGCGCCCGCGGTTGGGCGGTGCTGCGCGCGCTCGCCTGCATCCTCATCGGAGATGCCGGCGTCCACGGCCGCCCCGGCGGCAAGCCCACCTGGGGTCCACCCGCCCACGCCACGCTGCGACGCCTCATCGCAACGGCCAGCCGCTGATCAACCTCCCCCATGGGCTCGCACCCCTCTGGGGCGCGGCGTGATCCTCGTCCGCGCCGACCCGGCCGCGGCATCAGCATCCGCGGCGAGGCGCCTTGTCCGCCGAGGTGCGACCACGCCCCGGGCGTCGCCGGCCCGGAGTGGTCATCGCAGCGCCTGATTCACTTCTCCGGCACGTCCCGAGTGGCCGCGGCGTCGTCGGGGTCGGCATCGACGAGTAGGGCGATCAGCCGCTCCGTCTGTTCGCGGGGGTCCGGTGCACCGGCCCAGCCGGTCATCAGGAGGTGGTGGACGGTTCCGACGAGGGCGAGCGCGACCGTGGTGGTGTCAGTGCCGTCCGTGAGGCGACCCAGACGCTGTTCGGCGTCCAGGTAGACGGTGATCGCGTCCTGGATCGCCGTGAAGCCCGGTGCGCCGGCCTCAAGTGCCTGACGAATCCGGAGCGAGGCGCCAGGGCGGGTCATCGCCAGGCCGATGACCGTGGGGTCCAGGGAGTTCAGGAGCGCGAGCGCGGCCGTGGCGAGGTTGTCGGCCACGGTGGCGCGGCCGGCTTGCCCAGGCAGTTCCCCGACCTGTCGTGCGGTGCGTGCGAACCGGTCCAGGACCAGCTCGGCGACGAATTCGTCCAGCCCGTCGAAATGGGCGTGCAACAGCCCCTTGGCGCATCCCGCCTCACCCGTGATCGCTCTGCTCGTCAAGGCGACCGGGCCCTCGCGGGCCAGGACCCGCTCCGCGGCGTCGAAGAGCCGCTCGCGAACGTCGGGGATCGCCACTCCACGCGGTGACATAGGACCTCTCCTGATACGAGGAATGCGGCGCTCCCGGCCGCAGGGGATTGCCAGTATGGGCGCCTGCCCATACTGTTTGGGCGCACGCCCATTCTAGCCCCGGCAAGCGCCGCATCCAGCAGGAGGCCCAGTGCAACACATCGTCAACACCGTTCAGGCGCAGGCATGGAACGGATACGAGGGCACCCACTGGGCCCAGAACCAGGATCGCTGGGACGCCGTGAACGCGGGTTTCAACGAACCGCTGCTCACCGCCGCCCTGATCAATGAGCGCGACCGCGTCCTGGACATCGGCTGTGGAGCCGGGTCCACGACCAGGCTGGCCGCCCGCCGATCCGGCAGCGGCCGGGCCCTGGGCCTGGACCTGTCGGCTCCGATGCTGGCGCGCGCCCGCGAGTCCGCACAGCGCGAGGACGTCGCCAACGTGGCCTTCGAGCAAGGAGACGCGCAGGTCCACGCCTTCGAAGCAGACACGTTCGACGTCATGATCAGCCGCTTCGGAGTGATGTTCTTCGCTGACCCCGTCGCCGCCTTCTCCAACATCGGACGCGCCTTGCGCCCCGGTGCCCGCGTGGCGTTCATCTGTGGCGCAGAGGCCGAACGCAACGAGTGGCTCCAGGCCATTGCGGCACTGCGCGACATCCTGCCCATGGGGGACTTCGGCGCGCCGGGAAGCCCGGGAATGTTCTCCCTGGCGGACCCGGACCGCACCTGCGCAGTGCTGTCCGCCGCCGGATTCGAGCACATCGACGTAGCACCCGTGGAGGCGTTCGGCACGTGGGGGCAGAACGCCGACGACGCTGCCGCCTTCCTGCTGAACTCCGGCCCCGGACGCCACCTGACCGGCCAGGTCGAGCAAGAGGTCCAAGACCGCGCCCGCCGCACACTCACAGACATCCTGCGCACCCACGAGGAGCACGGCGCGCTTCGACTGCGCAGCACCGCCTGGCTGGTCACCGCCAACCGCCCGAAGTAGCCCGGCCCGGCCCCGCTCGAACAGCGCGGAGCAAAACCCCCGGGTGCACGACGATGCGCACCTCGAGCTTCGGACGTGGACGCCATCCGCTCGTTGAGGCGGCCGACCGGGCCGGAGAGAGTCGCCGAGTCGGCTACCACGCCGCCCGGTCGGCCAGGCCCGACACGTCTGCAGCAGTCCAGGTGTACTCGATCTCATCGAGCTCGAACCCTGCAGGGAACCGTTCCCTGCGTTCTGCGGTCGGACGACCGCCCTGGCGGCAGTAGAAGGCCGATGCACGGACATTGCCCTTGAGGACTTCCAGGTACACAGGGAGTCCAGCATGCTCGTCGGCCACCCACGCAAAGCATCGAAGCAGGAGGTGCCGACCAATTCCGCTGCCGGTGAGACCTGGTCTGACATGGAGATTGTCCAGGAGGATGCGGCCGTCACCGTGTGGGATGAGGTAGGCAAATCCGCAGAGCTGCATGGCATCGTCGACAGCGACAAACAGGTGCGGTTCCCCGGCCGGATCACATGCTGTCGCGTCCATCTCGGACAGTCGGCCTTGCCACAGGCCCAGATGTTCCTCGGACAGCGGCCCCTCCAGATAGGCGGCGGGCATGATGCCCGCGTAGGCCGACCTCCAGCTGTCGGTGTGGAGTCCGGCAACGCATGTCGCGTCGGCCGCCGTTCCCGATCTGATCTTCATGCCGCAAAGGTTTCCATATACGGTCACCGTCGCTTGACGGGGGCACCTCTCCGCCACGGCGGCCTGCGGTCGAATGCCGGGCCCTTGTCGGCTCCCTCTGGGGAGGCTCGAATGACCCGCCTCCCGTATGCGCCGTCACCCCAAACATGACCCCGGTCTTTGGCTTCGTGGACCGAGAGCCGCAGCGGGGGGTGGGGGTTGGCTTGGGTGCGTGGTCGGCGGTCGTCCGTGCGAGGTACGCGTGGACGGGCCGAGCGGTGCCGGCGCCGCGAGGCCGCTTGCCGAACGTCTTGAGTCTCTTCGATGTGGAGGTGGTGCGCCCGTGCGTACAGCCAATGTCAGTGGTCGTCTGGTGCTCGTGTTCGACGACGGTGTGGTGGATGTGGAGCAGGTGAGCAACGGCCTGTTCCCGTCCGACCCGCAGGCCGTCCTCGACCGCTGGGCGGAGTTCCGCGACTGGGCCGGTTCCGCAGCGGTGGCCGTGGCCGCACACGAGCATGTCCCCTTCGAGAAGCAGGAGTTGGGCCCGCCCGTACCGCGTCCCCGGCAGATCTTCGCCGTCGCGCTGAACTATTCCGATCACGTGGAGGAGTCGGCGTTCGACCTTCCCGCTCAGCCGTCCGTCTTCACGAAGTACCCCACGTCCCTCGCCGGACCCCACGACACGATCGAGCTGCCCAGCACGCTCGTGGACTGGGAAGTGGAGCTGGTCGCCGTGATCGGCGCCAGGGCCCACCAGGTGGCGGCCGCGGACGCGTGGCAATACGTCGCGGGGCTCACCGCCGGCCAGGACCTGTCCGAGCGGCGCATCCAACTGGAAGGGCCGGCACCGCAGTTCTCCCTCGGCAAGTCGTTCCCCGGTTTCAGCCCGACCGGTCCGGTCATGGTCACGCCCGACGAGTTCGCGAACCCCGACGACCTCGCGCTCGGCTGCTCGCTGGGCGGCGAGACGATGCAGGAGTCCCGCACCAGCCGGATGGTCTTCTCGGTGTCCGAACAGATCGCCTGGATCTCGCGGATCTGCCCGCTGCTGCCCGGCGACCTGATCTTCACGGGCACTCCTGCCGGCGTGGGCGGTGCGCGTGATCCGCGCCGCTTCCTTACCCCCGGCGAGGAACTGCGCAGCTGGATCGAAGGCATCGGCGAACTCCGCACCCCTCTCGTCGCCGGCCCCGGCTACCCCCACGGACCCCATGGGCCCCAGTAGCCGCGCCCGGATGGCCCACGGCCCGGCGTCGTCGGCCGTGTGCCGTCGGGGCACCCGAACTCAACGACACGCGGACCCGCCCCCACCCGCCCACACCCGTCACAGCTCGAGGAGCCTGCCATGGCCCTGCACCGTCTCGCCCGCATCACGATGGGCGTTCCCGACGTCGATGCGACGGCTGCCTACTACGCCGATTTCGGCCTCACCGACCTCGGCCACGGGCGCTTCGCCTCCACCGACGGTGGCGAACAGCTGAAGATCGTCCCCGCGAGCCGCCGTCGCCTCGAGGAACTGGTCGTGGGCGCCGACGACACGGACGACCTCGGCCGTATCGGCGCTGCACTGGACCGGCTTGCGGTGCCCTTCGTCAGCAACGCGCACACGCTCCGGGCCGTCGATCCGGGCACCGAGGTCACCGTCACCGTCGAGGTCCAGCCCCGCATCGTCCAGAACGCCACCGCCACCGTCCCGTACAACGGACCCGGCCGCGCCGAGCGCCCCGACGTACGCGCACCGGGCGTGCTGCGGGAGGGTCACGTCCGCCCGCGTCGCCTGGGACACGTCGTCCTCGGGTCGACGAACCAGGAGGCGTCGCAGCGGTTCTTCACCGAGGGGCTCGGGTTCAAGGTCAGTGACCTGGTGCCCGGAGCGGCGTTCCTGCGCTGCTCGACCGACCACCACAACGTCCTCGTCCAGAAGGCCCCCATCGCCTTCCTGCACCACTCCTCGTGGCAGGTCGACGACGTCGACGAGGTCGGCCGCGGCGCGACCCGGATGCTGGAAGGCCACCCCGAGCGGCACGTGTGGGGACTGGGCCGCCATCACCTGGGCTCGAACTTCTTCTGGTACCTCAAGGACCCGGCCGGCAACTTCTCCGAGTACTTCGCCGACATGGACTGCATCGTCGACGACCAGCTGTGGACCCCACGCGTATGGGAGGACGTCCGGGCCCTCTACAACTGGGGCCCGCCCGTCCCGCCGTCCTTCCTCCACCCCGAAGACCTCGCCGCGCTGATGACCGGCGCCCACGACGCGAGCTGACCGGAGATCGACACGATCATGAACACCTTCAACGACACGGGTAGGGGCATGAAGAGCGAGTACGACGTCCTCGTCGTCGGCGCGGGGCCCGTCGGGCTGACCACCGCCATCCAGCTGGCCGTACGGGGTCGGCAGGTCGGCGTCGTGGAGCGCTGGCCGCAGCCCTACCCGCTGCCGCGCGCCGTGGTCTTCGACCACGAGACGGCGCGCATTCTCGCCTCACTCGGACTGGCCGACGTCCTGCCCACCCTCAGCGAGCCTGCCGAGGACTACGAGTGGCGCAACGGCAACGGCGAGACGCTGCTGCGCCTCGCCTTCGACGACACCAGCCACTCCGGCTGGCCCTCCATGAGCATCTTCACCCAGCCGCGGCTCGAAGCCGCACTGGAGGAACGTGCCCGTGCTCTGCCCGGCATCGACATTCTGCGCGGCTGGGAGGCGGTAGACCTCGCCGAGGACGTGACGTCTGTTCAGCTGATCCTGGCCGAGAGCGGCGGTGACCGGCCGATGGTTCGTGACGGCGGACGGCAGCACCACACGGTCCGCGGGGCGTACGTCATCGGCTGTGACGGCGCCAACAGCTTCGTACGCTCCCGGATGCGCACCTCGGTGACGGACCTCGGCTTCCAGTACGACTGGCTCGTCCTCGACGTCATCCCGCACGACCAGGACCGCGTCTGGTCCCCACGGAACCTCCAGCTGTGCGACCCGGCCAGGCCGAGCACCGTCGTCTCCGGTGGCCCCGGCCGCCGGCGGTGGGAGTTCATGCGGCTGCCCGGCGAAACGGTCGCCGAACTGAGCCATGCCGAAACGGCGTGGGAGCTGCTCGCACCCTGGGGCCTGAACCCGGGCAACGCCACCCTGGAGCGGCACTCCGTCTACACCTTCCAGGCCCGCTGGGCGGACACATGGCGCGAAGGCCGGCTGCTGCTCGCGGGAGACGCCGCCCACCAGATGCCCCCGTTCGCCGGCCAGGGCATGTGCTCCGGCATCCGGGACGCCGCCAACCTCACCTGGAAGCTCGACCTCGTCCTGTCCGGCCACGCCGACGAGACACTGCTGGACACCTACACCGCCGAACGCTCCCAACACCTGCAGCACGCCATCGAACTCTCCGTGCATCTGGGCCGGATCATCTGCGAGCCCGACCCCGCAGAGGCCGCCGAGCGTGACACCCGAATGCTCGCCGACCAGCAGGCCCGCCGCGACCCGCTCGCGGACATGCCGCCCCAGACACTGACCGGCGGTCTCCTCGCACGCCGGACCGACGGCGCCCCCGCGCAACCGGCGGGCACGCTCGGCCGGCAGGGGCGGGTTCGCTTCCGCGGCCTCACGGGCCTGTTCGATCAGGTGGTGGGGCAAGGGCCCGCCCTCGTCGCGGCCGAGGACCCGCGCCAGGTGCTCGACGGTGACACCGTCGCATGGTGCGAGCGGCTGGGGATACGTCTCCTGAGGCTCACCGACGACCCCACGGCCGACGGTCCGTTCGTCGTCACGGACCTGGACGGCACCTACCTCCCGCACCTGGCCCACACGGGACACCAGGCCCTGCTGTTGCGTCCGGACCACTACGTGTTCGGGGCGGCGGCGCACATGGACGACGTCCCCGCCCTGCTGGCCGCCTTCCGTGAGGGTCTCACCGCAGCCTGAGCCGGCACTCGAGCCGTTCCGCTCCGTCGTCTGTCCCCGGCGGGCAAGGCCGGCACCCCGCCCGGGAACGACGGTGCCCGGGCCCGGCGCGTCGTTCCCCCGGCTGCCGCGTCCCGACGCCGCCGACGTGATCAGCTGACCGTAGCGACAAGACCCGGGCCGGGCGCGAGCCCGGCGCGTCCATCCTGCCCACCCGCCCCAGGAGGCCACGGCCCATGACTCGACAGTGGCTCCTGCGGCTTCGGCCGGACCCTCACCGTGCGGTGGACCCGGCGATGCCGCCGGCTGCCGTCGCCCCTACGGCGGAACTCCTGGGCACGGGCCCGGTCCGGTGGGCCGTGCAGACCGCCGAGGCCATCACGCGGGACATCCTCGAGCAGGTCCCCGGACACGGCGGCGGCCAGGGCCCGGTCGCCACCTTGAGGCGGTCCACCGAGTCGGCCGTCCTGGCCGCCCTGCGTCTCCTGGTCTCGGAGTCACCCGGCCGACTCTCCGCGCTGACGGACGAAACGCTCGCAGGGTGCCGTGAGTTCGCACGCCGCGGCATTCCCCTCGACCAGGTGCTGCGGGGCGTACGGCTCGGGCACGCCCAGCTGGCGCACGACCTCGCCGCAGCGATCGAGGAACACGTCACGGCCGACCGGCGTCTGACGGAACTCCGCGAGGTCAACGACCTGCTCTTCACCTACGCCGACAGCCACGCGAGCATGATGGCCGAGGAGTACATCGCCGAACGCGACCGCTGGCGCGGCAGCGACGAAGCGGCCCGCCGCGCCATCGTCGACGAACTGCTCGCCGGACGCCCCGTGGACGCGCAGACCGCGTCCCGGCGACTGCACTACGACATCTCCCGCACCCACCTCGCCGCCGTCCTGTGGTGTGACGACACCGACGCCGGTCCGCCCGCGGCGGAACGACTCCACAAGACGGCCATGGCGATGGCACGCACGATGGAGGCGAAGGGGATGCTGCTCGTCCCGGCCGACAACACGAGCGCCTGGGTCTGGTTCGCCCTCGCGGACGAGGACACGTCCCGCCGCACAGCGCACCTGCGGGACCGCCTCGACCGTCTGGATCGCCCGCGCCCCGTACGAGCAGCCCTCGGCCCGCCCGCTTCCGGCCCGCAGGGCATACGCCGAAGCCACCACGGCGCCCTCCAGGCCCAGCGCATCGCACACGAATCCGAGCAGTGGCTGTGCGACTACCAAGAAGTCCGCCTGGTCGCACTGGCGACGGCAGAGCCCGAACACGCCCACTGGTTCGTCCACGACGTCCTCGGCCCACTGGCCTCCGGGGGAGAAAGGGTCCGAGAACTGCGCGAGACCTTGCGCGTCTACCTCGCCGAGGAACGCAGCCTGCGCACGGCCGCCGAACTCCTGCACGTGGCTCGCAACACCATCACGTATCGCGTCAAACGCGCCGAGGAACTCCTGCCCGCCACCACCACGGCGGGCGACTCCCTCGAACTGCGCCTGGCACTGGAGATCGCGAGGCACCTCCGCACCTGACGTACGTCAGGGCGGTCGCAGACACCCTGTGATGCTCGGCCGCCGCCCGCGCGAGCAGATCGTCCACGCCCTGACAGGGCTCCGCTTCCTACGTCGGCCTCCGCAAAAACCTGTTGGCGGAGCACGACGACCCCTGCTAGTTTTCCGGAGGCCGTGCGAGAGAACGAGGAGGTGGTACCCGTGAACGCAGTATCGACATGGGTGCTCCCCTCCGGGGTCACGGTCGGGCGATAGGTCGTCCGGGAGCGCCGTTCAACAGCCCTCCCGAAAGGCACGACCGTGCAATTCACTTCTGAACAGCCCCTCGACGACGGCGTCCTCGAGCGCGAATTCACCCTCGGCGAGATCCCCGGCACCCTGTGGACGCCCGGATCCGCCGCACCGGCCCCGCTGGTCCTGATGGCCCACAACAACGGCCTGCCCAAGGCGGACCCCCGACTGGTGGCCCGGGCCCGGTACACCGCGTCGCGCGGCTACGCCGTGGCCACCATCGATGCCGCCGGGTGCGGTGCCCGTCCCCGTTCCGCCGCCGACGAGCAGGCCCGTGCCGACCTCCGGCGAGCGATGCAGGCCGGCGAGCCGGTCGACGAGATCTTCGAGTCCTTCATCGGCCCGCTGGTCGAAAACGCGGTCCCGGAGTGGCAGACCACTCTGGACGCCCTCCTTGGGCTGCCCGAGATCGGCGGCCCCGTCGGGTACTCCGGGGGGTGGACCGCCCTCGGCATTCGGCTGGCGGTGGTCGAGCCGCGGATCGCGGCCGCAGGCTTCTTCGCCGGGGGGTACGTGCCCCGTGCCCAGCGCGAGGAGGCCCGGCAGGTCACCGTTCCGCTGCTGTTCCTGCTCCAGTGGGACGACGAAGGGAACCCCCGGCAACGGGCCCTGGACCTGTTCGACGCCTTCGGCAGCAAGGAGAAGACGCTGCACGCCAACCTGGGAGGGCACACCGGCACCCCCTGGTTCGAGCTGGAGGACGGATGCCGGTTCCTGGACCGACACCTGAAGTGAGGCCGCGCCGCCTCGCGGGCAGCAGACGGTAGGCGGTAGGCGGTACCGGCCAGGATGCCGTCATCGAGGACAGGCCCCGGCCCTCCTCGATGGCGGTGGCCGGCGGACCGGGCCCGCTCGCGGCCTCGCTGTCCTCAGCCGGGTGGCAGATGGCAGCCGCGGCCCCCTGGACGACCAAGCGGGCCGGAGCCTCCCTGGTGTCCAACGTCGTCACTTCGTCTGTGTCTTCTGCGATGACGCACTGCCGCGGGAATGGAACGTGGACGGGGCTGGACGTTGGCGGGCCGGGCGTTTGGAGGACTGGTGGTGATCAGAGCAAGGGGATGGGGTCTCGGGCAGCTCTCCCCGGCTCGGGCAGCCCCGTCGGCCACGCGTGGCACCGGGCGCAGGCGGGACGTGGCCGGTGCGACGGCGATGGCGTCGGCCGGGGGAACGGCCGTGCCGGACGGATAACCAGTGGAGCCCTGGTCACGCTGATGACAAGGTGACGCTCATGCCGTCGCCCGTGGTCGAACAACTGCTCCGTGAACTCCACACATCACTCACACTGCGCAAGCGTCCCGAGGATGTGGCCCGGCTCATCCAAGATCTTCACTCCGCACAGGGCACCGACCTCGACACAGCGACCGAGGCGGCGCTCGCCAAAGCCGCCGAGCACGCGCTGCGCAACCTCTGGCACGGCTACACCTCCATGGTGGAAGAGTTCGCCCGTCCCGTCGGCGCGCAACGCCAACTCGCCCGAGCGGCGAGCCTGTTCACGAGCGTGCCGGCACTGCCGGGCAGCGCCGGGGACGATCCCGCCCAGCTCGAGGCGGTGATCCGGCGTGCAGGCGAGGAGATCGGCCGATCGTACGGGCAGAACGATTTCGGCATGGACCGCCTCAACCGGGATGAGCGCACAGCGGCGGGCCTCGGGGCGATCTCAAAACGCCAATACAACAAGCGCTTCCGACTGCTGCGCCGGATGGAAGCCAAACTGGCCCGCCTCCTCCACGAGCAGCACCGCCGCGAAGTGACGATCACCGGCAAAGGCGCGCTCGCTCACGCCCTGCCGTACGAGCTGTTCGCCACCGACTCGGACACGGCAGCCTTCATCGCCTACATCACGGCGCGCAGCCACATGCGCAGCATCTTCACCAACGGCCGGCAGCGCCAGGTCTACGACGAGGTCGCAGAAGCCTTGTTCCGGCGCCTGCGGGAGGCTCCCGAGCGGACGTGCTGGCACGCGCTCGCGCATGTGTATCCCACGGCCGAAGTGCTGGCCCATGTGTCCGAGCAGGACCTCACCCGGTTGCTGGTGCGGTGGAACCGTTTCCTGCGCCAGGTCGCCGACCTGCTGGAAGACGCCTGGAACCGCCACCCGCTGGAACGCGACACGATGATCGTGCGCCGCGGCGACGATTCGTCGACGTGGAACCAGGCCGCGCAAGCGTGGAACACGGCCCGGGCCCATTGGTTCGCGCTGCTCGGCGAGTTGGGCCAGGACGAGATCCTGGATCGTGTCTGCCCCGGCAAGGTGCCCCGCCTCATGGCTGCCGACGTCGCGTACTGGCACCGCATGAGCGGCGGCGGACTGCACCCGGACACGTACGTCTGGGCCGAGCTTCCTCTGCCCTGGGAAGTCCTTCGGGCCGAGAAGGAATGCCCACGCTCACTCGTCGAAGCAGTCTGCGCCCGGCATCGCGTGGACCCGGTGGCCGGCGCCTGGACCGCCCCCAGGCCGACGGCAGAAGCGGTGGCTTTCCGGCGGACGCCCGAGCTGGTGCACGGAGTCGCCGTCGCGGATCCGCTGATGGCCAGCGCGCTTCGGTCAGCCGGAGTCTTCTCCGGCAAGGGCAAGCGTGCAGCCGCTCAAGAGTGGTGGTGACGCACGGCAATGAACGCACAGGGCGGGAGCTGTGCCCGTAAGTGCCCGTAAGTGCCCGTAAATCAGTTGCCCCACGCAGCAGCCCCGGCAATGATCACAGCGGCGACGAGGAAGCTCTGCGGAGGAGCGCCCGGCTCTGATCCCGGGTGGACGCAGGTTCGAATCCTGCCCTCGTCGCCCCTGTGCGCCCGGATGTCGGTTCCCCCGACGGCCACGTTTCGTCAACCGTGACCCGCCGCAGGCCGGCCCCGTTCGCGGGGACACGGAACCAGACTCAGGGGACGGGCTCAGGCGTCGAGGTCCAGCTCGAAGGCCGTCTGGACGTCGACGCACACGACCTCTCCGGAGGCCGACCGGCCCACCCAGACCGGGTGGACGCCGTCGCCGCCCGTGCAGAAGACCGCCAGGTCCGCGCCCAGGCCGCCGCCGTCGAGGTGCATGCCGGCGACGGAATCGGCGAGCTTGTCGGCCTCCGGGGATCCCCGCCTGTTCGCCCGCTCCAGCAGGTCCCGCAGGTCCTGCCAGACCCCGGCGTCGCCGAAGGCGCCCGTTGCCCCGTCCGTGCCGAAGCCGAAGGCCTCTCCGACACGGAGCCGGAGCGTGTCGTCCCCCGGCCCGAGCGCCATCTCCCAGGCCGCCACGGGGGCGTCGCCGATCCGCAGCCGGACGGCCACGACCTCCTCGTACGACCCGAAGCCCTGATCTGCGACCTCGACGCAGGCCGCCTCCAGCGGGTACGTGCCCGGCGGCACGGCCACCGTGATCCTCGGCTCCTCGTCCCAGCTCTGCGGGCAGGCCACCGCCAGCACACCGCTCGGCACGCGCACGCTGCCGCACGGGACCGGGTCGAGGACCGTCAGCCCGGGGACGTGGGTCCCGGGCCGGAAAGCCCGGTCGAAGTCGGTGGACCCGAGCAGCCGGGAGGGCTCCCGGCGCCAGCCGGACGCCGCGGGAACCAGCTTCGCGGCGACCCAGTCCGGCAGCGCGTCCGCGACCGGGAGCGCCGGCCAGTCGTCGAAGCCCGGTCGGGCCGTCCAGAGGTCCTCCTCGGCCACCGCCACCTCGGCCTCCAGGGAGGCGCCCCGCATGCCCTCGGGCTGGTGCGAGATACGCGCGGTACCGCCGGCGGAGAGCTCCACCGCCGTCCGGGGGCAGTGCACGTCGAACTCCGCCGTCTGCCCGTCGGGGTACCCCCTCACGAGCAGGCGCCGGATCAGCAGCCGCCCCGCGTCGTCCCGCATCCGCAGCTCGGCCTCGGCGGTCCGGCGGCCGTGCTCGTCGTACGCCCAGGTGTCGAGGACGCCGGCCTGCCACCCCACCATCCGCACCCCGAGCGGGACTTCGCGCCCCGGCGCGCGGTAGATCACCGCGTACGGAAGGCCGGCGGCATCCCGGGCGCGCGCCTCCTCGGGGGACAGCCCGCGACCGCCGGTACGGGACGCCGCGTCCCAGGACTCCTCAAAGGTCACGTACGTCGTCTCAGGCATCGGCGGTGGTTCCGTCCCGCTCCGGGAGCAGCTCGGGCATCCCGTCCACCAGCACCACGACGCCGACCACCTCGCCGGCCTCGGAACGGCCGACCCACACCGGGTAGGTACCGTCCCCCGTCGTCGCGAAGGCCATGAGCTCGCCGCCGGAAGCCTCGTCCCAGGTGCGCTGCAGGAACATGGAGCCGTCGTCCAGGTCCTCGTACCCGTCCAGGTCCGGCTCTCCCTGGACCAGCCCCCGCTCGAAGAGCGCGATGAGCGGCTCCCAGGCCCCGGCGTCGGCGAAGCAGCCGGTGGCGCCGTCGGTGGCGAAGCCGGCCATCTGGTCCTCGATGAACAGCCGGGGATCGTCGTCCGGCCCGAGAGCCATCTCCCAGGTCGCGGCGGGGGTCTCGCCGACGAGCAGGCGGACGGCCGTGGGTTGCGTGGTCTCGACCTCGGCGTCCCGCCACGCGCAGTGGTAGCTGAAGCGGACCCGCGCCTCGTCGAGCACGTACTCCCGGGGCGGGACGGGGACCGTGATGCGCGGCCCGTCGCCGTGGTCGATGTCCGGGCCGGAGACGGCCAGCAGCCCGCTGGGCACGCGCAGGGTGCCGACCCGGCGCGGCTCCACGACGGTCTGCTCGGGGTGGTACCCGTCGGTCACGCGCACCCCGGGCCGGAACAGTTCGTTGATCGGCCCGGGCTGCGCGGGGCGCGGCGGGCGCCAGCAGGTGGCGGGGGCGCCTGCGTCACCGGGCTCGGCCGCCTCGGCCACCTGGGCCGCCTGGGCCGCCTGGGCCGCCTCGGCGGCCTCGAAGGCCGGCGGCTCGACGAGCCCGTGCACCTGGGCCGAGAGCAGCGGCCACTCCCCGAAGGCGGGGCGGTCCATCCAGCGCTCGTCGTCCCCGAGTCTGGGCGAAGTGACGTAGGCGCCCCCGCCCTGCCCCTGCCGCTCCTCCGTCCGTCGGCCCCTCCCGTCCGGGAAGAGGTCCACCGTGATGCGCGGGCACGCCTTGTCGAACTCGGCCATCTCCGGGCCGGTGTAGTACCAGCCGACGGAGTACCGGCGCAGCAGCCGCGCAGGGTCGTCCAGCAGCCGCATGTCCAGGTCGTAGGTGCGGCGGCCCTGGGCGTCGTAGACCCACAGCCCGACGTGGTGGTCCCGCCAGGAGACGAGCCGGACCTCCAGCGGAGCCTCCCGGCCCGGCTCCCGGTACACGACGACGTACGGAAGCCCGGCGGCATCCCGCTCGCGGGCCTCCCCGGCGGATATCGGCCGCCAGGGCGCACGGGCCTCCAGGTCCCACGCCTGCGCGTACCCCACCTCGACGACCATTGCCGCTCCTGTTCCTGTGACCTGCCGTGGCTGTGTGCCGAGCTGCAAGGTAGCCGCCGGCTGTGACAACGGCCCTACGGGGCCGGGCCGACGGGTCGACGGTGGGCACCGTGGGCTCCTGCACGGGCGGGGGCCCGCCGACCAGGAGTGGCCGACGGTCCTCGCCTTGGCGGCGTCGGTCGAACCAGATCCGGAACGCTTCCGCCCGGACGCCGTCCGGTCGACGCCCCGGTGTGGCGGATGTTCGCGTACAGGCGCGGACAGCGTAGGAATCCGGGCGCGGACGGCCAAGGGTGGCCGGCTCAGCCTCCGGCGGGACGGAAGCGGATGAAATCCACTTCGTCCGCGTTGGTGGCAAAATCGACCCGCCAGTGCCCGGCCCCGAGCGAGATCACGCCTACCCCGTCATCCGCGGGAATCTGCGCTGGATCCGCGGCCCCTTCGGCAGCCGCATCGAACATGTACAGGCGGCCGTCCGTCAGCGAGATGACACTCACTCCGACAGGGCGCCAGCCATCTGCGGGAAGCCCCTCAGGGTCGTCATCGGCCTCGCTGGTCGACGAGCGCACGAGTACCCCGCCCTCGCTGTCCGCCTCGAAACACGTGAGGATCTCGCTGTCGAGGATCAACACCGGCTGCCCCTGGACATCGACCCAGCCGAAGCCACCGTACGGAGTTCCTTCGAACAAAGGTGGATCGCACGCCCGGTCGTAGTCACACTCCGGACCGTTCGCCCCGCCCCAGGTCCACCCCTCAGGAACCTCAGCGCCCACGGGAGGCAACGTCCCTCGCCAGTGCTCTGCAATCTCAGCCGGGACCACGATGACCGGACCGCCACCTGAAATCGTCCACGGCCGGCCGCGTTCATCGACATTGGCTCCCACGAGCACCCCCAGCTGATCTGCGTACGTCGCACACCTCGCGCGACGCCGAAGATCTTTCCATGCGCCGATCGAGGCGAGCGGCTCGTACGGAGACACATAGGACTGGACCCACGAGGCGACACCAGCCGGCCCACTCGCGTCCGCGCGTCCAGGCTGCTCAGCGCCACGGCACCCGCCGCCGCGCCGTGGCGACCGGCGTGGAAGCCGCGAGCCCGCGACGTGGGCGCAGGCCCGGGCCGCTATGCGCCCGGCGGCCGGTACCGGACTCGTTCGGCTTTGCGCAGGGCATCCATGGTTTCGTCCACGGTCAGGAGGACTGTCGTCTCGAACGAACTGAGCGCGCCGCCTCCACTGATCGCCAGCGCAACCGCGGCCATGGACACGTTGTCGGGGGCCTCCCACAGGTTGTAGCCGTCGTGCGTGCCGAAGGCGTACCAGAAGCCGTGGAGCTTCCCGCCGACGGACTCGATGTACGCCTGAGCGGCCTTCGCGCGGTCCTCGGGGTGGACGATCAGCCTCGCCCAAGTCTCCGGTGTGTAGCTGAACCTCGATAGATAGAGCGGCATCGTGTCTCCCTTTCGTTTCCCAAGGGATGCCCCGGCAGGGCGGGGGACGCGCCGTACGCAGCCCGCGTGTCCCCCGAACGGGCTGGGGTCGAAGACCCGCACGGCCAGCGGGTGAGCGACCTGCCAGGGCGCTCCGGCCCTGCTTCGTGTACGCCGCTCAGCGGACGGGAGCGGGGGTCCGATCCGGGATGGGCGTCGTAGAAGGCCGGCGGCCGTGTGAACGCCCCCACGCCTCCATGAGCGCGTCAGCGGTCGTGGAGGCATGGTCGGACGGCTCTCTGCCGAACTGCCCTCCCGTCGGCGATGGCAGGAAGCCGGGAACCGGGAAGGCGTGCGGCGATCGTTCAGCCCGTCAGGCGGGCCGGCGCGGTCGTGGCGATCAGGTCGGCCAGGCGGAGGGATGGGGACGGGTTGAGGCGCGGATCGCAGGAGGTGTGGTAGCGACGGCCGAGCCAGGTGTCGTCGATGTCCACGTCCACGCATTCGGTCACATCGTCCCCGGAGAGCTCCAGGTGGACGCCTCCGGGAGCGGTGCCGGTCTCCCGGCAGGCGGCAACGGTCGGCCAGGCCTGCCGTGGAGGCTGCGGTGAGCAGTTCACGGGCACGTTCGTGGACGAGCGCCCGCCTCATCCGCAGGACGAAGGTCAGCCGGCCGGGGACGTTGTCCGGGTTGAGGACCGCGTGCAGGGCGAGGAGTTCGTCAGGGGTGCAGCCGGGGCCGATCTTGACTGCGATCGGGTGGCGATGCCGGAGGCGAACTCCATGTGTGGGCCGGTGAGAGCCCGGGTGCGTTCACCGATCCACAACAGGTGACCGGAGTGGGCCCGGCGAGGACCTGCGGGCCTTCCTCCTCCTCGGGCCGGCCTGGCGGCGGCTGACCGCGCTCCATCCGGACGTGGTGCTGCCCCGGGAGCCCGGCCCTCGCGGCCTGCGGGACCGGCTCGACCTCTCGTACCGCAGATACCGGCGGGAGATCGAGTGCCAGGACGCCCTGTTTCTACTGACCGGCTTGTCGGCGTCCCGCCCCGGAACCTGACGACCGTCCGGCCGCCGCCGACCGTGGGTGCTGCGTGTCGGGCCCGGCCGCCGACGCCCTGGTGTCCCCGGTGGCCGGTCCGGCCCGACGGTGCCGAGGTCCGCCGTGTGTCAGTCCGTGGCCGGCCCCAGCGGGTAGGGACGGATGGGCCAGTGAGGGTCGTACCAGCGGTCGGGGCCGGTGAGGCCGAGCAGCCGTACCGCGTGGAGCAGGTGCTCGGGGGCGAGCGGGGCCCGCAGCCGCGCCGGGGCATGGCGGATCAACCAGGCGGTGAGCTCCGCCCGTGTCTCCTCCGCATCGTCCTCGTCCAGGTCGGTACGCCAGGGGAGTTCGTCCATCAGCAGGTCGTACTCCCAGTCCTCCAGCGAATGGGCCAGGTGCTGGTTTGCCGTGGGATGGGCCTGCTGTTCCCAGACGGAGAGCCAGGGGGTGAGCGTGCCGGCCGCCTCGGTGCACACCTCGAGAACTTCGTGGGCGGGCACGGAGGGATGCGCGTCGTTGAGGGTGTGAGCCCACCAGGCGTGGAGGAACTCCCGCACCGCGCGGGCCTGGCAGGCGGGCCACTGCTGCCACTCACCGGCGGCGAACACGAACCCGGCGTGCCCTACAGAGCCGACGGGATCGGTGGAGCCGCTGACAAGAGCCCGCGCGAACTGGGGCAGGATGCGGCGCAAGACGGAGGCGCGGTCCCGCCAGTCGGTCGATTGCCAGGTGCGGTTCAGGAGGTCGGCGTCAAGCGCCACATCCGCCGTCTTCAACAGCGTGAGCTCTTCCGCGCTGCCCCAGTGGCAGTCGCACTGGGACTCGTCCGGGTGGGCGGTCATCCCCTGGAACGTCACGGCCAGAACGTCCAGCGCGTCCTCAAGACGCAAACGGGTCTCATCAATGGTCATCGCAGGATCTGCTCTCGAGGACTCCGGGCAGCTCCCACCGCCCGAAGATCCCCACTTTACCGGCCGCTCCACGCCGTCTGAGCCGGGGGCCCGCGCCGCCGGTTGCGTTCTCACCAGTGACCGGGTGCCGCAAGCCGCCTCGGCTGACGGAACCGTTGCGGTCAGCCATCGCGGTCGGCAACAGGCGTTCGAGCATCCGGGACGCCGCAGATTCGTTCACAGGACTGAGAACGGACAACAGCCCGACGAAGGGGAACCACCGTGCAGAAGAACGCCTGGGACATCACCGGGAAGCTGGCCGTCTTCTTCGACGAGGCCACCGCCCATGTCCCCGCCGAGCAGCGCCGGGTACTGCAAGTACTCAAGATCGGGGAGGAGTTCGGCGAAGCCGCCCAGGCCGTCATCGGCGCCACCGGCACCAACCCCCGCAAGGGCCGTTCCCACTCGTGGCAGGACGTGGAATCGGAGGTGTGCGACGTACTGGTGACAGCGATGGTCGCGCTGCACCGGCTCGGCGTTGCGGACCCGGCCGCGCTGTTCACGGCGCACCTGGAGAAGACGGCCGCCCGCACCCTGGCCGCCGCCCGGGAGGCCTGAGCATGTGGATTCCCCGAGAGGAGTGGATCAAGACGCTGCCACGGACGATCGTGGCCTCCTGCGTCATGATGCTGGACCCTGACGGCCGCGTCCTCCTTCTCAGGTACGGCCCCGGCCAGGGCGCCGCCGGGCAGTGGTGGCTTCCGGGCGGGATGCTCGACCACGGCGAGGACCCGTGGGCGGCTGCCCGGCGGGAGATGAGCGAGGAGACCGGGGCCGACCTGGACGACGTACCCCGGCTGATCGGCACGGACCACCGCGCCGATGTCGAGAACACCGGTCCCGTGATCGACTACTTCTTCCACGGCGGCGTCTACACCGGCGACCGGCCCATCCGCCTGAGCCCCGAACACGACCTCCACGCCTTCAAGCACCTGGACGAACTGCAGGACGTCCCGCTCGCTGCTCGTCTCCAGACGCTGACCGCCCTCCATGCCGCCGCCCGGTCGGGAACTGCGGTCTACCTGCGTGAAGGGAGCCCGTTGTGAGCGTGATCCGGATCAGGACCGGGGCCGCCTGCGCTCCCGTCGTCCGGCAGCAGCAGGTTCCTCGTACACGGCGGCCATCCCGCGCCGCGCTCGTGGTGGCCGCCCTGCGGAGGCCGGCGGCCCGGTGGACCGCTGAACAGGACGGTTGAGCGAGAGGTGTGGGAGGAGACGGGGGTGGGCATCGAAGCGCGTCCGCTCCTGCATCTCCGCGAACGCGTCCCCCACCGGCGCGCTCTCCAGGCCACCCTCCTGCCCGCTCCGCATACCGCGGCTGCCGCGTGGCCGCGAGCAGGAACTGCTGCGCAACGGCCCGGGGTCCCCTGCCCGTCCGCGCCGCCGTGCCCACCACCGAGACTGGACGGGCCAGCTGCCCGGGGACCCCGGCGCTCGGCTGTCGGGTCAGGCGAGGTTCTTCTCCATGGCGGTGACGTACTGCTTGATCGGGTGGTCGCGCAGGGCGTCGCTCGTCGGGGCCAGGAGGTCGGCGGTGGCGCCCTTGACCCGGTCGCCCAAAGCGCCCGGCAGCGGCATGGAGGAGCGGACGCGCCCGGTGGAGTCGATGTAGTGCAGGGTGTCGACGTGGGTGTAGACGGGTTCCGGCGGTAGCTGCGGGACGATGTCGTTGTTGTTGACGTAGCGGTGCAGGCGGTCCTTGAAGCTCTTGTTGCATGCGGCCGCCAGCGTCCGTTCACAGGTGCGGGGCTGCCCGTAGGTGTAGATGCCGTCGGCCTGCAGGCGCGGCGCTTCCAGGTACATGCGGCAGCCGGCCAGCATCGCGAGGGCGCCGCCGAGGCTGTGGCCGGTGAACCACACGCTCTGGTCGTTGTCGCGGAAGTCGGCCAGCGCCTCCTTCACGGTGGGAAAGACGGAGTCGAGGGCCTTTCCGAAGCCGTAGTGGACGAAGCCGGTCTTGGCCGGGCCCGGCCACGGAGGGGTGGTGGCATCGGAGAGCCAGTCGCGGATCTGGGCCGGTTCGGTCCCCCGGAACCCCGTGATGATCATCCTGTCGCTGGCGATCGTGTATGCCTGAGTGTCCTCGAGCGGGAACGGCGGCGTGAAGCGGGTGTGGTGGTGGCGTACGCGGTCGAAGCCCCACTCCCGTGTCTGGTTCTCGACGGCCGCCTCGTCCTTGTAGGCGAGGGCGGCCGCTTGGACCATCCAGTAGGCAAGCGCCGGGCTGTGCTTCTTCGTGGTGTGGTCGATCGTCGTCGGTACGGACACGAGATGCCTTCCTGCAGTGGCGGGCTGCTCCCGACCCGCCGCGCGGCACCGACAGACATCCGGGGCGGTCCCGGCCGGATCCGGTTGACCGGCGCCGGGCGATCCTGCCCGGTGGTGAGGGAGGGGCCGGCCGGTGTCCGCCGCCTGGCCGGGAGAGCGGGGGTCATTCCGCATGACGCTAAAGACGCGGTGGGGCCGGCACGGCGGGGACGCCACGGGCCGCACGCGCAGGAACGATCCCCCGTCACCCGCTCGGCCTTGCCACCGGAGCAACAGCAGGCACCTCGCAGGCCCCCCTTGGCCGGGCAGCCGGCGTGTCGCGAGATGCCGAGCCGGGGTCATCGCGCAGACCAGGCGTCTCCAACCGGAGTGCATGACCGACCTCTCGGCGCCGTCGGACGCCTACAGGCCGAGCAGTGAACTTTCCCGGCATCGTCGACGGCGTGGTCTCCGCGGCGGCGAGGTCGTCGACGCCTGGCGCCGAGCAGCGTCGGTGGCGTCGATCCCGCCGTCGAAGCGGAGGAGGACCTCGGTCGCTGGATGGGCCATCTCCCCAGGAGTGGCCAGAGATTCGAGGGCGAGGCGCTGTCCGGCGTCGCCGGGTGTCGAGCCAGCCCTTGGCGGTGTACCCGCCGGGCAGGTCGTGGCGCAGGGCGAGCGCCCCGCCGGCGTTCACAGCTCCTGGAACCGATTCGGATCCGGCGGACACTCGCTGTTTCGCATGATGAGAACGTGACGCCAAATCATCGTAAACCGGCGGGAGTTAGCGATCACCAGCATTAGAGTTGCGCTTCAAATCGTCCCCGCTGGTTCGGGGCAGCACGGAAGGGCCGTCATGGCTTCTCAGGCGTACACGTTCGACATACCCGACCACCCGATCGAGCATCGGCGAGTCGATCCGAACGAGCTCAAGATCGAGGAAAACGCGCAGCGCACGCTCAACAAGCTCCGCGCCCAGAAGATCGCCGACAACATCGTCCCCACCGCGATCGGGACCATCCTGGTCTCGCTCCGCCCCGACGGCTCGATGTACGTGATCGACGGCATGCATCGCGCCCACGCATGCAAGATCGCGGCGGAGGCCGGGAACAAGGCCGTCAGGACCATCGCCGCCGAGGTCCACATCGGGCTGACGATCCAGGAGGAGGCCTCGCTCTTCATCATCAAGAACCGCGAGTCCGCGAAGGTCGGGCCGCTGGACGAGTACAAGGTCGGGCTCACCGCTGGGCACGCGTTGTACGAGGACACCGAGAAGGTCATCTCCGCCCACGGCTTGAAGATGGGCAACAAGTCCGCCAACCAGATCCGCGGAGTCAAGGGCGTCGTCAAGATCGTCGAGTTGTACGGGCCCGATGTCCTCGACCAGGCGTTGACCATCGCCGAGGGAGCTTGGCAGCGCACCCCGGAGACCTGGGACAGCGTGCTCCTCACCGGCCTGTCCATGGTGCTGCACAAGCACGGTGCCGTGATCAAGCCTGAGGAATACGCCAAGAAGTTGGCCAAGGGCGGCATGGCCCATCAGTGGATGGGCACCATCCGCACCGCCGCCACTGGAGGCGGAACCCACGGCGACGGCACCGGCGGCCGGAACAAGGCCGCGTACCGTGTACTCGCCCACGAGTGGAACAAGGGCCGCAAGCTCAACCGCATCGTGGTCGACTGAGGCATCGTTCGGATCTTGCCAGGGGGAACTCCCAACGAAATGCTCTTCGGGGTGGTGGGATCACCCCGGGAGCGTTTGATCTGGGGTGCGGAGTGGCTCGGCCGGAGCTGTGGGAAGTCGATGACGAGCCATGGCCGGTGATCGAGCCGCGGCTGCGCAAGGTTGAAACGTCGGGCACGGCATCCGGGCCGGCTGGTGTTCCAGGGAATCCTGTTCGTGCTGCATACCGGCATTGCCTGGAACACCTGCCGCAGGAGCTCGGCTTCGGTTCGGTCTGGTCGTGCTGGCGGCGCCTGGCCGAGTGGACCGAGGCCGGCGTGTGGCCGCGGCTCCACGGAGCATCCTGACCGGCGGCAACCGCAGCGACGTCAGCCCGCTCATCCCACGGCTCCAGGCAGAGCCGCCGCGCGGGGCGGGCGCGGCCCGGCTGGACTCCCAACACTGGGCTCTCGGGCTCGCCTTCGCCCACCTGCGCTGCGTCCGCCGCCTGCGGATCCGCTGGGAGACTCGCGACGACATCCACCGAATCTTCCTTACCCTGGGATGCGCACTCGTCTGCTGGGACGCCTGTCACAGCCGGTCCGAACGCTCCCGCAGTAGCCATTCGCTGACCGAAGGTGCACTGCCGAAGAGCTGGCTGACCTGCATGCCTTCCTCACGTGTGGTCACCCTCGGCAGCGGGGTGAAGTCGTCGGGAAGCACGTCCAGCAGGCTCGTCACGCGGAATCCCGCGCGCAGGGTGACCAACAGCTCGCACCGCAGCTGACGTGGAACGTCCGGGCGGTGGGACAGACTGTGCCACAAGGCCGGCCACAGGTAGTGGGTGCCATCGGGCTCCGCATTCGCCCGCACCCACGCCGGGTCCAACCGCCGGCTCAGGCCGAGGTCACACGCCCGCTCCTCCAGCCTGAACAGCGAGGCCGAATCGATGGCCTTCACCTCGCGAGGCAGTGGATGATCGAAGTGCATCTCCCCATGCTGCCCCACAACACCCCACTCCGAGGAGCCGAACCCAAGAGTCATTCCGTGGGGAGTTCTGCCGTCGCCGTGGTCCACCGCCCGCAAGATCACGGTGGTCGCAGGCGGTCGGCCATCACCCCGGTCCGGCCGGCCAAGCTGGAGCCGCAAAAAAAATGGCCTCACGCAGGAGCGTCGCCCCTGATGGCAACGACGCGGTGGGGCCGGTCCAGTCCAGTGGTTTGGATCCAACCCCGGCCGACCACATGACCGGCAGCGGCCAGACTCTCCGGCTGGCCCTTTGGTGCCAGATTCTCGTTGTAGCTCTGGCACAAGCCTTCCCCGGTGTCGGCGAACAGGTACCGGCGTGCATAGATCTGCCCGTTGTGCTCCCACTCATGACGCACGATCGGCTTGCGCAGGATGGCCTCGAACCAGGCGGCCGCGCGCTCGCCGAGTTCCTGGGGGGAGCCAGTTGCCTCCATCGCCAAGCCGGTCGGCTGGTCGGGGAGGAAGAAGAGCTGGTTGTGGAGGCGATCACCGCGGACGGTGGAACCGACCAGGTGCACGCCGACATCCACCAGCGACAGCCGGGCATTCTCATCGCTCAGGTCTACGACTGCCAGAAGCGACGAGTCGTCCTCAGAGCGACTGACCCAGCTGTAGGCATACGGGACGGTCCACGAGGCGGCGGCCTTGCGGAGCGTTGCCGCGAAAGCGCGCTCGGTCTCGTCGAAACCGAGCTCGTCGTCAGGGTCGTCCATCTCGAACCATGGGTTTTCAGACATGGTGGTCACTGTAGAACGCGCCACTCAGTCGACGTCTCGGCGTTGCCGCCGCTGTGCCGGCAAGCGATCACTGCGAGCCCAGCGTCGATTTCGATCGGCCCCCGCGTGCGGTCCCGGCCATGGCGACGTACTCGCCGGTGCGAACGGCTCGGGAGAAACCGATCTGCGGTTCGAGGCGGGACCCGGAGCCCGCCATTCGGTAGCCGGTGGTGCCGATCCGCACGTTCCCGTACGGTCGGTTCGTGATGATCAAATCGGGCGAGCCGCGCAGGCTCGGCGTCCCAGCCCCGGAGGCGCGGCTGCGCTTCGAGGCGGAGCAGCAGGAGACCGGGGGCGGGCCGGGACGCAGGTTGCTCGTCGTCGACGGGGAACCCGCCTTCGAACTCAGCTTCTGGTGCGGAACATGTCCGTTCCTGTTCCGCCGGTTGGAGACCGCCCGGCAGACGCTGTCCCTGCAGAGCGTGCAGGAGCAGCTCACCGGCGCGCTGGCCGATCCGGACGACGGCGGTGTGATCGACGCGTTCGGTGCGTTGCTACCGGAGGGTGAGTACCTTCCGGTGCTCCTCCGCGTGGAGCCCCGTCTGGTCGTCCCCGGCCAGGACGGCGACTATTTCAGCGGCGAGCAAGTGGCCACCTGGGGGGTCGACCAGTTCTGGGGCCTCCCGGAGTATCCGCACACGCCGTACTACCGGACCTTCGAGACCACCGTCGACGCATCCGCTCACCTCTATGAGTTCGTCGTGCCCATGGTTCCCCCGACGTGGAACGGGAGGGAACGCGTCGAGGAGTACGTCGAAATCATGGGCCGCGGAACGGTCCCGACGGCTGTGGCGGTCTCGACGCTGGACGTGTGCGAACCCGCCTCCGGCCAGCCGGTCGACCACTACCGGCACTGGGGCCTGACACACTTCCTCCTCGACGGCCACCACAAGGTGGAGGCTGCGGCCAGAGCCGGCCGCCCGGTGCAGCTGCTTTCGCTCTTGGCCCTGGGCGACGGCCTGGCAGAAGCCGAAGACTGTGCCCTGCTGCCGACCCTGCGCAGTCGACTCCGCTCGGCTCGCACGACCGGCGTCTGAACCAGCGCCGAAGACCACACCTGCGGACCAACCAGCAGCCTCGGCAGGCTTCCGGACCCGAGCTCTACTGCCAGGTCGCGGTGTCGGGGTCGATGCCATCGCCGCGAGTCTGCCCGGCCCGCAGTCCCACCGTGGGTGCGCGCGCTGGCGTCGACGATTCGACGGAACCACGCGGCCAAGCCGGCGCGGATGCCGTCGTAGTGGGCGGCGAATCCCGGATCGGTCCCGTACCTGCGGCCGAGGCACACCTGCATCTGCCTGGTGAGGGGAAAGTACGAAGCGAAGGCTTCACGGTGCCGCTCGACGAGGCGGCACCAGACGCCGCGGGCCAGACAGGACCTTGCGGACACCCCCTAGGCACCCCCGGCCGCCGGGCCGGTCAGCGCCGGATCCGGTAGAGGCCCAGGGTGGTCAGCGAGGTCGAGGCGTTCGACCGGAGACCGCTGTCTCGGCTCGTGTCGTCGGCGAACGCGGCGAGGAACGCGATGCCTTCCGCGCGGTGTCCGTCCAGCTCCGCCAGGGCACGGGCCGCTCGGACCCGCGCGTCCGGCTGGAGTGTGGCGCTCGCCGCGAACGCGGCGAGGAGGGGTGCGGAGCGTTCCTCTCCGCACCCGGCCAGGGCCGCGGCCGCCGTCATCCGGTCCCAGTCGTCCACGCCGGCGTCCTCGGCGATGCCGGTGAGGAGGGCGATGCCCTCCTCACGGTGCCCGTCCCACGAGGCCAGCTCCCGGGCGGCGTCCACGCGATGGTAGGCGTCCTCGGTGGCGTCCGAGGCGAACGCGGCGAGCCGCTCGGCGGCCAGGCCCCGGAGCTCGGTGGAGCGTGCCAGTACCGTCAACGCGCGCACGCGGTTCGAGGCGTGCAAGCCGCCGAAGACGAGGGCGTGCGCCACCAGCTCGACGGCCTTGTCCTCGTCGAAGGCGGCCAGGGCCTCTGCCGCGATCAGGCGGGCTTCGGACAAGGGTGGGCTCTCCTGGCCGAGGGCCGTCAAGAGGCTGACGGCCTGCTGACGGCAGCCGTCCACCTCGGCCAGGTACTGCGCGGCCCACACGCGGTCGTTCGGGCTCGTGTCAGGGTCGGCCGCGAACGCGGCGAGCAGGCCCGCGCCGTCCTCCGCATGGCGGCCTCCCAACCGGGCGAGGGACCGGGCCGCCCACGCGTCGCCGTACCGGGCGAGGTCGAGCAGCAACCGTGCGCCGAGCTCCCGGTGGCCGTCCAGCTCGGCCAGGGACTCCGCAGCGTCCACGCGGAGGAATTCGTCCCCGTCGGGGCTCAGGCAGAATGCCTCGAGCAGCCGGGCGGCCTCGTCCTCGTACCCCTGCAGCCGCGCCAGATCCCGGGCGGACGTGACGCGGGTCAAGTCGTCCAGATGGGGGTTCATGGCGAACGACAGCAGCAGCGCGGCCCCCTCGTCCCGGTGCCCGTCCAGGCCCGCCAGCGCGGCGGCGGCCCAACTGCGCTGGAACGGCTCCAGGTCACGACCACGGGCGAGACGGGCCAACAGCAAGGCGCCCTCCTCCCGGTGCCCGTCCAGCTCGGCCAGGTCCCAGGCGGCTTCCACACGGTTGCGATCGTCCAGAACGGGGCTGCCGGCGAAGGTGGTCAGCCAGCGGGCGGTGGTCCGCTGCGGGAGAGCGCTGCCGAGCTGCACCTGTGCCTTGAGCAGGTAGTAGCCGGCGATTCCTGCGGAGGCGACCAGGCCTTCGAGGGCACGTACGGTGGCGGCCGCGATCCGGTCTCCGGGGACCAGCAGTCCGTCGAGGAGGAACCCCAGATGGGACGGGTCCAGGTCCAGTGGATCCAACCGGTCGTCGTCGAGGGCGCGTCGGGCCGGCCAGGGGAGCCTGTCGCGGAGCCGTCGGGCGGGGGCCAGCCTGCGCAGGAGTCGCTCGCGGGCCTGCTCGTCGCGGGTGGCGTGGCGCGCGGCGTGGTACTCGAGCAGCGTCCGGTGGACGAAGTCGACGTCGTCCGCCCGGTCGGCCAGCAGTCCGGTGGCCCTCAGCAGGTCGGTCAGAAGCTGGTGCCAGGACGGTGGCTTGACCTTGTCGGGGCGCCGGGCAAGGCGGTGTGCGGCAAGGATCTCGGCGGCGGAGGTGGTGCTTCCACCGAGTCGTTCGTGGGCGAGGTGATCGATGAGCTGAGGCAGGTGTCCGCGGGCGCTCTCCGCCGCCTCTTCGACTGCCCGGCGCTCCATGGGGATCTGGTACCGGTCGGTCAGGGCCTGGATGGCCTGGTCCTGAAGGGCGGCGACGCCTTTGTGCGCGTTCTGTTCGTAGAGCAGCTCGGTGAACGACCGGAAGACTCCGGTACGGCCGTCGGGCAGCGGCTGGTCGGGGTCGGCCAGGTAGAGCTGGCACAGCATGGCGGCCATCAAGGGGGTGCGGGCCAGGCCGTCCAGACGGTTTCGGATGATGCCGTTCGTGAACGTCCTGATGTGGCGGTCGGCGTCGGGCAGAGCACTGAAGCAGCCCTGCACGTACGCACGCAGGTCGTCGTCGGTGAACGGCAGCAAGGTGAAGGTGAAGCGGTCGGGCGCTCGGCCCAGTCGGTCGAGTTCGCCACCGGGCAAGGGGCGGGTCGCGATGAGGAACCGGTACGGCGAGTCCTTCTGCCCGGCCTCCCGGGACAGCCTGTCCAGCAGCGACAGCCGGGCGGTGCGCTGCGGAACCTCGTCGAGTCCGTCGACCATCACCAGCCAGGGCGCGTCCGGATACGGGCGGCGGCGGAAGAACTCCTCGGGCAGCGCCTCGCGCAGCCCGAAGGGGCCGAGCGCGCGGGTCACCGCCGTGGCCAGTGCCTGGGCGAGGAGGGGCGAGGCGACCAGCTCGCCGGCGCGGACCAGGACCGGCACCGATGCGGGGGTCCCGTCGCCCCCGCCCCCGTGACGCTGCAGGTGTTCGGACGCGTCGACCAGGTGACGCCGTAGAAGGGTCGACTTGCCGTCCCCCGGCCCGGCCACGAGGACGCGGACGGTGCCGTCGAGGGCGAAGACACGCTCGGCGGGTTCCGCGGAGTGCCCCGAGAGGGACTTGGCATGCCGGGGGATGTGGACGTCGGCGATCGGCGGCGCGGCGAGTTCGCCCGCGAGCCCGGGACAGGGGTGCTGGTCCGCGGAACTCCGGACCGCCCGCAGGTACGCGTCGAGCAGGGCACCGGCGTCGGCGCCCCGTTCACCGCGGGCCGCGTCCTGCGGCCCCGGCCCTGAGGCGTAGTACGTGAAGCTGCCGGCCTGCCCGATCGCGATGCCGCCCCCGGAGGCGGTGATCGCGGTGTCTGCCGTGATGTGGGGGGCTTGAGTGCCGCCGGAACCGCTCAGCCCTGCTGCGGATCCGGCTTCGGAGGGGTTCCTACGGTGACGTCCCGCATCCGCAACGCCGCCGCGGAGCCGTGGTCCGCCCGGATGTCCACGCTCCCCCCGACCGCCTGTCCGTCGCCCGCCGCCGACACCCCGCCCGCCGGCGCGTGTGCGTCGAGCAGGGAGCGCAGCGTACGTGCCGCCTCCTCGCGCTCGGGATCGCCGAGGGCCTCCAGCGCCTGCTCGAAGCGGGCCTGCCAGGCTCCTTGCTGACCGATGCTCAGCCGCTCGGCCTCGTCACCGCCCCGGGCGCCCTCGAGTGCTGCCGCGCAGCGGTCCAGCCGCTCCAGCTCGACGCGCACACGCTCCTCGTCGCCACGTCCGAACCACCGGGCGACGGCCTCCTGGAACCCCTGCCACGCGCTGGTGCCGGCCGCCTGCACCACCGCGGCACCTCCGGCCGCGGCGAGTGCCGCCAACCCCTCCGCCAACACCCGACCGCCCCCGTCCCTTTCGTGTCCGATGCACGAAACCGTAGTACCCGGCGCTACGCTCCGCAGCGCTTTCGCCAAGAGTCCGCGCCCGGCGGGTGGGCCGGGCGCTCCACCGCGCCGCTCTCGGTCACCCTTCTTCGCCCTTCACCTCCAACGCCTGTCTCCCCAGGCCGATGAACGTGACGTACGCGTGCCGGAAGTCCATGAACGCGGCGTCGTAGGCGCGCCTTCGCTCGGGGCTGTCGTCGCCGATGAGTTCTTTGATCAGCGGCTGTACGCGGCGCGCCATCTGCCGTACGTGCTCCGACGCGTCGGAGACCTCGGCAGGACCGTCGAGGCTGACCTCGTGGTTGGCCCGGTTCATGTTGCCGATGGCCGGCCCGATGCGCTCGTACATCCGGGTCAGGAGCCGGTCCTTGGCCGCCCGGTCACGCGTGGCATCGACGTCGTCGATCTGCCAGGTGACCTCGAAGAAGGCGTGCGTGCAATTCATCATCTCCCGATAGGCAGATCGACGCCGGTCGCGCTGCTCGCGAAGTGCCTCTGCCATCGAGGCCGTTCGGGCTTGGGCCAGCGCGGCGCGCGAGGTCGCCCGCGCGGTGATGTAGCTGGCTCCGAGCGCGGTCAGCGCAGTGAGGATGCCGACCCACAGTCCGCTGTTCGCCATGACCCGGTAGTTTGCCAGCCGTCGCGCAGCGGCTCCATGTCTACCGCGTCCCCACGTGGTGAGTGGTGCCTTCGGCTATGGCCCGGAGCTTGTCCGGGTTGGCCACGTTGTGGATGGCGGTGATGCGGCCGTCGGCGTCGAAGTCGAAGGTGACAGTGGCGATCACCCGGCCCGGTCCGCTGAACAGCATGCCCGGCCCGCCGTTCATCTCGACGATTTCAGCGTTCATGTCGGCCGGCTCGACGCCCTGGTAGGTGACGGTACCGATGGCCGCGAACCAGGCCGCCACGGTGGATGCGCCCACGACCGGACGCAGGGCCTGGCGGACCTTGCCGCCGCCGTCGGTCCACAGGGTGACGTCCGGGGACAGCAACTCCATCAGGGCGTTGACGTCGCCACCGGTCGAGGCGGCGAAGAACCGCTCGGTGACCTCGCGCTGCCTCGAGCGGTCCGTGGGGAAGCGCGGCCGACGTGCCCGTACGTGCTCACGAGCGCGGTGCGCGGCCTGCCGCACCGCGGCTTCGGACCGCTCCACCGCCTCCGCGATCTCGGCATGGCTGAAGTCGAAGACTTCCTTCAGCACGAACACCGCACGCTCGAGCGGGCTCAGCGTCTCCAGCACCACCAGCATCGCCATCGACACCGACTCGGCGTCCGTGACGGCCTCGGAGGCGTCCCCGCCGGTGAGGATCGGCTCCGGAAGCCACGGCCCCACATACGTCTCGCGCTTGTACCGGGTGGAGCGCAGCCGCTCCAGCGCCAGATTCGACACGATCCGCGTGAGGTACGCCTTGGGGTCGGCCACCTGCGAGCGGTCGGCGGCCGACCATTTGATCCAGGCGTCCTGGACCGCGTCCTCGGCATCGGCCGCAGTGCCGAGGAAACGGTAGGCCACCGAGAACAGCAGATTGCGGTGCTGGTGGAACATCTGCTCGTCAGGGTGCGCGGACGGCTGGCTCACCGTGCCCCCTGGACCCGGGTGAAACGGCCGCCGTGCGGCCAGAACGCGCCCGAGGCGGGCATCTTCTTCATGCGGCCGTAGGTCGGCCAGGGCGAAGCAGTCACCGTCTCCTTATACCGTGCCGCCATACGGCCGGTCAGATACATCCGCCGGGGGCTGTCGTCGGGGCGGGTGAATTGCACCACCGCGTCGTTCCGCCCCAGGCTCACCGGCGTGTGGTAATAGCCGAAGCGGAAGGGCTTGGGCTGCTTGCCCTTCAGGGCACGGAAGATCGACACCGCGGCGTGCACACCGGTCGGCATGCCGCCCTGGCAGGTGCCGTGCATGACGCCGTACTCCTGGCGGATGGCGGCCGCGTCGCCCACGGCGTACACCTCCGGATGCGACACCGACCGCAGCACGGCGTCGGTGACGATGCGGCCGCGCTCGTCGACGGTCAGCCCGGCGGCGGCCGCCAGCGGCGACACCCGCGTACCGCTCGTCCACAAGACCACGTCGGCGGGGATGCTCTCCCCGCCCGCCAGCTCGACCGCACCGGGCAGCACCTTCACCACCTCGGCCCCGCTGCGCGCCTGGATGCCCAGGCGCTCGAGCGCGGAGTGCAGATACCTCTTGGCCTTCGGGTTCATGGCCGCGCCGGGTTCGCTCCGGCCCAGCAGCACGACGTTCAGCCCCGGGTGCTGTTCGGCGATCTCCGCGGCCGACTCGATGCCGGTGAGCCCGTTGCCCGCGACCACCACCGTGCCGCTGCCGAGCCGCGCCAGCCGGTGAGCCAGCACCTCGGCGTCCTGCACGCTGTTCAAGGTGTACGCGTGGTCCTCGACCCCCGGCACCGCCGCCGTGTCGGCCACGCCGCCCAGCCCGTACACGAGCGTGTCGTAGTGCAGGATGCGGTCGTCGTCGATCCGTACGGTCCTCGCGTCCGCGTCAACCGCCGTCACCCAACCGCGTATGAACTCCGCACCCGTGCCGGCCAGTAGCTCGGGGATGCTCAGCTCGGCGAGCCCCTGCCCGGTCCCGGTCATGTGCAGCCGCATCCGCTCGGTGAATCGCTCCTGCGCGTTCACCAGGGTCACCTGCACGCCCTGGTGCCCCTTGACCCGGGCCGCGAGCTGGACCGCCGCGGACATGCCCGCGTAACCCGCCCCCAGGACCAGTACACGGTGCGCAGTCGCCGTACCTGCTTCGTGTCGCTCGTTCATCGCTCCGCCTTCCTCCGCCTGCTGCTGACGACCACCAGATGGAAGCTGCGGGCCTGTTCGTGACATGCGGACGATGTGACGCGCGACACAGTCGCCGTGGCGGCTGTCACGACACCCTTCATTCGTCGCCGGCGGCGTCAGAGGTCCAGGCTGACCACCCAGTAGTCGTACTCCTCCGCGGTGACACCGCAGATGTGGTCGCCGGACGAGGAGCGGGCGATGAATTCGATCCGCCCCTGGTCATCGACGAGGCGCGATACGTCGGCCGTGTCCGTCAGGCGCACACGGACCCAGCCGACCGCGGAGCTGCCCGTGGCGACCGCCGTGAGGAGGAACGTCCCGTCCTCGCCGACGACACCGGCTCGGCGGGCATGGTCGAGCCACAGCTGGTGGACCCCTGCGAGCTCCCCCTTCAAGGGAAGGGTTGCCCCGGGTTCCACGCCGAAGCCCGCCATCGCGCGCCAGGCCGTGTCGACCGACGGACCGGGTTCGTTGCCCTGGACCGCGTCCACCTCGAGGCCGCTGCCCCGAATGAGCTCGATGAGGTTGTCCTCGCTGGTGGGCACTCAGTTCTCCTCGTAAAAGAAGTGGTGGTCTCCGCCGGGCTTGTCGATGGCTCGGTAGCGCTCCATTGTCCCGTAGCCGTCGACGGTGTTGTCCCAGCCGAAGTTCACTCCCGACCGCGACTGGTCCTCGAGCGTGCGGCCCTTCGGTCCGCCGGCGTGGAAGTGCGGTCCGGCGGGATCGTCGGTGTGCTCGACGACGACGCGGGAGCCGTTCGGCGTCTCGAACTGGCGGAAGTTGCCCCAGTGGGTCGGATCGCTGGAGTAGACGTGTCCGGGCATGTTCTTCAGCGTCTTGTCGCCCATGACGATCCATTCGGCATCAGGAGTGGTCCCGAAAGGAACTCCCGCAGCGTCGAACGCCGCGCGCTCGGCGTCGGCCCGCAGCTTGAACGGGTTGCTCTTCTCGCCCTTGGGCGGGCACGGGGTGAGGCCCAGCGGGTCGGACCAGGTGTGCGGGTTGGAGACGTACGCGGCCGGGTTGGGCGCGGGGCCGAGCCCGAGGGGGTCGACCGAGAGGTAGCGGGCGGTCTCGGGGTCGTAGTAGCGGAAGCAGTTGTAGTGGAGCCCTGACTCGGGGTCGAAGTACTGCCCGGGGAAGCGGAGCGGGGTGTAGGCGTTCGCGTCCGCGTTCCAGGTCGTCGCTCCCCACAGGGTGCTGCGCGTGCGCCAGGCGATCTCACCCGCTTCGTCGACGAGTTCCGTCGGCGTGCCGATCAGGTCGGTGACGATCCCGAAGAAGCGGCTGTTGATCTCCCGTCCGTCCGCATCGGCCAGCCTCTCGGTCTGGGCGAGCGGCTGGAGGCCGTCGTGGTCCCAGGTCAGGGTGACCGCGTGCGGCAGGTCCGGCGTGGTCGTCGTCTGTTCGCACAGGGTCATCCCGTCCCAGACGAAGGTGACCTCCTCCGCCACGGTGACGCCGTCCGCCGCCATGCGGCGCTTGGCGCTGCGCCGGCCGAGCGCGTCGTAGGCGTAGCGCCACAGCGTCCCGTCGGGGGTGGTGACCGCCTTGAGCCGGTCCTCCGCGTCCCACTCGTAGCGCCAGGTGTCGGGTTTGCGCGAGATCCGGGTCCGCTGGCGGAGCGTGATCCTGCCCATGGCGTCGTACTCGTAGCGGACGCGGCCCGCGCCGGTGAGCCGGGTGCCCTCGTACGTGCGCGGCCCGGTGGCGTCGGAGCCGCCCGGGTGAGCGGCCGGCCACGCGGCCTGCGTCTGGTTGCCCGCGGCGTCGTACGCGTAGCGCTCGCTCCAGCCGTCGGCGCTCACCGCGGTGACCCGGCCTGCCGGGTCCAGCTCGTACGTCCGGGCACCCGCCAGCTCGTCCTCCACGCCCACCAGGTGGCCGTCCGCCCGGTAGGCGTAGCCGCGCCGCTGGAGCAGGCTGCCGTCCGCCCCGGTCAGCCGCTGGTCCACCAGGTGCCCGAGGTCGTCGTGCCGGAGGCCCAGGGTGGCCGCGTCACCGATGCGGCGGCTCGTTTCGCGGCCCGTCGCATCCCGTTCGAAGGTGATCCGGCGTCCGGAGGACGTCAGTCCGCTCCGGCGGCCGGCCGCGTCGTACGTCCACTCGGCCCTCGCCCCGGAAGGCGTGGTCCTGGATACGACGCGGCTCAGCTCGTCATAGGTCCGCAGGAGCGTCCGCCCGTCGGCGGTCTCCTCCCGGGTCCGTCCGAACCGGTCGCGGAGGTACGTCAGGGTGCCCTCGGCGCCGGTGATCGCCGCAAGGCGGTCGGAGTAGTCGTACTCGTACCGGGTGACGGCCCCGTCCACCTCCTTCAGGATCCGGTTGTCCAGGGCGTCGTACTCCACGCGGACGGCTTGGCCCGCCGCGTTGACCCGGGTGACCAGTCGCCCGGCCGCATCGTGGACGTACCGCACGGTGCGCCCGTCGAAGTCGGTCTCGGACTCCGGCATTCCGGCGGCGTCGTACGCGTACCGCCAGCTGAGCCCGTGCGGGTTGACCACCTCGGTCAGGCGCAGCCGTGCGTCGTGGACGAAGGTGTAGCGCGCGCCGTCCGGACCGGTACGCGCTTTCACGAGGTCGAAGTCGCCGTATTCGACGTCCGTGGTCCCGCCGAGCGCGTCGGTGTGGCGGATGCAGTTGCCCTCGCCGTCGTACGTCCAGGACTGGGAGGAACCGTCGGGGTCGGTGCGCCGCGCGATCCGGCCCTCCGTCGTCCACTCCAGCACGGTGGTCTTGCCGAGCGCGTCCGTGATCCGTACCGGCCGCCCCAGCATGTCCCGTTCGTAGCGGGTGACCGCCCCGAGGGGGTCCGTGATCTCGACCGGCAGGCCGGCGCGGTCGCAGCGAACCCGAGTGGTGGCTCCGAGCGCATCGGTGACGGACGAGATGCCGCCCGAGGCGTCGTACGTGTAGCGGGTCGTGCCCCCGACCGGGCTGGTACGGGAGGCGCGATTGCCGCGCTCGTCGTACGTGAACCGCCACGCGGTGCGGTCGGCCTCCGTCTGGAGCAGCGGGCGCCCGGCCTCGTCGTACTCGCTGCCGAGCTCCCGGCCGTCCGGGCGGACGACGGTGACCAGTCTGCCTTCGTCGTCGCGGCCGAAGACGGTGGTGCGCTGCAGCGCGTCGGTGAGGGCGACCAGCCGGCCTCGGGCGTCGTAGGTGGAACGGGTCGCCGCACCCAGCGGGTCGCGGCTCTCCACGATGCGGTACGCCTCGTCCACCACGTAGCGGCGCACCTCGCCGTCGGGCGTGGTCGTGGTGGTGGTGCGCAGGCCGGTCTGCGGGTCGGGCTCGCCGTAGGCGAACGCCAGCGTCATGTGCCCGTTGGCGCCGCCCTGGGAGGTGCAGCGGTCGAGGTCGTCGTACGCGTACGTGTATCGGCTGCCGTTGGTGTCGGTCCAGGAGGTGATGCGGGCCCGCTCGTCGTAGCCGAAGCGCAGCGGCCGGCCGGAGGAGTTGGTGACGTCGGTGAGGTGTCCGCCGGTGTAGCCGTACGCGAGGATGCGCGGGCCGCCGTCGAGGTGGAGGGCGGTGATGCGGCCGTCGGCGGTCTCGAAGCGGAGACGGTAGCCGGCGGAGTGGTGGGTGATGCCGACCGGGATGCCCTCCGCGTCGTACTCGAACGCGATCAGGTTGCCGTTGCGGTCTTCCAGCTGGGCGATGGGTGCGATGCCGTCGGCGTCCGGGTCACCGCCGGGCGGGGTGAAGCGGCGTACGTGGCCGGTGGTGGGGTCGGTGAGCGTCCAGTCGCCGTCCGGGGTGCGCTCCAGCGGGTTGCGCGGCGCGGAAGAGGACACCGGCAGGACGGCCAGGCCGGGGGCGGGGTGCGGGTACGGGACGGACAGGCCGTCCTCGGTGACGAGCACAACGCCTTCGGCGTCGATCTCCAGGTGCTGGTCGACCGTCGATGCCCAGGTCGGTCCGAACCAACGTCCGCTGGCGTACCCCGACTCCGCGCGCCGGGTGAAGGCCAGCGGCAGGACGCCGGGCAGCACGATGTCGGTCTGCGTCGGGAGGAACATCCGGCCCGATGCGAGGTCGACGGGGTCGGTGCCGTCGCACCGCTTGTCGCAGTCGGGCCGTTCGCCCTTGTGCGGACCGTCCGCGTCGTTGCCGGCCCGGCCCGGGCCCTTGGGCTTCGGGGCCTTGAGGTCGTCGAGGTGCTTGGCGGTGGAGCCGACCTTCTTCAGGGCGCCGAGGCCCTTGGAGCCGATCAGCTCCGGGAGCATCTTTCCGATGCCCTCGGAGGGGTCCTTCATGAACTCGTCGAGCATCTGCTTGCCTGCGCCCATGGGGTCGTTGGCCATGGTGACCAGGCCCGCGGCCGTCGAGTTCAGGCTCGTGAGGTATTCGGCGGGGTGGGTCAGGTTGTACGGGTCCATCGGGTTGAGCGCGCGGGCGAAGTTGAGGAGGCCGGCCGTGCCCTTGACGACGCCGCCCGCCAAGTGTGTCTGGGCGAGGTCGAGGTAGTCCATGCCGTCGCTGAGCTGCTCCGCGTACGAGGGCTTCTTCGGGGCCTTGTCGCGGGCCGCGCGGACCGCCGTACGGGTCGTCTCCGCGACCTCGTTGCGCTGCTTGCGGGCGCTGTCGAGCTTGTCCTGGGCCGCGGCGATCAGGGGATCGCCCGGGTCCTTGAAGTCCTTGGCGTCGACCGGCTT
>NZ_JBVIGX010000037.1:0-6002 GCF_055570595.1 Streptomyces sp. NPDC031132
CGCCGACGCTCCGCGTCGACTCCCTCCTCGGCCTTGCGATCGCACGCACCGGACGCCGCTCCCTGATCCGGCCTGATCGGCAAGACACCCCCTAGAAGGTGTCCGCAAGGTCCTGCCTGGCCCGCGGCATCTGGTGCCGCACCTCGCCGCGTTGTCGGGGCGAGACGCCGCGGGCGCCGCCCGGCAGGACTTTGCGGACACCCCTAGTGCGACTCGGTGATGGTTCGCGGAGGGCTGTCGAGCCGGGCGGCGTACGCGTCGGTGAGGATGCTGCAGGTGCACCAGTCGCCTGCGCACGGGGTGCCGGCCTCGGCTCCGTAGGGACCGAGGCCGGTCATGAGGTCGAGCACCTCGGCGCGTTCCGACGCACTGAGAACGGGGAGCGCGGCGCCGGGACGCAACCGCCAGGTGTCCGGGACGTCATCGAGATCGCCGATGACCTGAGCGTCGATGAACAAGGTGTAGAGGGGATGTTCGGGAAAGTGGTTGAGCCGTAGGACCCACCAGCGTCCTTCGGCCCGGGCCGCCCGGCGGAAGACGCTTGTACCCGTGTCGTGCCAGGCGAACTGCGCGGGCAGGGCGGGGACAGCCTTCATGCCCGGACCTCCTGGGGCCGATGTGCAGTCGTCGACGGCTCCATCCTGCGGCCTTTCGCCTTCCCGGACCATACTCACGGCCCGGCGTGGGCGGCCCCGCCCAGCCAGGCGGCCAATGTGGCGAAGTCAGCGGGTCCGAGGCCGACGCGGGGGTCCACGCGGTGGAGCAGGGACGGGCCCGGGTGGTGTGCGGCCACCCAGGTCCGGTCGGCGTCGGTGATCTCGTCGTCGACCCAGGCGAACGGGCGGCCGGCGGCGCACGCGACGAGGGCCCGGGTCTTCCAGTGGATCCGCTCCCGGGCGCCGTCCTCCTCGCACGGGTCCGGCCAGTCCACCACCGGCAGTTCCGGCAGTCCGATGCGCGGCGCGACCCACTCGTTCGCGTCGTCCATCCACGTCGTCGCCCAGACCAGTTCGCACGGCAGCGCCAGCAGGCTGGGCCCGAGCGCGGGGTCGATCCTGGCGAGGAGGGGGTTCGCGTCCGGCCGCGTCCCGTACGTCGGATAGCCGTCCGGCAGCTCGTCGGGCGTGGCCCCGAACGGGATGAGCGGTCCGTCGACGTCGAGGAAGAGGAGGGGGCGCTGCCCGGGGCCGGTCATGGCGGCACGATAGCCGCCCCCGGACGTGGAACCGCGGGCGGCGTGATGCCCTCTCCATGGGCAAAGGGGGGACGACCATGACGAGGACAGCTGTGTCCGTGGCCGGGAGCGCGGCGGTGGCGGGGCTGCTGTGCGCCGTGCTCGCGGCCTGTGGCACGCGGCATGCCGGGGAGGCCGCCGCGCCGCCGCCGGCGCCGGTGAAGGAGACCTGCGGCCTCGACCGGACGACGGGCGGCGCCGGAACGGGTCTGCCGGATCCGCCGACGGAGGAGCAAGGCGGCGGCTACGCCGGCCCGCCGACGGACCAGGAGACAGGTGGTTACGCCGGTCCTCCGACCGATCAGGAGACGGGCAGTTACGCCGGGCCGCCCACCGATCAGGAGACGGGCAGTTACGCCGGGCCGCCCACCGATCAGGAGACGGGTGGGCACGCGGGGCCGCCCACCGATCAGGACACCGGGGCGCCGGATCCGCCCACCGACGGGGACGTCACCGACGGGGACGTCACCAACGGGGCGGGCCCCTGCGGGGGCGCCGGGTGGTTCGACATGACCCGGGACTTCAACGCCTACTACGCCGAGCGGCGCAGCAGGGAGGACCAGTTCCTGCCCGAGCGGGCCGTCAGGGAGGCCCGGGTCCGCAAGGGGCGGGACGCCGGCGAGGCGCTCGTCACCTTCACGACCCGGGCCGTCGGCAAGGGCCTCGCGGAGGACGGCCGCCGGGTGGCGCAGGTGTTCGTGTCATGGCGGCAGCAGGTGTACGGGGACCACGGCACGGTGTCCGTCCGGACGCCCGATGGGGACGTCGTCACCACCGCGCCCTGGTGAGTCACGGCCACTGCGCGTCCCAGAACGCGCAGTGGTGCTCCGCCGGCCCGTTCACCACGTGGACCCCGCCCGGTCCCGGCGCGTAGGACAGTACGGATCCGGCGGAGTCGAACCGCGGCCATGCGGCGGTGGGCCGGCCCGTGCGGGCGAACGCCGTCCAGTCGCCGGTCATCCGCTTCGACAGCGCGCGCTGCGGCGCGGTCAGGGCGGCGTCCATCGTGAACAGATAGGGCAGTTCGAAGCCGTGCGAAGCACCGTACGGGAAGCCCTCCACCTCCGGCAGGCCGGTGAAGTTCGGCGCGTCCCGGTCGCTGAACCGGTACACGTACGTCGGCACGTGCCGCGCCACCGCCCTGCTGTCCCGCAGCGCCGGACAGGTGAACGAGGCGTCGGAGAGTACGGCGGCCCAGGCCAGCGCCGGCGTCGGGTACGCCGCCGCCGGGTACTGCGCCTCGACGGCCGGGACGGCGGCGGCGCCGAACGACTGTTCCACCCGGGCCCGGTAGGCACCCGCGTCGGGGATGGGGAACGCCGCCAGGCTCTGCGCCAGGAAGATCCGCATCTCGTCCCGGGTACTGCCCTCGATCACCGGCACCCGGTGGAAGCGGCCGCCCTCCAGGGCCGAGCGGGGTTCCTCGGGCAGCAGGCGGTTGCCGTAGGAGACGAGGGAGAACCGTTGCATCAGCTCCGGGGTCGCGAGGGTCGCCGCGTCCCTCCCGCGCAGGCAGTCCAGTACGGCGCCCGGATCCGGCCGGTCGCAGCCGAGCGCGGCCGCCGCCGCGAGGCCGTCCGCGACGGTGCGCTGTTCGGGCACGAACGGCTCGTACCGGCCCAGGGTGGGCAGGAGCGAGCGCGGCGGCATGGTGGTGGAGCAGGAGCCGCTCTGCAGGACCGCCCGGTGGAACAGGCCGCCCGAGGTCGGTGAGGTGAGGTGCGCGCAGAGGCTGAGGCCGCCGGCCGACTCGCCGAACAGCGTCACGTGGGACGGGTCGCCGCCGAAGCGCGCGGCGTTGGCCCGCACCCAGCGCAGCGCCGCCTGCTGGTCGGCGATGGCGAAGTCGGGGGCACCGCCGAGCGCCGGATGCCCGAAGAGCCCGAAGATTCCGAGCCGGTAGTTGGCGGTGACGACCACCGCACCGCCCTGGACGGCCAGTTGCCCGGGCCGGTACAGGTCCCCGGCCCCGTTGACGAAGCCGCCGCCGTGGAACCAGACCATGACGGGCCGCCGCTGCCCGCCCGAGGGCGACGCGTTCGGCGACGTGACGTTCAGGTACAGGCAGTCCTCGGAGCCGCTCGGGCCGCCCGGGCCCACCGGCGGCAGCTGCACGCAGCGCGCCCCCGGGGCCCCGGCGTCGCGTACGCCCGCCCACCGCGCCGCGGGCTGCGGAAGCCGCCAGCGGAGCGGGCCGGTCGGCGGCGCCGCGAACGGGATCCCCTCGAAGGTGCGGTACGCGCCGTGCGTCCGGCCGCGTACCGGCCCCCGGTCGGTGTCCACCACGGGCCGGTCCGCGGCAGGCGCGTCCGCCGCGGCGGACGCCGGTCCGGCCGCGGTGGCGAGCAGGAGGAAGGCGCACCACACGGCGCACCACATGGAGCTCCGGCGTCGTGGGCAACGGGCACGGGACACGGGCGACCGCCTTTCGTCTCTGCCATGCATTCCCCGGAGCAGGCTCGAAATCCGGTCAACATGCGGGCCGTGCCGGGGTGTTGGGGGCCGGGCGCTATCGCCGCTGCAGTGCGCCCCGTACGTAGGCCGCCTGCCCGGCGTGCTGGAGGTCGTCGGCGATGACGCTCATCAGCCGCACCCCCAGGGTGACCGGCGGGTCCCAGCGCTCGTCGACCACGCGTTCCAAATCGGCGGCGGCGAGGCCGCGGATGAACGCGGTGCTCTGCTCGTGGACGGCGTCGAAGTACCCCAGCAGCAGTTCGCCCGACTCGACCACGACCTTCCCGACCTGCGCCGCGGTGTGCCCGAAGCCGGTGGCCTCGGCGGGCATCGGCAGGGCGAAGCGGGTGAACCAGTCCTGTGCCGTCCAGACCTGCTCCAGGCCCGATGCGTCCGCCACGTGGTCGTCCTGCACCCGGGTCAGGTGCCACACCAGCCAGGTGATCGAGTTCGCCTTCGGGTCGATCCGCGCGTTCAGCTCCTCGGCCGAGAGCCCCTCGACCACGTCGTGCACCACCTCGCGGATGCGTCCGTACGCATCGGCCAGTACCTCCGTAGCCTTCATGCACCGTCCCCAGACGTGTTCGCGAAACCACCGGAACCACCGGAACCACCGAAACCACGGAAACCACTGACGTGACGTGACGTACGGCATCGGCCGGTGCCCGTGGCCACCGGCCGATGTGTGGGGCGACGCGGGCTACATGGGATCCATGCCCCGGTCGTCGATCCTGCCTTCCTTCTCGCTCTGCTCCTGGAGTCGGCGGGCCTTCTCCTGGAGCCTTTGGCGCTCTTCCGGATCGGTGGAGCGTTCGGCCGCGTTGCTCAGCTCCTGCGCCTTCTCGCGCAGTTGCCGGACCCGGCCGTGGGTTTCGCCAGCGCTCATGATCACTCCTCGGGTGTGGGGGGTAAGGAGGCCGGATTCAGCGAACCAGCAGCACTGCGCGGGCGCATCTCGAACCGGCTGCTCCGGTGACCGCCGGGAGGCGGGCTCCCCCGTTTGCCCGCCCCGAATGGCGCAGCGGAGAGGGGTCCCGCTGAATGTGACTGAGCGTGCGATTCCCATGACGCACGTTGACCGGCGCGCGATGTGTAGACCCGCGCGTCGGCGAACGGAGCTTTCCATGAATGACCCCATCACGCTCGCGGCGACACAGGGCGACGACCCCCGCGAGCTCCCCGACACCACCGGCGCAGCGACCCCGACGAGTGCCGAGCCCATACGCACCCTGCTGGAGACGGCCGGCACCTGCCGGCCGCTCGAGGAGGTCGCCGAACTGGTGAGCCTCCTCAAGGACACCGGCCAGAGCCCCGACCACGGCCACCAGGCGCTGCGCGCGGCGGCCGTCGGACGGCCGGTCCAGGACGTGGCCCTGCTGGTCGGCATCCTCGGGACGGGCGAGGACGATCGGCCCCCGGACCCGCCGGACCCCTCGGACCCCGACCAGACCGCCCCGACCGCAGAGACCGCCCGGACCCAACAAGCCTTGGGGGCTCCGGAGGCCCTGGAGACTCCAGAGTCCGCTGAGGCAGCCCCGACCGTCCGGTCCGCGCACCCCGCCTCGGGGGCGCGCAACGGCCGGCCCGCCCGCCGCGCGGGTCCCGCCTGGCAGCGCCCGGCCGCACCGCAGGCGCGGTACGAACAGCCGCACGAACGGCGGCACGAGCCGCTCTCCGAGGAACCGTACGACGAGCCTTACGACGACGAGCCGTACGAGTCCTCCGCGCCATACGGGCGGCCGCGGCGGCCGTACGGGCGCACCGGGAACGGGACCCCGGCCGCCCCCGCCCGCTCCGGCGCGCTGCGCCACGTCCTGCGCTGGCCGGTGGCCGCCGCCCTGCTCGTCTGCGGCGTCCTGCACCTGCCGGGCGACCTGACGGCCCTGCCGTCCCAGACCCCGACGGCCCTCCTTCCCCTCCTCGTCACCGTGCTGTGCCTGGGGCTCGGCGCCCTGTTGGCGGTGCGCGACACCGCCGCCGCCTGGCGGGCCGGTGCGGCGGGCGCCGTCGCAGTCGTCGCCCTCCACGTGGTCGGCGGAGTCGCGGGGTTCGACCCGCTGGAGGGCGCGGCGAGCGCCCCCCTGGCCTGGGCGGGCGTCACCGCGGTGCTCTGCGCCGCGGCCGCCTCGGTCCTGGCCGGCCTGGCGCTCCTGAACCGGTCGCCGCAGGCCCGGGCGGGCGCCGGCGGCTGACCGCGACGGGGGGGGGGGGGGGGGGGGGCGTGGGGGGGGGGGGCCGGGGGGGTGGGGGTGCGGGCCATGGTCAAAGTTCCCCCAACAGGGGGGGGTATGCACGTGCTGAAACCCGCGCCATT
>NZ_JBVIGX010000037.1:6012-42948 GCF_055570595.1 Streptomyces sp. NPDC031132
TTCCTTGCCGCTGTTTCCCCCCCGGCCTTGTCCACCGCGGCCGGGGGTGGTCGCCGAGCACCCTCCGGGGGGGTGGGGCGCCCTGCGCCCCTCTCCCCCCCCGCCCCCGTGGCATGCGTACGTACGGCCGGTACCGCCGTCCTACGCGAGCAGGTTGACCCCGCGCGTGAAGACCCTCGGCAGCCGGGCCGCCAACGGGACGATCCGCCCCGCGAGCCGCGGCTGTTGGCGTGCCCACAGCAACGACGCGGTGAGCGTGCGGTAGCTGCGCGACAGCTCCCGCCAGGCCCGCTCGTACGCCTGCGGCCGGCCCTCCCGTACGCAGCGGACGAGTTCACCCGCCGCTGTCACGGCCAAGGTCAGCCCCTCGCCGGTCAGCGCGTCCACGTACCCCGCGGCGTCCCCGACGAACAGGACCCGCCCCGCGACCCGTACCCGCGCCTGCTGGCGCAGCGGCCCGGCGCCGCGCACCGCCGAACCGCAGGACCCGGCCAGCCGCGAGGACAGCAGCGGGAACCGGGCCAGCTGTACGTCGAAGGGGGCGCGTTCGGTGGTGAGGACCGCCACGCCGACCCGGCCGGGCCCCAGCGGGGTCACGTATGCCTCGCAGTGCGCCGACCAGTGGACCTCGACCAGGTCGCTCCAGGGCTCCACGGCGTAATGGCGGCGCAGCCCGTAGCGGGCCGGCCGGCCGGGGGCGGGTGGCGCCGCCAGGCCCAGGCCGCGCCGGACGGGGGAGTGCAGGCCGTCCGCCGCGACGAGGTGGCGGGCCGTCAAGCCGGCCGCACCGACCCGGTCCTCGTCCTGGCGGACCTCGCCGACGCGCCGCGGGAGCACCCGTACGCCCAGCCGGTCGGCGCGTTCGGCCAGCGCCGCCTGGAGGACGGTGCGGCGGGTGCCGAGACCCGGCCCGGTGTGGAACAGCCCCTCCGCGTGCAGGCCGCTCACTCCGTCCAGGTAGCGGATGCCGCGGAACGGGCTGCCCGGCACGGACACGCCGAGCTCCTGGAGGCGGCGGACGGCTCCCGGCATCAGCCCCTCGCCGCAGGCCTTGTCGATCGGGGTGGGGCGCGGCTCCAGGACCACGACCTCCATCCCGGCCAGCGCCCCGTGGATGGCCGTGGCCAGCCCCGCCGGGCCGCCTCCCGCGACGAGCAGGTCGATCACCGGGCCGCCCCGCCCTCCGCCGGCACGGCGCTGCGGTAGACGGGCGCGGCATGGGCCAGTGCGTCCTCCTCGCAGCGGATGCGTACGCCGAGCAGCAGGAGGTTCAGCACGGTGAAGCCCGCCGCCGTCATCCAGGCGGTGTGCACCAGCGGCAGCGCCGCACCCTCCACGACGACCGCGACGTAGTTCGGGTGGCGCATCAGCCGGTACGGACCCGCCGCCACCAGCGGCAGCCCCGGGACCACCAGCACCCGGGTGTTCCACCGCGGGCCGAGGGTGCTGATGCACCACCAGCGCAGTCCCTGGGCCGCCAGTACGAGGGCGAGTGCGGGCCAGCCCAGTGCGGGCAGGAACGGGCGGTCGGCGACGAGCGGCTCCACCACGCAGCCCAGCAGCAGCGCCGTGTGCAGGGCGACCATGGCGGGATAGTGGCCGCGGCCGTACTCGATGGCGCCCCGGGACAGGCTCCAGCGCGCGTTGCGGCGGGCGACGGCGAGTTCGGCGAGCCGCTCGGCCACGACGAGAGCCATGAGCAGCAGGTACGGGTCCATCGGGTTGATCGGGTTCGTCAGCATGAGGTCACCAGCGCAGGAGGACGAGTTCGGAGGCGAAGCCCGGTCCGAAGGCGATCATCAGCCCGACCGAGCCCGGTGCGGGCGGCCCGGCCGCCTGGACCGCGTCGAGGACGTGCAGGACCGAGGCCGAGGAGAGGTTGCCCGCGTCCGCCAGCGAGCGCCGGCTCGCCGCGAAGGCGGAGTCCGGCAGTGCCAGCGCGTCCGCCAGCACGTCCAGGACCTTCGGCCCGCCGGGATGGACGATCCACGCGTCGACGTCCGGCGGCTTGAGGTCGTGCCCGGCGAGGAACGTCTCGATCTCCTCGGCCACGTGCAGCCTGACCAGGTCGGGCAGTTCACGGCCCAGCACCATCCGGAAGCCCCAGTGGCCGATGTCCCAGCCGAGGAGTCCCTCGGTGCCCGGGTACAGGCGGCTGCGCGCGGCCACGACCGAAGGCCCCGGTCGCGTGCCGTGCAGCGGATGGCCGCGGCCCACGGCGAGCAGCGCCCCGGCCCCGTCGCCGAAGAGGGCGCCGGCCACCAGATTCGCCGTCGAGGTGTCCGAGGGCTGCAGGGTGAGGGAGCAGAGCTCGGTGGAAAGCAGCAGGGCCGCGTGGTCCGGGCGGCCCGCCAGGTAGTCGTGGAGGTGGCCGAGCCCGGCGGCGCCGGCCGCGCAGCCGAGGCCGAAGAGCGGCAGCCGCTTCACGTCGGGGCGCAGACCGGTACGGGTGGCGAGGCGGGCTTCCAGCGAGGGCGTCGCGAGCCCGGTCACCGTGGTCGACATGACCAGGTCGACCTCGCGCGCCGTCAGGTGGCCCGCGGTCAGGGCGGCTTCGACGGCGCGGGCGCCGAGCTCCTCGGCCGTCTCCACGAAGACGGCGTTCGTACCGCCGAAGTCGTTCGACGGACCGTAGCGCTCCAGCGGGAGCGCGAGGTGGCGGGACTCGACGCCCACCGAGGCGTGCAGCCGGTGGAGGAGGGCGGTGTCGGCCCCCGGAGGCAGGAAGCGGGCGAGCGCCGCCGCGATCTCGGACTGGCGATAGCGGTGGGGCGGGAACACACTGCTCACTGCCAGGACACGCGTCATTGATTCAACATAGGGAACAACTGACACTTCGTGAGGAATGCCGTGTACCGGGCGCGGCGCGGCATAACGTGATCGCGTGCCCTCCGCCCGAGCCGCAGACGGAACTCCGCCGACCCACGCCGCGACCCCGCCGACCGGTCCGCCCGCGCCCGCCGTGGGCCCGTCGCCGCCGCCCGTGCCCGGTCTGTCCGGCCTGTTCGGGCTGCTGGGAGCCTGCCACCCCGTGCCCGCGATCGCCGTGACGGTCTTCGCCGCAACCCTCGCCGCGGCCGTGGGGCGCAGCCTCCCGGGGGCGGCGCTCACCGTGGCCGCGGTGGCCGCGGGTCAGCTGTCCGTGGGCTGGTGCAACGACCGGGTGGACCTCGGCCGGGACCTGGCGACGGGCCGCCGCGACAAACCCCTGGTCTCCGGCGCGGTACGGCCCGCCGCGGTGACGGCCGCGGCGCTCACGGCCCTGCTTCTCTGCGTCCCGCTGTCGCTGGCCGGCGGATGGCCCGCCGGCTGCGCGCACCTGTGCGGGGTGGCCGCCGCCTGGGCGTACAACCTGCGGCTGAAGGGCACCGCCGTCTCCTGGCTCCCGTACGCCCTCGCCTTCGGACTGCTCCCCGCCTTCGTCATGCTGGGTCTGCCCGGGGCGCCCTGGCCGCCGTGGTGGCTGACGGCCGCGGCGGCCCTGCTGGGCGCGGGTGCGCATTTCGCCAACGTGCTGCCCGACATCGACGACGACCTGGCCACGGGCGTGGTGGGCCTGCCGCACCGGCTCGGCGCCAGGCGCTCGGCGGCCGTCGGGGGGCTGCTGGTCCTCGGCTCGGCCGTGGCCCTGGTCGCCGGACCGCCGGGGCGGGTGCCCCCGTACGGCTGGGGGCTGCTCGCGGCGACGGCGGCGGCGGTACTCCTCGGGGCCGGTCGGCCGCCCGGCCGGAGCCGGATCCCGTTCCTGGTCACGATGGCGGTCGCCGGGGGCGATGTCGTGCTGCTGCTGGTACGCGGGGCGGACCTGGCCGGGCTCCGCTGACGCGGCCCGAGCGCCGGCCCACGCCTCAGTCCGCGGCCGGCGGCTTGCGGGTCCGGGTCCACTCCAGCAGCTGCTCCCGCGGCCAGGTGTTCACGACGCGCCCGGCCGGTACCCCGCACTCCGCGGCCCGTTCGCAGCCGAGCAGCTGCCAGTCCAGCTGGCCCGGGGCATGGGCGTCCGTGTCGATCGCGAAAAGCGTGCCGGCCTCCACGGCCAGCCGCAGCAGCCGACGGGGCGGGTCCAGCCGTTCGGGCCTGCTGTTGATCTCCACGGCGGTCCCGGACTCGGCGCAGGCGGCGAACACCGCCTCCGCGTCGAACTGCGACTCGGGACGGCCGCGCCCCGTCACCAGCCGTCCCGTGCAGTGGCCCAGGACGTCCATCAGGGGGTTGCGTACGGCCGCCAGCAGCCGCCGTGTCATCGCGGGCGACTCCATCCGCAGCTTGGAGTGGACGGATCCGACGACCACGTCCAGCTGGTCCAGCAGCTCCGGCTCCTGGTCCAGCGAGCCGTCCAGCAGGATGTCGCACTCGATGCCGGTCAGCAGCCGGAAGGGCGCCCACGTCTCGTTCAGCTGCGCCACCACCTCCAGCTGCTCGCGCAGCCGCTCCGGCGACAGGCCCCGGGCGACGGTCAGGCTCGGCGAATGGTCGGTGAGCACGGCCCACTCGTGACCCAGCTCGGCCGCCGTCCGCCCCATGGCCTCGATCGGGCTGCCGCCGTCGGACCACTCGGAGTGCAGATGGCAGTCCCCCCGCAGGGCCGCGCGCAGCGCGCGGGCGGCAGGACCGGCCGGGGGACCCTCGGGGTGCGCCGCGATCTCGTCCTCGAGTTTCTGCAGGTACGCGGGGATCGCCCCGCCGACCGCCTCCCGCACCACCTGGGCGGTCTTCGGCCCGATGCCCTTGACCGCTTCGAGGGTTCCGGCCCCGACCCGCTCCTGTACCTCGCCTTCGCCCATACGGGTGATTGCGCCGGCCGCCCTCCGGAAGGCCTGCACCCGGTAGGTGGGCGCCTGCCCCCGCTCCAGCAGGAAGGCGATCCGCTCCAGCGCCGCTACCGGATCCATCGGCACACCTCCTGGTTGCCGTGTGACGGGCCGGTTCCAGTGTGACGGGGAACCCCAAGGATGTCTTGGGAAGGCCATAAGCCTTGTTTATAGGGTCATAACCAGGGGGCGGGTGCCGGGTTAGGGTGGCCTTAGTTTAGGGTTCTCTTGATCCAGTTTTTTGTCGGTCGAAGGGAACCTGTCATGCCTCGCCCCCTGCGGGTAGCAATCGTCGGTGCCGGCCCCGCCGGAATCTACGCCGCCGATGCGCTGCTGAAGTCCGAGGCGGCCGCCGAGCCGGGTGTCTCCATCGACCTGTTCGAGCGGATGCCCGCCCCCTTCGGCCTGATCCGGTACGGCGTCGCCCCCGACCACCCGCGGATCAAGGGCATCATCACCGCCCTGCACCAGGTGCTCGACAAGCCGCAGGTACGCCTGTTCGGCAACGTGGACTACCCGAACGACATCAGCCTCGACGAACTCCACTCGTTCTACGACGCCGTGATCTTCTCCACCGGCGCGACCGCCGACCGTGCGCTCGCCATACCGGGCGTCGAGCTCGACGGCTCGTACGGCGCCGCCGACTTCGTCTCCTGGTACGACGGCCACCCCGACGTCCCGCGCACCTGGCCGCTGGAGGCCGAGAAGGTCGCCGTCCTCGGCGTCGGCAACGTCGCCCTCGACGTCGCGCGCATCCTGGCGAAGACCGCGGACGAGCTGCTGCCGACCGAGATCCCGGCGAACGTCTACGACGGCCTCAAGGCCAACAAGGCGCTCGAGGTGCACGTCTTCGGCCGCCGCGGTCCGGCGCAGGCCAAGTTCAGCCCGATGGAGCTGCGCGAGCTCGACCACTCGCCCAACATCGAGGTCATCGTCAACCCCGAGGACATCGACTACGACGAGGGCTCGATCGCCACCCGCCGCTCCAACAAGCAGGCGGACATGGTCGCCAAGACCCTGGAGAACTGGGCGATCCGCGACATCGGCGAGCGCCCGCACAAGCTCTTCCTGCACTTCTTCGAGTCGCCCGCCGAGATCCTCGGCGAGGACGGCAAGGTCGTCGGACTGCGCACCGAGCGCACCGAGCTCGACGGCACGGGCAACGTCAAGGGCACCGGCCAGTTCACCGACTGGGACGTCCAGTCCGTCTACCGCGCCGTGGGCTACCTCTCGGACGAACTGCCCAAGCTGCCGTGGGACGTCGCCAGCGGCACGGTCCCGGACGAGGGCGGCCGTGTGATCGAAGCCGGCGCGCACCTGCAGTCGACGTACGTCACCGGCTGGATCCGGCGCGGACCGATCGGCCTCATCGGCCACACCAAGGGCGACGCGAACGAGACCGTCGCGAACCTCCTCGAGGACCACGCGGGCGGCCGCCTGCGGACGCCCGCCGCGCCCGCGCCGGAGGCCGTCGAGGCCTTCCTGGCCGAGCGGAACGTCCGCTTCACGACGTGGGAGGGCTGGTACAAGCTCGACGCGGCCGAGAAGGCGCTGGGCGAGCCGCAGGGCCGCGAGCGCGTGAAGCTCGTCGAGCGCGAGGACATGCTGAAGGCGAGCGGAGCGTAACCGCCACGCGTGGTTGATTCGGGTGGGGGCCGCCGGCGGTGGCCCCCACCTGCATGTCCGGAGCGTCGTCAGTCCTTGATGGAGAGGATCTTCCGGGTCTTCAGATCGGCCTGGACGTGGAGCCGGGTGGTGTCACTGCCGCTCCAGGTCAGGGTGACGGTGGCGTTGGTCTTGCCCATCCCGCTGTCGACGTAGGTGACCTTCCACTCCAGCGGCACGTTCTGGGCGTGCAGGACCCCGTCCGCGTGGTGGGTCCCCTCCCACTCCTCCAGCTCGCGCTGGAGCGGTACGGAGAGGTAGGCGGCCCGCAGCTGCTGCGCGCGCGTGCCGTCTCCGTCGTACACCGCGTCGATGTACGCCCCGTAGAAGGTGGCGATCCGGGAGAACGCGCCCTCCGGGCTGCCGGACACGGACGGCGCCTGCGCGCCGGCAGCGCCGGTCGCGGAGGCGGTGGTGACGAGGGCGAGGGTGAGAGCGGCCGTCGCGGCGGTGGCCGCGAGGGCGAGAGAAGCGGTGCGCTTGGCCGGAAGCTTGAACATCGTTCGGACCTTTCACCGTGCTGAGCCGAGTTGCCGAGTAGCTGAACCCAGCGACGCCGCCGCCCCCGCGGATGGTTCTCGGAACGTGCGAAATGGCCTGAATGCGGCGCAGATGGCGTACAGCCGCCTATCGGGGCGAACCCAGGCAGCTCAGCGCCGCCGCCCGCAGCGCCCGCACGCCCGCCGGGAGCGCCGTGCGCACGTCCGGCGCGAAGTCCGGCGCATGGTTGGCCGGCAGGACGGCCGGCTTCTCCGTCGCCGTCGCGCCGGGGGCCGCCGACCGGGCCGCCGGACCGATCACCCCCGGCATCCCGTACGCCAGGCGCACGCCCTGTGCCCCGTGCAGTGCCCGGCCCGTGTCGCCGTGCTGGTGACCAGGACGGCGACGTCCTCGGCCGCGGGCAGCAGCGGCAGCACCTGCCCGGCGCCGGCGGGCCGGGCCGGCACGAGGGTGAAGACCCCGCCGGGGACTCGTCCCGGACCTCGTACGCGCACTGGTGGGCCGGCGCCGACTTCCCGATGCCGGGGGCCCCGGAGACGACGACCAGCCGCGGCCCTTCGGCGGAGGTCAGGCGTGCGGCGATCGCGGCGCGGTCGGCCTCCCGGCCGGCGAACCCGGGCACGGGCGATGAGCCACGGGCGCCCGGGCCGGGTCCTGGGCACCCCGCGCCAGCCGCTGTCCGCTGCGGGCTCGGCAGACGGCGCCGGCCCTCCCGGCACCGCCGGCAGTGCCCCGGGGTGGGCGGCCCGCGGCAGGGCAGGCCGCGCGCCGGCCGCTTCGGGCCCTCCGAGGTCCTCGGAGCGCAGGATCGCCAGCTCCAGGCGGCGCAGCCCGGCACCCGGGTCGACGCCGAGCTCGTCGCGCAGCCGGTCCCGTACGGTCCGGTACTCGGCGAGGGCCTCCGCCTGGCGCCCGGTGCGGTAAAAGGCCTCGATGAGCTGTTCGGTGAACCGCTCGCGCACCGGATGCCGGCGGGCGCTCTCGTACAGGTCGACCAGGACCTGATGGCAGTTCCCGGCGGCGAGTTCGAGATCGCAGACCCGCTCCAGCACGCGCAGCCGCTCCTGTTCGAGCGCCGGCGCCGCGTCGCGCCGGAGCATGCGCGAGGCCACGTTGGCCAGCGGCGGCCCGTGCCACAGGGACCGTGCCTCGCGCAGGCGGTACAGCTCCTCGCCCGGGCCGGTGGCACCCGTGGCCTGCGCCGTCAGGGCGCGGAAGAGCGCGAGGTCGGGGGTCCCGGTGTCGTTGGGCATCCGGTATCCGCCGGGTACGGCCTCGATGGTGGTCGTGGATATGCCGTACTCCGTGAACAGCCCGCGCAGCCGCAGTACGCACGTCTGCAACGCGGCGCGTGCGGTGGCGGCCGGTTCCTCGTCCCACACCGCATGCAGCAGACAGGTGGTCGAAACCACGACTCCGGGGTGCAACAGAAGGGCCGTCAGAAGACTGGTGGGTTGGGACGGTTTGAGAACTACGGTTTCCGGGCCGCGCGCAATACTCGGCGGCCCCAAAAGCTGGAACCGCATGATGGTCCCTCGTTGTCGGGTCACATTTTCGCGAACGAGCAGGACAGGGGCGGTGGTCGGCCGCGTCTGCTCGCCGTCCCTCGTGGGCGGCGAATGAAGGAAACCCTACATAAAGGATCTTGCGAAAGTCGAGTCGCCCCCGGCTTGTTTCGGCCCCACCGGCGCTTCTCTTTCCCTTCGTCACTCTGGAGCCCCGTGAAGATACCGCCGTTTCATGGAAATGTTCACGCGTAAACGAATTTCCCCGTCCGGATGTCGTCGCGCGGCAATCGAAGGTGATTTCAGGGAGGCGTGGCCGAAATCCATGGCCGGTTCCGTGTGGCTTGGATCCGGCCACTCGAACGGGGGATCCGCAGACGGGAGGCCCATATCCGGAATGCGCGGCGGCTGCCGGTGGTTCGGACTCCACGCAACACCCGACCACCCTGCACGCACTGGAGAGCTCATGAAGATCGGCATCATCGGCGCAGGCAACATCGGCGGCAACCTGACGCGCCGCCTGACCGCGCTCGGACACGAGGTGTCCGTGGCGAACTCTCGTGGCCCCGAGACCCTGTCCGACCTCGTGAAGGAGACCGGGGCCACGCCGGTCACGGTGGCGCAGGCGGCCCGCGGGGCCGAGGTCGTCGTGGTCACCATCCCCCTGAAGAACGTGCCGCAGCTGCCCGCCGGGCTCTTCGATCAGGCGGCGAAGGACTTCGTCGTCATCGAGACCGGGAACTACTACCCGAAGCAGCGCGACGGCCGCATCGCCGAGATCGAGGACGAGGGCCTGACCGAGAGCCGCTGGAGCGAGCGCCACATCGGGCACCCGGTGGTCAAGGCCTTCAACGGGACGTACGCCGAGGACATCCTCGACCGGCACCGCCCGGCCGGGGACCCGGACCGGATGGCCCTCCCGGTCGCCGGCGACGACGAGGCGGCGAAGCAGACCGTCCGGGCGCTCATCGACGAACTCGGCTTCGACTCCGTCGACGCGGGCGGCCTCGACGACTCCTGGCGCCAGCAGCCCGGCACGCCCGTGTACGGGCTGCGGGCGGGGACCGAGGCCGTGGTGAAGGCCCTGGCCGAGGCCTCCCCGGTCCGGACGGCGGAGTTCAAGGGCTGACCGTCCGAGGCCGGGCGCGGGGGACGGGGACTGCGCCGCCGGGCCCGGGCGCCCGCCCGGACTCCGGCGTCGGCCGGGCCCCGCTCCGGCCGCCGGCCGCCGGCCGCCGGCCCTGGCCCCGGTCGACAACCGTGACCGAAGTGTCATGCGCCGGGCCCCTGTGCCGGCGGGCCGTCCTTGCTACGGTCCTGCCGTCACAGGAGCGTAGGAGGGCACCTTGCACGTCAGACCCCGTCTGATGATCGTCTCGGCGGTACTGGCGGCGCTGTCGGCCGTTCTGACGGCCTGCACCGGGCACCCGGACACCCCGGCCGCTCCCACCCGGTCGTCGGGCGCCTCGCCCTCGGGCTCGGTCTCGCCGACGGCGACCGTGTCGGGGACCCCGGCCGTGTCCTCACCGGCGCCCACGCCCACCGCCAGCTCCACCCCCACGTCCTCGGCGACGCCCGCGAAGACGCCGGCGCCGTCGGCCCCCGCCCCCGCGACCCGGCTGTCGCTGAGCGCGGCCGCCGCGGGCGGCAGGCTGAACCTGGTCCGCGGCGGCCCCGCACAGGAGTTCACGGTCACCGTCCGCAACGGCAACTCCCAGGCCTACGGGCACCTGCTGATCGCCTTCCAGATGGAGCCCCTGACCGGCGAGCCCGGCGACCTGCCCGGACCCGCGTCCCCCTACGTACTGGAACGGCGCGACCCGGTCACCGGCACCTGGCGCACCGTGGACCTGCGGATGGCCACCGACGCCAAGCCGGCCCACCTCTACGAGGGCGGCGCCCCCCTCGCCCGCGACGCCGTCCGCACCGAGCGCTACCGGCTCCGCGCCACCGCCACGGGCCCCAGCGGCAGCAGCCCGCTCATGGTGTACGCACTCGACACGGACGCCGCCGAGGGCGCCCCGCTCGACGTGGGACGCCCGGGGTACTTCTCGCTGCCCCACACCACCCGGCGCATTCTCTGACTCCCGTTCCCGTTCCCGTTTCCGCTCCCGTACCCACCGCGGCGACCCCAGCGGTACGGCCGCTTCACGCGGTCGCCGGCGTGGATAGGCTCGGTCAGGCCGCAGGGGCGGTGCTCACCGATCGAAGGAGCAGTGTCATGACCGGCGGCGACGAGGTCCGGATCCTGCGCGCGGGCGACCGCGCGGCCGTCGCGTGGAAGAACGGCGGTGGGGTGACCCGGGAGATCGCGGCCTGGCCCGAGGGCGCCGGGATGGCCGACTTCGGATGGCGGGTCAGCCTCGCCGAGGTGGCCGCGGACGGGCCCTTCTCGGCCTTCCCCGGCGTCGACCGCACGCTGACCCTGGCCGAGGGGGCGGGCATGGACCTCACGGTGGCCGGCGCCCGCCGCCTCGTCGACGAGCGCTACGCGCCGCAGGACTTCCCCGGCGACGCGCCCACCGAGTGCAGGCTCCTCGACGGGCCCGTCGTGAACTTCAACGTGATGTACCGCCGCGACCGCGTGCACGCGGAGACCGCAGTCGTACGGGGCGCCCTCGCGCTCACCGCCGCGCCGGGGGAGACCCTGCTGGTGGTCGCGCTCCAGGGCCGGGCGGAACTCGAAGGCGGAACCGGCACCGGAGCCGCAGCCGCAGCCGGCCCCGTCACCCTCGGCCCGTACGACGCGGTCCGGATCACCGGGGCCCACACCTGCCGCCTGCGTACTCCGGCGCGCGCGGCGGTGGTCAGGCTGGCAGGCCGCCACGGGCGATGACGTCGGCGTACCAGCGGGCACTGTCCTTCAGCGTGCGCCGCTGGGTCGCGAAGTCGACGTGGACGAGGCCGAACCGCTTGCTGTAGCCGTACGCCCACTCGAAGTTGTCCAGCAGCGACCACACGAAGTACCCGCGTACATCGGCCCCGTCCGCGATCGCCCGGTGCACCGCGGCCAGATGGCCGCGCAGGTAGTCGACGCGCTCCGGATCGTGCACATCGCCCTCCGGGTCGGCGTAGTCCACGTACGCCGCGCCGTTCTCCGTGATCAGCACCGGTACGCGAGGCAGTTCGTCGCGCAGCCGGACCAGCAGCTCGTGCAGGCCTCCCGCGTCCACGGGCCAGTCCATGGCCGTCCGCGGCCCCGGCGCGGGCAGGAAGCGTACGTGCTCCTCGGCGCCCACCCACGGCGAGGGCCCGGCGGACCGCTCAGGGTCCCCCGGCCCGGCCGCCGCGACCACCGTCGGGGAGTAGTAGTTGAGGCCCAGCCAGTCGATCGGCGCCGCGGCGGCGGCCAGGTCGCCGTCCCGGACGAAGGACCAGTCCGTCACCCCGGCGGTGTCGCGCACCAGGTCCTCCGGCAGGCGCCCGTGGAAGACCGGGTCGAGGAAGATCCTGTTGCCCACCGCGTCGATCCGGCGCACCGCGTCCAGATCGCCGGCGGAGTGCGTCAGCGGCCGCAGCGCGTGCAGGTTCAGCGTCAGCGAGACCTCGGCCGACCGGGGGAGGACGGCGCGCAGCGCCGCCACGCCCAGGCCGTGGGCCAGGTTGAAGTGGTGGGCGGCCTGGAGCGCGGACGCCGGCTCGGTGCGGCCCGGGGCGTGCACCCCGGACGCGTAACCGAGGAAGGCCGCGCACCAGGGCTCGTTGAACGTGGTCCAGCTCGCCACCCGGTCGCCGAGCGCCCCGGCCACGAGCCCCGCGTACGCGGCGAACCGCTCTGCGGTCTCCCGCCGCGGCCAGCCCCCCAGGTCCTCGAGCTCCTGAGGCAGGTCCCAGTGGTAGAGCGTGGCGACCGGCCGGATCCCGGCGGCCAGCAACGCGTCGGCGAGCCGCCGGTAGAAGTCCAGGCCCTGCTGGACGGCGGGCCCCCGGCCGGTGGGCTGGACCCGCGGCCAGGCCACCGAGAAGCGGTAGTCGCTGACGCCGAGCCGCCGGAGCAGGGCGACGTCCTCGGTCATGCGGTGGTAGTGGTCGGCGGCCGTGTCCCCGGTGTCGCCGTTGCGGACCCTGCCGGGGGTGCGGCTGAAGGTGTCCCAGATGGAGGGCGTCCGGCCGTACAGGCCGGCTGCGCCCTCGATCTGGTACGCGGCGGTGGCCGTGCCCCAGCGAAATCCGGCCGGGAAGGAGAGGCCCGTCTTCGTGACGGGAGAGGCGTCGAGCGTGGTCATGGGAAGACTCCAGGAAGGTGAGGGAAGGCCGGGACGGCTGCGTCAGCCCTTGACCGCGCCCTGCATGATGCCGCCGACGATCTGCCGGCCGAGCAGTCCGAAGACCAGCAGCACGGGCAGCGTGCCGAGCAGGGTGCCGGCCATGATCACGGACTGGTCGTGGACGTATCCGCCGCCCAGCTGGCGCAGCGCGACCTGGACGGTCGGCTCCTGCGACGACAGCGCGACGATCGGCCAGAAGAAGTCGTTCCAGGCCGTCATGAAGGTGAGCAGGCCCAGGACCGCCATCGCCGGGCGGGCGATCGGCACGACGATCGACCAGAAGATCCGGGCGTGCGAGGCCCCGTCCACCCGCGCCGCCTCGATCAGCTCGTCCGGCAGCGACTGCACCAGGAACTGCCGCATGAAGAACACGCCGAACGCCGAGACGAGCCCGGGCAGCACGACGGCCTGCAGCTGGTTCACCCAGTGCAGTTCGACGATCAGCATGAACAGCGGGATCACCCCGAGCTGCGGCGGGATCATCATCGAGGCGACGACGGCGCCGAGCAGCGCCCCGCGGCCGCGGAAGCGGAGTTTGGCGAAGGCGAACCCGGCCAGCGTGGAGCACAGCACCGTGCCGACGGTGATCGCCCCCGAGACGATCAGCGAGTTGAGCAGCGCCGTGCCGATGGCCGCCTCGTCCAGGACGGCCCGGAGGTTGTCCAGGAGCCGCGGGCCGGGCAGCAACGCCGGTAGGGGCCGGGCCAGTTCGGCGTTGGAGCGGCTCGCGGCGACGAGGGTCCAGTACAGCGGGAAGGCCGAGACCAGCACGGCGCAGATCAGGACCACGTACGTGGTCCTTCCGCCGCGCCGGGCGGAGACGTGCGCGCTCATCGGCCGGCCTCCTTACGGGAACGGTGGCGCGCGGCCACGGCGTTAACCCCGACCAGCACCACGATCAGCAGGAACATCACCCAGGCGATGGCCGCCGCCCGGCCCAGGTGGAAGAAGCCCCAGCCCTGCTCGTACATGTACAGGCCGAGGGTCTGGTACTGGTGCGAGATGCCGCCGGACATCGACCCCTCGAACAGCAGCGGCTCGCCGAACAGCTGCGTGGCGCCGATCGTCGAGACGATCGAGGTGAAGACGATCGTGGGGCGCAGCCCCGGCAGTGTCACGTGCAGGAACTGCCGCAGGCGGGAGGCGCCGTCGACCTCGGCCGCCTCGTAGAGCTCGATCGGGATCGTCTGCATGCCCGCCAGGTAGATCAGCGCGTTGTAGCCGGTCCAGCGCCAGACCACGATGGACGAGACGGCGATCTGGGAGGCCGTCGTACCGTTCTGCCAGTCGACCGGGTGGATGCCCACCAGGTCCAACAGGCGGTTCACGAGCCCGAAATCGTGCCCGAAGAGCTGCGCGAAGATCAACGACGCGGCGGCGACCGAGGTCGCGTACGGCAGCAGCAGCGCGGTACGGAAGAACGTGCGGGCCCGGAGCCGGTAGTTGAGCAGGTGGGCCAGGCCCAGCGCCATCAGCAGTTGGGGCACCGTGGACAGGACGCCGATGGTGAACGTGTTGCGCAGCGCCGTCCAGAAGAACGGATCGGTGAACAGCGCCGTGTAGTTGCCGAGGCCGCGCCACTCCAGCTCGCCGGGGGTCTGCAGTTCGGCGCGGTAGAGGGAGACGTACGCCGTGTAGAGCAGCGGGAAGATCCCGAACGCGGCGAACAGGGTGAAGAAGGGCGCGAGGAAGGCATACGGGGACAGCGAAGCCGGCGGCCGCCCGCGCCGCGGGGGCGGCGGGACCGGCGGCGCCGGGGCGGTCAGGGGCGCCGGCGGCGCCAGCGGCTCAGCCGAGGGCATTCTTGACGGCCTTCTTCGCGTTCGACCAGGCCGTCTCGGGGGCAGTGCCCTTGCGTTCGACCTCGCTCAGCGCGTTGTTGATCTGGTCGGCGATGTCCTTGTCGTGCAGGCCGAGCACCTGGACGGGGGCCTGTTCGGCGGCGTCACCGAAGATCCGGCCGATCGGCGCATCGGAGAAGTAGGGGTCCTTGGCGTCGGCTATCTGACTGATGGACTTGGTGGCCGACGGGAAGTTGCCCTGTTTGCGGAAGACCTTGGTCTGCTGCTCGGGCGCGGTGAGCCACTTGATCAGCTCGTACGCCTCCTTCTTGTGCTTGGCGGCGCTCGGGACCGCCAGGTAGGCGCCGCCCCAGTTGCCCGCGCTGCCGGGCAGCTTCGCGACGTCCCACTTGCCCTCGCCCGCGTCCCCGGCCTGGCCCTTGATGTAGCCGAGCATCCAGGCGGGGCAGGGCAGAGTGGCGAAGGAGCCGGAGGCGAACGCCTGGTTCCACGGCGGCGACCACTGGTCCAGCTTGGCGCTGAGCCCCTCGCCCGCAGCCTTGACGGAAACGTCCCAGGCGGCCTTCACGGCGGGGCTGTTCTCGTAGATCAGGGCGCCCGAGGCGTCGTAGTAGCGCTCCTTCTGCTGGCCGACCATGACCGCGTTCAGGCTGCCCACGCTGTCGATCCAGGAACTGCCGGCCGGCGCCTTCTCCTTGTACTGGCGGCCGAGTTCGAGGTATCCGTCCCAGGTGGCCCACCGGGCCGCCAGTTCGGTGCGGTCGGTGGGCAGTCCGGCGGCCTGGAACAGGTCGCGGCGATAACACATGGCCTCGGGGCCGACATCGGTGCCCAGGCCCAGCACCTTGCCGTCCTTGGTGGCCGCGGCGGACCACTTGGCGGGGGCGAACTCCCCCTTGAGCGCCCCGGCTCCGTACTGGTTCAGGTCCACGAACTTGCCGGCCTGCTGCTGGGTGACCGAGGCGATCCGGCCGACCTCGACGGCCTGGACGTCGGCCAGGCCGCCGCCGCCCGCGAGACGGGTCTGGAGCGACTTCCAGTAGTCCTGCTCGTCCTCGGTGTCGGTCTGCTTGATCTTGACGCCGGGGTGGAGCTGCTCGTACTCGGCGTAGAGCCCGGCCTCCTGGTAGCCGAACGCGCCGAACAGGTCGACGGTGAGCGTGACGTCGCCTCCCGCGGCGTCGCCGGAGGGCGCACCGCCCGACCCGGACCCGGATCCGCAGGCGGCCAGGAGCACTCCCGTGAGCGCGAGGGCGCCGAGTCGGATCACGGTTCCGGGGGTGGTTCGGGGGATGGACATGGGGCGGCCTCCTTGGCCTGGACGGGCAGGGTGCGGGGGTGGGAGTGCGCCAGCGTTGAGAGCGCTCTCAGAGCGCGACTGGAGCGTGCACCCGCAGCCCCGGCCCCGTCAAGAGTTGTACGCACAACAGCACGCGTTCGTCCACAATCACCCCTGTCACACGACGAGTTCACGCCGCGCCGACCCGGCGGACCGCGTGGATCGGGTGGATGACGCATGTCGTGCGCGTCACGCGGAGGCGCGCCGCACCAGCGCCGTCGGAGTGACCACCGAGGCCGGTACGCTGCGTTCGCCCTGGACCTTGTTCAGCGTGCGCAGCAGCAGCCGCGCCATCAGACGCCCCATGCCCTCGATGTCCTGGCGCACGGTCGTCAGCGGCGGATCGGCGGTCTCCGCCACCAGCTCGGCATCGTCGAAGCCGACCAGCGCCACGTCCCCCGGCACGGCGAGGCCGCGCTCCCGCAGCACCCGCAGGGCGCCCGTCGCCATCAGGTCGTTCGCCGCGAACACCGCGTCGAGGTCCGGGCAGCGCTCCAGCAGCCCGGCCATCGCGAGGGCCCCGCCCGCCGCGGTGAAGTCCCCCTCCGCGATCAGCGCCGGATCGGCGTCGAGCAGTACGTCCCGGTAGCCGTCGAGCCGGTCCACCGCCGAGGTCTGGTCCAGCGGGCCCGCGATGTGCGCGATCCGCTTCCGGCCCTGGTCCAGCAGGTACCGCACGGCCTCGCGGGCGCCCCCGCGGTTGTCCGCGTCGACGTACGCGACACCGCCGTGCTCCCCGGAGCCGGCGGTCCAGCCCGGCCGGCCGCCGTAGACCGTGGGCATGCCGATGCGGCGGGTGATCGCGGGCAGCGGGTCGTCGGTGTGCAGCGAGAAGGCGAGGGCCCCGTCGACGTGGCCGCCGGCCAGATAGCGCTCGATGCGGTCGTAGTCGCCCCGGTCCTCCACGAGCAGCAGGACCAACTGGGTGTCGTGCGCGGTCAGTTCCTTGCTGATGCCGCGGATCTGGCGGGAGAAGAAGGGGTCGGAGAAGATCCGGATCTCCGGCTCGGCGATGATCACCGCGACGGCCCCGGTGCGCCGGGTGACGAGGGTGCGGGCCGCGGGATTCGGCACGTACCCGAGCTCCCGTACGGCCTCGCGGACCTTCTCCACGAGGTGTGCGCGGACACCCTCGCCGCCGTTGACGACGCGGGAGGCGGTGGCCCGGGACACCCCGGCGCGCTCCGCCACGGCCTCGAGGGTGGGCCGGTGGCCGGGAAGCTGTTCGGGCACGGGCGCTCCTCCTGCGTGTCCGGGGGCTGTTGGCTCGCCGAACAGCAGGGTAACCCCTGCCGCCGGGAGCCTGAGAGCGCTTCCGGCGGCAGGGGCAGGACACCCCCTGAGTCACCAGCCGATGCCGAGGGTCAGTCCGGTCGGCGGCGCGGTGTTGCCGAGGATCTGGACGGAGGACTGGTCGTTGACGTCGTCGTACGGGAACCCGTAGGCCCGCTTGTCCAGGCCGACGGTGTGGAAGAAGCCGGCGTAGTCGTTCTTCGCCGTCCCGCCGTAGTACGCGGCCGGGCTGTACCAGGCGGTGGTGTCGAGGGCGACACCCCGGTTGAACGCGGCGCAGAACTCCGCGGCGAGCTGCTTCTCGGTGTCGTTGCCCGAGGCCAGCGCCCCCGCACAGGCCATGACGTCCGGCGAGGTCGGCTTGTGGAGGGTGAAGGGGCCCGCGCCGTTCTTGCTGAAGGTCAGTACGGAGCCGGAGACCCGCCCGGAGAAGGTCTCCCCGAGCCGGGTCAGGGTGAACGGACGGGTGGTGTAGTGGGCCCAGGCCTGGTCGATGGCGGTGGAGAGGTGGTGCTGCTGCGCGCCGCCCTCGAGGAACAGGTTCGAGGAACGCGGCGCCACGATGCGGTAGCCGTTCTGCAGCGGCTTGAAGGCGGCCCCGACGGTGGCCGCGTACTGCTGCATGACCTCCGCGCGGGTCCGGGTGATGCCCCGGGTGGTGTCGTAGCCGCTGGAGGTCTGGCGCAGCCGCGAGGTCATCGGGAAGCCGAACTGGTCCACCTGGGTGGTGTTCCCGCCGAACGCGACCTGGCCCTGCACGTACGTGTACTCGTACCAGTCGTAGTACACGTCGCTGTTCGGGTCATGGGGGTTGCGCAGGTCGGGGCCGCCCCAGCCCTGGTCGTCGGGGGAGACCGGGAGGTAGAGGGGCGAGCCGAGGGAGACGTAGATCCGGCCCCCGCGGATCGATGCCGGGGAGGGCACCGTCCCGCCCACCTGGGCCAGCGTGAACGACATGTTGGGGTAGTTGACGCCCTTTTTGACCAGGTGGCCGGGCGCGGTGGCGTCGAGGTGGTTGATGTGGGCCATGGAGCCGTCGGGCTTCATGTACGACCACTGGCCCGGGGTCACCTGGCCGAGCACGGTGACGAAGATCTGCGAATCGGCGTACGTGCCACGGGTGTTGTTCTGGAAGGTGATCGGGAAGCTCCCGGCCCCGCCCTGCGCGTCGTGCGCCGCGGCCCGGTTCGGGGCCGGCAGGACGAATCCCAGCAGGGCGATCAGCGCGGCCAGCGCGGTCAGCGGGAGCCGTTGTCGGGTGTTCATGGGCGTCTCCTCGGTCCGGTCGGTCCTGGTCAGTGGCCGAAGTCGAACCAGTTGACGTTCACGTAGTCGGCGCTCTGGCCGCTGGTGAAGGTCAGGTAGACGTCGTGCGTGCCGGTGACGGGGCTGATGTTCGCAGGGACGGTCCTCCAGCTCTGCCAGCCGCCGGTGTTCGCGACCGAGAAGCTGCCGATCGGCGGGCTGGTTCGACTGTCCAGCCGGACCTCGACGAGCCCGCTGACCCCGCCGGCCGCACCGCCGGCGACCCGGCCGTTGAACTGCCTCGCCGCGCTGGAGCCGAAGTCCACGCCCTTGTACAGGGCCCAGTCGCCGTTGGCGATCGTGCTCACGTTCTGGCCGCCGCCGGTGTCGGTGGTGTTCTCCTTCGCCAGCCCGGCCTGGTCGTCGTACGACTCGGCCTCGATGGCGGTGTACGCGTCGCGGTGGCCGGACGGGGGTGTGGTGGGCGGTGTCGTCGGGTGAGTGGTGGGGGGCGTGGTCGGCGGGGTCGTGCCGCCCGTCGAGCGGAGGACGGAGACGTAGTCGACGGCCATCGAGTAGCCGGGCTGGGTGCCCGCGTCGGGGCCGCCGCCGAAGGCGTCGGGGAAGCCGCCGCCCATGGCGACGTTCAGGATGATGAAGTAGCCGTGGTTCGTGGCGTTGGCCCACGTGGCCGCGTCGACTTGGTTCGCCCGTACGGTGTGGAAGGTGTTCCCGTCGACGGAGAAACGTATCTCCTCGACGGCAGTGGACCGGTCCCACTCCACGGCGTACGTGTGGAAGCCGGCCTGGCAGCTGGTGCCCGGGCAGACGCGCTGGCCGCCGATGCCGGAGGTCTCGTTGCACGGGCCGCCGGGACTGGTGCCGCAGTGCAGGGTGGCCCAGACGTTGTTGATGCCCTGGACGTTCTCCATGATGTCGATCTCACCGATGCCCGGCCAGTTCCACCAGTTGCCGCGGTAGGGCGCACCCAGCATCCAGAACGCCGGCCAGTAGCCCTTCGCCGCAGCGCCCGTGACGTTCGGCATCTGTATCCGGGCCTCGGTGCGCAGTTTCCCGCCCGCCGGGGGCTGGAAATCGGCGCGCCGGGTCTCGATGCGGCCGGAGGTCCAGTTGCCGGCGGCGTCCCGGCGGGGGGTGATCCGCAGGTTGCCGGCGCCGTCGAGCGCCACGTTCGCGGTGCTCGAGGTCATCGTCTCGACCTCGCCCGTACCGAAGTTGGCGGGGCCGCCGGGGTAGCTGGTCCCGGTGGTGTACTGCCAGTCGGCGGTGTTCACGCCGGAGCCCGCGGCCCCGTTGAAATCGTCCAGGAACACCTGCGACCAGCCCGCCGGGGGCGGCGGAGCGGCGGCGTTGGCGGGCAGGGTGACCACGGCGGCGGCCGCCGCGGCCACGCCCATCGCGCTGAGCGCGGCGATGACGGCCCGGCGGACGGCCGACCGTTTTCTACCGGATGTGGGATGCATGGGTGTGCCCTCTCTGGGGGGAGCGGCCCGCTGCATGAGAGCGCTCTCAAGCGGAGCCGCTGGCCACTGTGCTCCCGACGTCCCCCGGCGTCAAGACTTCGAACCGTCAACGCCCGAATGGGCGGCAGGAGTTCAATGGTTGAAGGGTGGTAACGGGGTGCGGCCGCATGAGCGCGGCGCCGCCCCTCGTACCGGCCCCCGTCAAGTGGGCAGCCCCACCGCCCGCTCCCCGGCACGCCGCTTCTGGATCACGACGGCCACCACGAGCAGGGCGCCCTGGGCGACGTTCTGCCAGAACGGGTTGACGCCCTGCACGGTCAGGCCGTTGTCCAGCGCCCCGAGCAGGGTGATGGCCAACAGCGTCCCGCCGACCCCGCCCTTGCCGCCCGCCAGGAGGCAGCCGCCGAGGGCGGCGGCCGTGATCGCCTTCAGCTCGAGGCCCTCGCTGCCGGAGACGGGGTGGCCGAAGCCGGTCCGGGCGGTGAGCAGGACACCGGCGACCGCGGCGACCACCCCTGCCAGGCCGTAGACGGCGATCAGGTACTTGTTGATGTCGATCCCGGCCAGCCGGGCGGCGGTGTCGTTGCCGCCGATGGCGTAGATGTTGCGGCCGATGTCGGTCGACTTGAGCAGCAGGTGGATGGCCAGGGTGACCACGGCAAGCACCCACAGCAGCACGGGGATTCCGGCGATCGAGCCGTTCGCGAGGAACACGAAGACGTCGTCGTTGCTGACGTACCCCTGCGCCGCGCCCTTGGACAGCAGCTGTGCGACCCCCTTGTACGCGGCGAGGGTGGCCAGTGTCGCGATGACCGGGTTGACCCGGCCGAAGACGATGACGGCGCCGTTGAGGAGTCCGGCCACCAGCCCGGCGCCGAGTGCGGCGGCGATGCCGAGCAGGGCGCTCCCGCCGGTGGAGGTGAAGACCATGGCGGAGACCACGGAGGCCACGCCGACCTGCGAGCCGACGGAGATGTCCAGCGCGCCGCAGATGATCACCACGGTCTGGACCAGGGCGAGCAGCCCGGAGATGGTCACCGCGTCGCCGATGACCTTGATGTTGGCCCAGGTGAGATAGGCGGGGTTGAGCCAGCCGAACAGGGCCAGCACCAGCACCAGGGCGCCGATCAGGCTGAGGTTCTGACCGCCGACGGAGCCGAGGAGCGAGCCGATCCGCCGCCCGGGCCGCGTGGCCGCCCCGCCCCGGTCGGTGCCGGCCGGGGTGCCCCTCGTACCGGCCGCCTCGTCGGCCGTCCCGTCGGACATGCCGCCTCCTGCGGTCGTCGTGTTCGCCGTGTTCGCCGTGTCCGCGTTCACTTCGCTCCTCCGCTGCCCGTCGCCGTCGTGGTCAGGTCGTCGGCCATCGCCAGGGCGAGGACGGCCTCCTCGGTGGCCTCGGCCCGGTCGAGCTCGCCGGTGATCCGGCCGCCCTGCATCACCAGCACCCGGTCGGCCAGCCCCAACACCTCGGGCAGCTCCGAGGAGATGACCAGGAGCGCCACCCCGGCCTCGGCGAGGTCCGCGATGATCCGGTAGATCTCGGCCTTGGCTCCGACGTCGATGCCGCGGGTGGGCTCGTCGAGGATCAGCACGGCCGGTCGGCGGGCCAGCCAGCGGGCGAGCACCACCTTCTGCTGGTTGCCGCCCGAGAGCGTGCGCACCTGACGCTCCACGGACGGGGTGCGCACGCGCAGCCGGCCGGTGTACTCGCGGGCGAGCTCCTGCTCGGCCGTCCGCCGCACGAAGCGCAGTCGGCGCAGCCGGTCCAGCACGACGAGCGTGATGTTGTCCCGGACCGACCTGTCCAGGAACAGCGCCTGCGCCTTGCGCTCCTCGGGGGCGAGGCCGATGCCCGCGCGGATCGCGTCGGACGGTCGGCGCAGCCGCAGTTCCGCGCCCCGCACCGAGACCGTTCCCCCGCGCAGCGGGAGGTCGCCGATCAGGGCGCGGGCCAGCTCGGAGCGCCCGGCGCCGACCAGCCCGGCCAGGGCCACCACCTCCCCCGCCCGGACCTGGAGGCTGATTCCGCGTACGTCGTCGGTGGTCACCTCGCGCACGTCCAGGACGACCCGGTCGGTGGCCACGTGCGGCCGGGCGGAACCCCTCCCGGTGACGGACAGGTCCCGGCCGACCATCATCCGTACGATGTCCCCCTCGCCCGTGGCGGCGGCGGCCTTGACGCCGACCAGCGCCCCGTCGCGCAGGACGGCGACCCGGTCGGCCAGCCGGAAGATCTCCTGCATGCGGTGGGACACGTAGATGACGGCGAGCCCCTGGTCGCGCAGTCGGCGGATCAGCGAGAACAGGGCCTCCACCTCGTGCGCGGAGAGGGAGGAGGTGGGTTCGTCAAAGGCCACCACCTTCGCCTCGCCCGTCAACGCCCGCAGGATCTCCACCAGTTGGCGCTGGGCCGGGGTGAGGCGGATACCGGGTGCGTCCGCGTCGAGGACCTTCTCGAAGCCGATCCGGACCAGGTCCTCCCTCAGCCGGCGGCGCAGGGCCGCCCGGTCGAAGCGGCGGCCGGCGCGGACGGGGAGGGCGCCGAGGTAGACGTTCTCGGCGACCGTGAGGTGCGGGACGATCTCCGGCTCCTGGGGGATGAGCCGGATGCCGGCGGCACGGGCGTCGGCCGGGGAGCGCAGCCGCACCTCGGCGCCGTCGAGGTGAACCGTGCCGGAGTCGGCCGGGTGGTCGCCGCAGACGATCTTCAGCAGGGTGGACTTGCCCGCGCCGTTCTCGCCCATCAGCGCGGTGACCGAGCCGGCCGGGAAGTCCAGGCTGACGTCGCTCAGGGCAGGGACCCCGGCGAAGCTCTTGGCGACGCCGGCCACGCGCAGTCCGGGCGCCGTCACGGGGGTGGGGGCGGGGCTGGGGGTCGGTGAGAGGGCGGGGGTCGTCACTTGCAGCCGAATCCGGCGTCCCGCCAGGTGCCCGCGTCGACCATCCTGGTCGGGGCGAAGGCCTCCGGAGCGAACTCCGTACCGTTCCTGAGCCGGTCGTACATGGCCTGGACGGCCAGCTTGCCGACCTCGTCGCCGGGGATGTAGAGCGCGGCCTTCATCCCGTTGTCGGCGCCCGCCTGCCAGTCCTTGCAGGCCAGATAGGCGCCTAGGCCGACACCGACGATGTCCGAGCCCTTGACGCCCGCGTTGTTCAGGCCCTTGACCCCGCCGGATACGTTCTCGTCGTTGCAGCCCATGACCACCCAGTGCCTGACGCCCTGGTTGGCCGTCACGCTCGCCCCGACCTTGGCCTGCGCGCCCGCCGGGGTGTTGTCCGTACCGAGCTCGATCGTCTGGACCTCGGGGCCGCCCGCCTCCTTCCAGGCGGCCTTGGCGCCGTTGATCCGGTCGGTGCAGACGGTGGTGTCCTGCTTCCAGGCGTAGATGATCCGGGTGTCCGCGGGGCTCCAGCCCGCCTTCGCGAACTCGGCGGCGGCCCGCTTGCCGACCTCGCCGCCCATCTGGCCCCCCGAGAAGCCCACGCGCGCGACCAGATCGGCCTTGCCGCAGGCCGCGGGCTTGGGCCCGCTCACGCACACCTGGTCGTCGGAGGTGAGCAGCGGGATCCCGGCCTTCGTGGCCTCGGCGGCGACCTGCGGGCCGACCGCCGACTCCGGAACGACGATGATGATGCCCGAGTTCTTCTGGGCGATCGCCGACTTGACCTCGGTGATCGTCTTGGAGGCGTCGTTGCCGAGGTTGACCACGGTGAGCTTGATGCCGAGCTCGTCGGCCTTCTTCTTGGCGCCCGCGGCCTCGGAGACGAAGTACTCCTGGTCGCCCTGCTTCTGCAGGTAGGCGATGGATATCGGACCGTCCGTCTTCTTGCCCGTACCCGCTCCCGGTCCCTGGGCGGGGGTGGGCTTGCCGGAGGAGCAGGCCCCCAGGGTGAGCGCCAGCGCGAGGGCGCCGGTCAGGACGGCGCCGCGGCGATACCGGATCATGGACATGTACGAGTGCTCCCTCATCGGGCCGGGTCAGCGGATCAGCAAGTCGGCAGGTGGGCAGGTCAGTTGCAGGTGAGCCGGGGCGCCGCCCAGTCCGCGTGGTCGTAGTCGATGCCGTTGCCGCCGTCGGTGACGACGAGGCGCAGCGTCTGACCGCCGGTCAGATCGGCGGTGAGCTTCCGGGGCGCGTCCGCCGTGGTGACGACACCGCTGTCCGCGACCTTGGTGGTGTCCCGGTAGACCTGGAAGGCGACCGCACCGGTGCGGGAACTCTCGTCGTCGACGCCGACGTCCACCGTCAGGCCGGTGCACCTGCCGCCGAGGTGGTAGGTCACGGTGCTGGCCGCGTGGACCCCCAGGCCCTTGGTGTACGCGGCGCCGCCCACGGTCAGGGTCCTGCCGTCGCCGGCGGCCTGCTCACCGTTGCTCCGGTCCTTCTCCACCGGGCCCCAGCCGCTGCTCGCACCGGTCCAGGGCAGGTCGGACAGGTGGGAGGTGCCGGCCGGCGGGAGCGGCGCCGGTCCCGGGGTGATCCGGTAGACGACGGTGGCGTGCGGGGCGACCGACGCACTGACGGTGCCGCTGGTGTTGGTCGACGCCGCCTTGGTCCACAACTCCTTGAGGGCGTAGGGGGCCCGGTTGCCGATGCCGAGGGCGTCCGTCCTCGCGGAGATCGTGGCGGTGGAGCCGGTCTCGTTGGTCAGGGAGAGCGCCCGGTCGCCGTTGGCCAGCTCCTTGGCCATCACCACGAGGCCGCCCGAGCCGGAGACCACCGTGCCCTGCTTGCCCAGGCCGTCCTGGTCCACTGCGATGACATCGGGGTTGGAGAGGATGTCGAAGGTCTCGGCCGTCGCCCTGCGCAGGTCGCTGCCGATCAGCAATGGCGCCGACATCATCGACCAGAGGGTGAAGTGCGTGCGGTACTCGGTGGCGGTCATGCCGCCGTTGCCGACCTCGAGCATGTCCGGGTCGTTCCACCGGCCGGGGCCCGCGTACGGCGCGAGGGGCTGGTTCCTGTGGGCGATGGAGATCATCGAGGACCAGTTGTCACTGATGTCCCCGGTGGTGCGCCAGAGGTGGCCGAGGCTCGACGCCCAGGTCCACGGCTGGTTCTCGCCCCACTCGCACAGCGAGAAGACGATCGGACGGCCCGTCTTCTTCAGCGCCTCGGCCATGTCCGTGTACCGCTTCTTCGCGTCCACGCCCTGGTTGTTGCAGTTGTCGTACTTGAGGTAGTCGACCCCGAACGAGGCGAACAGGTCGGCGTCCTGCTGCTCGTGGCCGAGGCCGCCGGGGAAGCCCGCGGTGTCGCAGGTCTTGGTGCCGGCGCTGGTGTAGATGCCGAACTTCAGACCCTTGGAGTGCACGTAGTCCGCCAGGGCCTTGATTCCGCCGGGGAAGCGGACGGGGTCGGCGACGAGGTTGCCCGAGGCGTCCCGGTTCGGCAGGGCCCAGCAGTCGTCGAGGTTGACGTACTGGTAGCCGGCGGCCTTGAGGCCCTTGGCGACGAAGAGATCGGCGATGCCCTTGACCATCGCCTCGTTGAACTCGGCCCGGCAGTGGGTGGAGTTCCAGTTGTTGAACCCCATGGGCGGGGTCAGTGCCTGTCCGTCGGGCACGGCGGCGGCGGGAGAGGCGGCCGCGACGACGGCGGTACCGGCCAGCGCGGCGGCCCCCGCCGCCGGGGCCAGTAAGGGCAGGGCCGCGAGCGCCGCGGTCAGGCGGCGGGCGACGGCGCTTCGTAACGTGTGCACAGACGGCTCCTGGGGGGAGGGGGGCCCGGGGAATCCGGGAGGGCGTGTGCGGAAATGAGCCCTGACGGTGCGTCGGCCCGGCAGAAGTCCTCAGGAACGAACGGACTCCAACGGGAAGGCCCACATCACACTGCCGCCGCAGGGACATGTCAAGACGGCGGACCGTGTCGATCCGCGGCCCTGTCAGCGGCCACGGGCCCCCAACTGCGCCTTTGTTGAGGTCTGTTGACTTCTGTCGGATCGGTCAGGATGCTTCTGCTGACCGGGGACGCGGGTGCCCCCGTGCCCCAGCGCCCCCGTGCCCCAGCGCCCCCGTGCCCCAGCGCCCCAGGAGAGGAACCGCCGCATGGCCGATCCCGGCAGTCTGCTGGCCCATCAGCGCCGCGCCCTCATCCTCGACGAGGTCCGCCGGCGCGGCGGGGTGCGCGTGAACGAGCTGACCCGCTCCCTGAACGTCTCCGACATGACCGTCCGCCGCGACCTGGACGTCCTCGCCCGCGAGGGCCTGCTGCGCAAGGTGCACGGCGGCGCGGTGCTCGGCGACGAAGCCAGCAGTCACGAGCCCGGGTTCGAGGCCAAGTCGGAATGGGAGACGGCGGCGAAGCACGCCATCGCCAAGTCGGCGGCCGCCCTCGTGGCCCCGGGTTCGGCCATCGCCCTGTCCGCCGGGACCACGACCCACGCCCTGGCCCGGGAGCTCACCGAGATCACCGACCTGACGGTGGTCACCAACTCGGTCCGCACGGCCGAGGTCTTCGAGGCCGCCCGCCGGACCGGCAGCGCCGGGAGCACCACCACCGTGATCCTCACCGGCGGCATCCGGACCCCGTCGGACGCCCTCGTCGGCCCCATCGCCGACCAGGCCATCCGGTCCCTGCACGTCGACCTGCTCTTCCTCGGCTGCCACGGCCTGGGCGCCGACACCGGGCTGACCACGCCCAACCTCGCCGAGGCGGAGACCAACCGGGCCTTCCTCCGCTCCGCGCGGCGCACCGCGCTCCTCGCCGACCACACGAAGTGGTCGACCGTGGGGCTCACCACCTTCGCCGCCCTGGAGGAGGTCGACGTACTGGTCACCGACCGCCTCCCGCGGGAGGAGGCCGCCGCGGTCGGCGAGCGCGTCGGCGAAGTCCTGCTGGCCGCCGGTCCCGCGCCGGAGCGCCCGTGGTGAGGAAGACCCGTACGACCCTGTCCGACGGGCGGGAGCTGATCTACTACGACGCCGCGACCGACGCGGAGACCGCTGTCGGGGAACCCGTACGCGCCCTCGCGGACTCCCGCGGCCTGCCGCCCACCGCGACGCTTTCCGAGCGGCGCCACGACCGGCTCCTCGACGAGTGGGTGGTGATCGCCTCACACCGCCAGGGCCGCACCCACCTGCCGCCCGCGGACCAGTGCCCGCTCTGTCCGTCGGCCCCGGGCCGGCCCACCGAGATACCGGCCCCCGACTACCAGGTCGCCGTCTTCGAGAACCGTTTCCCGGCCCTGTCCGGACCGGGCGGGGGCCGCTGCGAGGTCGTCTGCTTCAGCCCCGACCACGAGGCCTCGTACGCCGACCTCGGCCCGGCGCAGGTCCGTACGGTCATCGCGGCCCTGGCCGACCGCACCGCCGAGCTCGCCGCACTCCCCGGCGTGGAACAGGTCTACTGCTTCGAGAACCGCGGCCCCGAGATCGGCGTCACGCTCGCCCATCCGCACGGCCAGGTCTACGCGCTGCCCGTCCTCACCCCGCGCACCCGGCGCATGCTGGACACCGTCTCCCGCCACCAGGCGGCCACCGGGCGCAACCTCTTCGACGAGGTCCGCGACGAGGCGCTGGCCGACGGCCGCCGGGTGGTGGTCGCGGGGGAGCGCTGGAGCGCCTTCGTGCCGGAGGCCGCGCGCTGGCCGTACGAGGTGCACCTCTACCCGCACCGGCGCGTCCCCGACCTGCTCGCCCTGACCGAGGACGAGCAGGCCGAGCTGGCCGACCTCCACCTGGATCTGCTGGGCCGCTTCGACCGGCTCTTCGCGGCGCCGGCCCCGTACATCTCGGCCTGGCACCAGGCCCCCGTACGCACCGGCCGGGACCTGTACGCCCTGCACCTGGAGCTGTTCACCACCCGGCGGGCCGCCGACAAGCTCAAGCACCTGGCCGGGACCGAATCCGGGATGGGCCAGTTCGTCAACGACATCGCCCCGGAGCGCGCGGCCGCGACACTGCGCGAGGCGTGACCGGCCGCCTCCCGGTGTGAGGCGTGACCGGCCGCCTCCCGGTGTGAGGCGTGACCGACCGCCTCCCGGTGCGCGGCGTGCTTACGCGTCCTTCTCCATGGTCGGGCGCAGGCGTTCCAGCAGGGCGTAGAGGGTCGCGCTCTCGGCCGTGTCGAGGGTGTCGAGCGCGCCGTGGGTGGCCTGCATCTCCTCGCGGACGCGCCGGATGATCTCGCGGCCCGCGTCCGTCGCCACGACGTTCTTGACGCGGCGGTCGGCAGGGTCCGGCTCGCGGCGCACCAGCTCACGGGCCTCCAGCCGGTCCACGATCCCGGTGACGTTCGATGCGTCACACACCAGGAGGGTGGCGAGGCCGCGCATCGGCAGCGGGCCGTCGAGCTGGGCGAGGACACGGGCCTGCGTGGAGGTCAGACCGTAGTGGGCCGCGGCGGCCGCGAAGTCGCGCCACTGGGCGGTTCCGATGGCGGCGAGCAGTTCCAGGAGCTGGAGCTTGGTGGGGGCGTGGGGGGTGGTGGCGCTCATGCCGTCGAGCGTACTCGGGTGGTTGACATTGTCAATTGTTTACTTGACCTCCTTAACTATTGACGTCTACCGTCTACGGAGTTACTTGATGACATCAAACATCTGCGATCTGAAGCACTAAGAAGGTCCTGCCGCCATGAGCACCGCCGCCCCCATACCCGCCGAGGCCAAGACCAGGAACGAGACGGTCATCGTCTTCGCCCTGAGCCTTGCCGCCATGGTCGTGTCGATGATGCAGACCCTGCCGGTCCCGATCCTGGGCCTCATCCGCACCGACCTGGGCACCTCGACCGCCAACGTGAGCTGGGTGACCACCGCCACGCTGCTGTCCGCCGCCGTCTTCACCCCGCTGCTCGGCCGCTTCGGCGACCAGCACGGCAAGAAGCCCACGCTGGTGGCCGTGCTCGGCGTCATGGTCGTCGGCTCCGTCATCGCCGCCGTCGCGACCTCGCTCCCGCTGCTGATCCTGGGCCGCGTCCTGCAGGGCGCCGCCACCGCGATCTTCCCGCTCGCCCTCTCGGTGCTGCGCGAGGAAGTCCGCCCGCAGAAGCTCCCCGGTGCGATGGCCCTGGTCAGCGGCACCCTCGCCTTCGGCAGCGGCCTGGCGCTCGTCGCCACCGGTCTGCTCACCTCCGGCTCTGACGCCGACTACCGCAACGCCTTCTGGATGGCGACCGGCTTCGCGGTGCTCGCCCTGCTCGCCGTCGCCTTCCTGGTCCCGGCGACCCGGCACAAGACCGGCGGCCGCACCGACTTCCTCGGCGCGCTGACCCTCGGCATCACCCTCCTGCTGCTCCTGCTGCCCATCTCGCAGGGCCACGAGTGGGGCTGGACCTCCGGCCGTACGCTGGGCAGCTTCGCCGGCGCCGCCGTCATGACCGTCGTCTGGGTCTTCACGGAGCTCAAGGTCAGCGAGCCGCTCGTGGACATGCGGATGTTCGTCCACCGCCCGGTGCTCATGGCCAACCTGGCCGGCATCCTCGTCGGCTTCGGCATGTTCGCGAACTTCCTGGGCGTCTCCTACCTCGTCCAGATGCCGGAGAAGCTCACCGGCTACGGGTTCGACGCGTCCATCCTGCGTGCCTCCGTGCAGTTCCTGCTGCCCGGCGCGATCGTCTCGCTGCTCGCCTCGCCCGTCGGCGGCCAGCTGGTCCGCCACCGCGGCCCGCGCGTGGCCCTCGGCCTGGCCGCCGCACTCGGCGCCCTCGGCTTCGGCTGGCTCGCGCTCGACCACCAGCACAGCTTCTCCGTGATCGGTGCAGGTCTGGTCGTCGGTGCGGCCGTCAGCTTCGGCTACGCGGCCATGCCCGCCGTCATCATGGCGAGCGTCCCGCCCCACCAGAGCGGCATCGCCAACGGCATCAACTCGATCTCCCGCTCCACCGGCAGCGCGATCGGCAGCGCCATCGTCACCACGATCCTGGCGTCGAAGACCATCGAGCACCTGCCCGCAGGCGTTCCGGCCCTGCCCGCCGAGTCCGGGTTCACCCTCACCTTCTGGATCGGGGCCGTCGCCTTCGCCCTGGTCGCGGTGATCAGCTGGATCGGCCTGCGCGGGGCGCACGGCCCGCGCACCGTCGAGGTGAGCAAGCCCGCCGCCGCTGCGAAGGCGACGGAGAAGGAGCTGCAGCCGGAGCCGGCCGAAGCCGTCTGACCCGGTCCTTCGAGGGGGCGGCGCCGCTTGCGGATGCCGTCCCCTCGCGCCATGTCCGCGCCCGCCCTACGAGGGGGACGCGGCGCTTCCCTTCGCGAACCTCTCCCACTGCCCGGTGACGATCTCCTGCGGCACCCCGCCGAAGTCCTTGGTGTCGATGACGTCGGACCGGAACGCGAGCGTGACCGACCCCGAGCGGACCAGCGTCAGGTACTTGTACAGCGAGATGCCCGGGTCCTTCACGTCCTGCGTCACGATGCGGTACGCGCGCGCCTCGTCGCCCAGCGCCGGAGCCTGGACCGGCTCCACCTTGAGCACCTTCGCCTCCGCGAGCGCCCGGTCCTCCGTATAGCCGCCGGCGCACCGGCCGCCCGCGTCCGCCAGCGACTTCACGGCCGCGGCCGCGGCGCCGGCGTCCCGGTACGAGCGCAGCAGGATCTCGGTGCCCACCGCCTGGAACTTCCCCGGGACGCTCGCCTTGGCGTACGCCTGGGCCGTGTGGCCCGCCTTGCCGAGACCGGTCAGCGGCTGGCAGGCCGCCGGCTGCGCCTCGTAGAGCTCGCTCATCGGCTCGTCGAGCAGCGGCTCCGTGACCTCGTACGGGCCGAACTTCTCGCCCTCCGCGACGATGAGCTCCTTGAGCCGCTCGGCTCCCGGCCCCGGCGTACCGCTCGGGCTCGCGACGGCGCCGGCGGTCGGCGTACCGGCCGCGGTTTCTCCGGTCCCCGAACCGCTGCATCCCGCCGTACCCGCCAGCAGTGCGGCGGCGCCGACGACGGCCCCTGCCGCGCGCCGGAACCGCTGCTCGTTCCCCACCCCGTACATGTGTTGCCGTCCCCCGAGATCGTGCGGAAAACGCGATTATCGCAGGCCGGGGCGGTGGCCGCTGCGCGACGACGGCGTCTCCACGCACGGTCGGCCCCGCACCTGCGACCGGATGCCGGCCAAGGTGTACAACACGGCGTTGCACAAGCGCATGTACCGCTTCGTCAACGACGACGCCGTCGTGCCGCAGCTCAGGCGCTGCCGCGGGCGGCCGCCTGGCGCTGGCGCTTGCTCAGCGGGGCCAGCGAGAGGTCCTGGGCCCGGGAGGTGAGGCGCTTGAAGCCGTAGCCGCGCTCGGTCAGCCAGCCCTCGGCCGCCAGCTCGGCGCGGGCCGTCGCGTCGAGGATGTCCTCCTCGGCCTCGCCCGAGTCGAGGAAGCGGAAGGTGAAGAAGGGGCCGAAGGCCAGGTCGTACGCGAGGTGGCCCTCGGCGGTGTGGGCCGCGTGCAGGACGTCGTGCTCCGGCGCGGCGGCGAGCAGCTCGGCGTGCTGGTCGGCGGTGAGGGCGTCGAAGGAGCCGCGGACAGTGATCCGGAAGGTGCGAGTGCTCATCCCGGCAGCCTAGGCAGGACGGACCGGCCGGCGCACCGGGATTTCTGCGGGCCGGCGGGGAGCGCATGCGCCGGAGTGAACAGCGGCGTACGCGCTCCGTCGTGCGCCCCGCACCCCCACGGCGGCCGCAGCCGGGCATCGCGAACGACCAGCGCTGTTCCGGTCCCGCCGATCTGCCGCGCCGGCGTTCCGCTGGGCGGCCTTAGGTCCGCCGCCCAGCCGTGACCTGCGGGAGCCGCATGCCGTGCGCGGCCCGCCTCCCCGCGCGCCGGGGGCTACTGGAAAGTCACATCGGAGCCCGGCCCGACCGCGCCGCCGCATCCACCGGGCAAGCAATTTCATGGTTCCGCATCTGCCAGTCCATCCCGTGAAACACCTAGGTAGATGCCGGCTTGGACCCTGTTAGAGTCCGCATGCGCGACTCCGAGACGAGGGTGGCGACATGGCCGGTCCGCACCCGTGACCTGCCGCTGAGCGGCCTACATCCGCGAAGCAGGCAGCCGTTGTGATGCCGTGGCACTTCCGCACCGACGACGTCGGCGCCCCCGTCACCCCGGGGCGCATCCGTCGCGGTGACCAGCACATCGACGACGTCCGGTTCTCAGCCGACGGACACCGAACCATGCCGCCTTCGTCGCCTATCAGATGGGGAGAACACAAGTGATAACGGGACTTCAGTGGCGTCACGCCGCAGGCAAGGCGCTGGTCCTGGGCGCCGTACTCGCCCTGGCCATACCGGGCACCGCATACGCCAACACCGTCAGCGTCACCGTGAAGACCCCCGGGGCCACTGCCGGACCCGCGGCGACCTTCGCCGAGATCTCCACCCACGCGGACTGCAGCAGCGGCCTCGTCTCCGGAGGCGGGATCAACCAGGCCACCGGCACCGGAACCTCGTCGAACGGCAACAAGATCAACGGCACCTCGCCGAGCCCCGACGGCAGCACCGAGTACCTCGGCACGACCGGGGTCGTCGGCACCGACGTGACCCACTGGCTCGGCATCGGCGGCAGCGGCGGAGCGGTCAACGCCTCGTTCTCCAGCACCCCGTACGCGATGTGCTTCACGAGCAACCTGATCAACCACACCCAGGTGGTCATGAACAAGATCGCCGGGCCCACCACCAGCGGAACCGTCGGCCTGGTCGTCGCGACCTGCCCGGCCAACACCCGCCTGCTCGGCGGCGGCGCCCGGATCACCCCGGCCAGTGTCGGCAGCCTCAAGCCGATCGCCAGCTACCCCACCTTCAACAACGCCGGGCACGACTTCGGCCAGAAGGCGGCCGCCGACGGCGAGACCAACCCCGACTCCTGGGCCGCCGTCGGCTGGAACGGCGGCGGTGGCAACAGCAACAACACCACCTACGCGTACGCCATCTGCAGCGGCAACAACATCAACATCAGCGGTACCACCGTGAAGGTGCGCTTCACCGAGGTGAGCGGCCCGACCTCGGCGACCGCCGGCCAGACGGTGACGGTCGGCTGCGGCGGCAACGACGGCAAGCTGGTCAGCGGGGGCGCCGCCATCAGCGGCGGCAGCGTGACGACCACCGACTTCACGGGCCCCGGCTCCGTCGGCGACCACCTCAACGGCAGCTACCCCAGCGACTCCGGCGGCACCCCGGTCAGTGACGGGACCACCACCGCGTCCTACTGGACGGCCTTCACCCACACCGGGGGCGGCAGCTCGCCGGGCACGTACTCCGACGCCTGGGCCCTCTGCGCCGACGACGGCGTCTGACGGATCGCCTGACAGGACGCCTGACAGGGCGTCAACCCCGACCGGCAGGCGGGCACGGCAGCGGGCCTGCCCGCCCGCCGGTCACCCCATTCCACCTCGGTCACCCCTCAGCGGGCCCGGAGAGGCAGCGTCCCTTCCCATGAAACGCCGTTCGACCCCACGCTCCACCCCGCGCGCCACCCCTCGTACGCGCATGTCCACATCGAAGACGGCGATCGTGCTCAGCGCGACCGGCCTGCTCGCCGCCGTCGTCGTACCCCTCGCCGCCGCAGACCCGGCGGCCCCGGCCTCGCCCTGCGGCGCCTCCGGCGTCTTCAACGCCTCGCCGCCCAGCTGTACGTACGCCACCGCCGGGACGGACTCCTTCACGGTGCCGGACGGGGTCGGCTCGATCAGGGTCGACCTGTCCGGCGCCGAAGGCGGCAGCGCAGCCGGCTTCGTCGAACCGAACCCGCCGAACGGCGGATCCCCCGGCGGACTCGGCGGCGAGACCCGCGCGACCCTCGCCGTGAGCGCCGGGCAGAGCATCCAGATCACCCTGGGCGCGGCCGGCAGCTCCGGCACCTCCCGGCACGGCGAGTACGCCCGGCCCGGCGGCACCGGGCACGGAGCCGGCGGCGGCGGTGCGCACGGCGGCGGCGGATCCGGCGGCGGCGGATCCGACGTACGGGTCGGCGCCTTCGGCCCGGCCGACCGGATCCTGGTCGCGGGCGGCGGCGGGGGCGCGGGCAACGGCGGCCCCCTGCTGCACGGCGGCAACGGCGGCGGCCTCGAGGCCGAAAGCGGCGGCCAGGGCGGCGGCCCCGTCGGCTCCGGCGTTGCCGGCGGCGGCGGAACCCAGCGCGCCCACGGCACCGGCAGCCCCAACTCCGCCCAGGGCGGACCGGGCACCGCGGGCGGGGACATCGACCCCAACACCGGGCAGCTCAACCCCGGCAGCGGCGGCCCGGGCGGCAACGGCGGCCGCGGCGGCAACGGCGGCGGCGGGGGTGGCGGCGGCTACTTCGGCGGCGCGGGCGGCTCCGGCGGCGGGAACCCCGGCAACCTGTACGGCGCCGGCGGCGGCGGGGGCAGCAGCTTCGCGGCGCCCTCCGCGACCGACGTCTCCCTCCTCCAGGGCGTGAACCGCGGCAACGGCAAGGCGGTCGTCTCCTTCCGGTACGGGACGACGCTCGCGCTCATCGCGGACACGGCCACCCCGCTGTTCGGCCACACGGTCACGCTCACCGCGGCCGTCGCGCCGGCGAACCCCGCCGCGGGCACCCCGAGCGGAACGGTCACGTTCTCCGACGGGACGAAGCAGCTGGCGGCGGTGCCACTGACCGGCGGCCGGGCCGAGTTCAAGACCAGCGGCTTCCGTCCCGGCGCGCACGCGGTCACCGCCACCTACAGCGGCGACCCGGCGTACGCGCCCAGCTCCACGGCGGGAGCCGTGAACGTCACGGTCGGATTCAGCCGGCCGTGCATCACGACGGCCCACCGCGGCCCGCTGACCGTGGCCACCGGCGAGTCGCTCTGCATCGCACCCGGCGGCAGCCAGACCGGCCCGGTCACGGTCCGCTCCGGCGGGGCGCTGGCCGTGACGGGCGCCGAGATCACCGGCGCCGTCTCCGGTGACGGCGCGCTGGCCGTGGAGTTCTGCGGGTCGAAGCTCACCGGACCGGTCACCGCCGGGCGGACCACCGGCTCCGTGCTGATCGGTTCGGACGATGCCGCCGCGGGCTGCGCCGGCAACACGATCCGGGGTCCGGTGAGTCTGGACGGCAACACCGGAGGCGTCGTGTTCTCGGGCAACACGGTCGTCGGCCCGCTGCGCTGCGACGCCAACGTCCCGGCCCCGCAGCAGAGCGACAACACGGTGGAGGGCCCGCGCTCGGGCCAGTGCGGACACCCGTGAGCCGCTGACCACGGCAGGGCCGCCCCCGCCCGGGGCGGCCCTGTCCTGTCTCAGATGTCGATGTGCCCCATCAGGCCGTGCTGGTAGTCCAGCTGCGCCTGGCGGATCTCGGCGGCGGTGTTCATGACGAACGGGCCGCTGCGGGCCACGGGCTCGCCGATCGGCTCGCCGGCCAGGACCAGCACCTCGGCCGCATCGCCGGGGGCCTCGACCGTGAACCGCTCCGCGTCCCGGCCGAGGATCGCGAGGTGGCCGTCGGGGAGCTGGGCGTCGGGGGTCGCGGCGGTCCCGGACAGCACGTACAGCATGGCGTTGTGGCCGGCCGGGACGGTGAACTCGGCGCGGCCGCCTGCCCTGAGGCGGGCGTGTACGACCAGCACCGGGGTGTGGGTCTCGAACGGACCGCTCACTCCGTGCGTGGTGCCGGTGATCACGGTGAGCTCGGCGCCCCCGTCCTCGGTGGCGACCGTGGGGATGTCCCCGGGGGCGGAGCCGTACTGGACGCGCGGGGGCGTCGCCTTGAGGCGGGCCGGCAGGTTCACCCAGATCTGGAGCAGGTGCTGCGGGCCGCCGTCGGTGAGCAGCCCGGGGGTGGGACGGGCGAGGTGGACGAGCCCCGACCCGGCGGTGAGCCACTGCACCTCGCCGGGGTTCATGACGCGCTTGTGCCCCTCGGAGTCGATGTCCTCCATCGCGCCTTCGATGACGTACTGGATGGTCTCGAAACCGCGGTGCGGGTGCGGCGGCGCGCCCTTGGCCTGGCCCGGGCCGAGCACGTGCGGACCGACCTGGTCGACCATCAGGAAGGGGTCGACCAGCGGCAGTTCCGGCTGCGGGAACGGGCGGCGGACGGGGAAGCCCTCGCCCTCGAAGGTGTGGAAGGGGCGGACGACGCGGGTGGTGGAGCGCACGGCGGCGGTGGTGATGTCCATGTACCGAATGAACGGCACGGCGAATTCCACTGTCAACGCGGTCCTGTTTGGTTGTCAGGTCGTACCGACGGCTTCAGCCATCCCGTCTCCCGTCCCCCTCCTCCCGCCTGCCTTCCTCCGTCGGTCTCAGCGCTTGCGGGCCCGGGCACGCCGCAGCAGGACACCGGCGGCGGCGCCGGCCAGGGCGATCACGGCCACACCCGCCGTGGTCCACCAGACGGTGCTGTCCTCGTCCTCGCCGGCCGGGGCCGCGGACGGGTCGCTCGCGGGCGACGGGCTCTGCGCCTGCCCGGGGGCCGGCGACGCGGACGACACCGGCGGGACCGCCGCAGTGGCCGGCGCGGACGGCGCGGCCGCGCTCGGCGTGCCCCCGGACGGCGCCGGGTCGACCACCGGTACGGCGATCTCCTTCTCCGCGTGGCCGAGGGAGGGGAACCCCACGTCGACGGTGACCTTCCAGGTGCCGGGCGGCAGCACCTCGGCCGTGCTCCAGCCGGTGCGCGTGCCGGTGTCACGGACCAGCCGCCAGGGGCCCATCGTGCGGGAGCCGTCGGGGCTGGTCGAGTTCACCGTGGCGGCGACCGTCTCGTCGATGGCGTCCCCGTCGTTCTCCCAGGTGATCTCGGTGGTGACATGGCCTTCCCGCTGCCCGGTCACCACGACCTTGACGGTGTCGCCGTGGGCGTGGGCGGCGGTGGGTACGGCCAGGGCCTGGGCGAGGAACAGGAACAGGAAGCCGAGTCCGGTGCGGACCGGGAAGGCGGGGCGAGTACGCATCGTGGGGTGCTCCTGGTGCGGTGGGATGCGATGAGCGGTGGTACGGGAGTTGAGCGGTGGTACGGGAGTTGAGCGGTGGTGCGGGAGATGAGGGGGCCGGGGGGGGGGGGGGGGGGGGGGGGGGGGGGCGGGGGGGGGGGGGGGGGGGGGGGGGGGGGGGGTGGGGGAGGGGGGGGGGGAGGAGGGGGGGGGGGGGAGGGGGGGGGGA
>NZ_JBVIGX010000037.1:42958-63405 GCF_055570595.1 Streptomyces sp. NPDC031132
TGGGTGTGGGGGGGTGCGAGAGACGGGGGGATGGGGTTGGAGCGGTGGTACGGGGGTGGGGGGGTGGTGGGGGAGATGGGGGGGTCGGGGGGGGGCGGAGGGGGGCGGCCGTCCACCGGCGGAAGGCGTTCGATCCGGGAGGTCAGCCGACCTTCTGGACCGTCCAGACCTGGGAGGCGCGGCCGTCGGCGCGCTGGAGGTCGAGCAGCCAGGCGCCGTAGTACGGGCGGTTGCTCACGGTCAGGGCGTAGCCGCCGCTGGAGTCCGTGACGGTCACGCCGCCGCCGCGGGACGACAGCTTCCACTGCTGTGCGGCGTTGTTGCCGCACGGCTGCTGCGCGATCCACATGCCGGCGGCCGGGGCGCCGCCCGTCTGCAGGCACTTGCCGGAGACCGCGGACTTGATGCGGACGAGTCCGCCGCCCGCGTCGTCGAAGAGCCACTGCTGCTGGGCGTAGCCGTTGGAGCGGCCACCGACGAGCACCGTGCCGTCGGCGCTGCGGCCACCCCACAGCTCGGCGGCCATGCCGGTGCTGCCGTTGCCGAGCGTGTAGCGCGTGCCGGGCGTGGTGGTGCCGCCGCCCGCTCCGGTCGTACGGAAGGCCGTGGTCGGGCCGGCTCCGCTGTCACGGCCGGAGCCGTCGCGGACCGAGACGGCGACCTTGTACTCCGTGCCGGGCTGGAGGTTGTAGATGCGCAGGGCCTGCGACTGGACCCAGGTCAGGTGCTTGCCGTTCAGCAGGACCTGGTACCAGGCGGCGCCGTCGACCTTTGGCCAGCTCACCACGACGGAGTTCGCCTGGATCTGCGCCGCCGTCACCTTGGGGCCGCCCGTGGGCTTCTTGGTCGGCGTCGGGGTCGGCTTCTTCGTGGGGCTCGGCGTGGGCTTCGGGTTCGGGTCGGGGTTCGTGCCACCGCCACCGTTGGCCTTCATCAGGAACTGGTTGTTCGCGATGTTCCAGTGCGTGGCGAGGTAGCTGCCCGCCTTGGGGCTGGTGTGGAAGTAGTCGTCGTGGTTGCAGTCCAGGATGTTCTCGGCGGCCTGGTTGGTGCACACGTTGCGCATCTGCGGGTAGTACGGGGTGTCCGAGTAGCACATGACGTCCCACTCGTCCGTGCAGTGGGCGCCGCGACTGGTGTTGGGGGCGCTGTTGTTCACCGCGCCGAGGTTGTGGCCGAGTTCGTGCGCCGCGGTGTGGCCGCCCCAGCAGCCGGAGTCCGTACGGCCGTAGGAGGGGCCGAAGTTGCTCTGGTTGTCCTGGCCGGGCCGCTCGTCGCCCGCGAAGGTGCCGATGCCGCAGTAGATCTGGGTGTCCGCGAAGATCATGTACTTGCGGTCGCGGCGGTCGAGGCCCTTGCCGGCGAGCGCGTTGTTGGTCGCGCTGAACTCGGAGAGCGCGGACGCCGGGAGCTCGATGTTGAGCACCGTGGGCGTGCAGTCCGCGGCCGTCACGTAGCGGATGTGACGGACGCCGCCCGTCTCCTGGGCGCTCGTCGAGTAGATGAGGTCGGCGTCGGCCGCCCACTTGCGGAACGAGGCGACGTACTCGGAGTAGCGGTCGCGGTCGGAGCCGTGGACGTACACGACCTGGACGCGGTTGCCGGTGCTGCCGTCACCGTCGCACTGGACGGTCTGGCCGGCGGGACCGGCGGCGACGGCCTGGCCGGCGCCGGACGCGGGTGCCGGAGCCTTGGACGCCGGGGCACTGGCGGAGGCGGCGTCGGCGGCGGGCGCGTCCTGAGGACGCCCGCTGCCTTCCGCGGCGGCCGCATCGCCGGCCTCCGGCTTCGCCGGGTCGGCGGCCGGGGCCTTCGTCTTCACGACGGGGGCGACGTCGGCCTTGATGTCGACGTCCTTCGGCGGGGCGTCGGGGCCGTGCGTGCAGAGCCCGGCCTCCGTGCGGTAGACGCCGACGCAACGGTCGCCCTTCGGTGCGGCCTTGAGACCGTCGAAGACCATGCCCTTGGCGGTCTCGTTGGCGGGCTCGCCCACGATGGGCGCCGGCTCCGCGTCACGGGCCGGTGCGGCGGCCGGTGTGAGGGAGTCCGCGGCCGCGTCGGCCAGTACGGGCGTCCCTGCCTGGGCGTCGTCGCCGAGCCCGGAGTAGGCGATGCCCCCCGCTATCACCGCCGCCGTGGCCATGGCGGCGGTGAGGAGTATCAACCGGCGCGGTTTGCGCCGGTGTTCGCGCTGCTTCCTGCGATGTCTAGTCATGCGCACCTCAAATCCTTGGTCGGAGGAGTGGGTGCGCGGAAGCCTGCCAGATGGGCGCGGTGGAGAATTCGGACAAACGGGAATGGGCCCCGAGATATCAGACTGTTACCTGCTGGTTGTATTTGATGAACCGTCAACTCACTTAAAAATTAGGTAAGTTACGCGCGTAGGGTGTTAATGGTCCAGGCCATTTCGGAGATCTCGTTACCGAATCGAGATATGAGGCAAATCCTTGTTGACGGTAATTCAGTCAGGGATTCACCTAATTACTACCTGCCGAATTCCTCTCGTCACGAGCGGTGAGGAATCCTCCCCTCCGCCCGAGGAGGATGCCCGTCAGGGTCAGCAGGAGCCCGCAGGTCTGCTGCAGGGTGAGCGTCTCCCCGGCGATCGCCGTGCCCAACAGGACGCCCGTGACCGGGTTCAGCAGCCCCAGCAGACCGACCGTCGCGGCCGGCAGCCGCCGCAGGCCCGAGAACCAGGCCGCGAACGCCAGCGCCGTCGCGACGACCGTGACGTACCCGAATCCGAGCAGTGCGGAACCGTCCAGGGCCGGCGGAGCGCCCTCCACCGCGGCGGCGAACGGCAGGAGCAGGAGCCCGCCGCCCAACAGCTGCCACGCCGTCGACGCGAGCACCTCGACCTCGGTGCTCCACCGTTTGGCGAGGATGTAGCCGAACGAGGACATCGTCATGGCGGCCACCGAGGCCGCCACGCCGAGGCCGTCCATCGGCACGGACCCGGTGAGCAGCATCAGCGACACCCCGGCCACGCCCAGCCCGGCTCCGGCCAGTTGGCGCAGCCCCGGCCGTTCGGAGATCAGCGCCCAGGCGAACAGCATCATCACCAGCGGCGCGGTCGCCATGACGGTCGAGGCCGCGCTCGTCGGCAGCCGCTGTGCGGCGACGTAGACCAGCGCGAAGAACCCGCCCATGTTCAGGAAGCCGAGCAGCAGGGACTTCCACCACCAGGATCCGCCGGGCAGCCTCCGGCAGGCGGCCAGGAGCAGCAGCCCGGCGGGCAGCGCCCGGAAGGCCGCCCCGTACAGCGGGTGGTCGGCGGGCAGGAACTCCCGGGTGACGTAGTAGTTCGTGCCCCATGCGACCGGCCCGATCGCCGTGACCAGCGACCACCGTAGATTAGCTTCCATGGAAGCTACAATACCTTCCATGGAAGCTATACTGGAGCGGTGAAGCAGGAACCGTACGAAACGCAAGCGCCGGCGCGAGGGCAGGCGGAAGCGCCCGCCGACCACGTCGCCCGCATCCAGGCCGAGTGGGCCCGCGAACGCCCGGACGTCGACGTCGCCCCGCAGGGCGTGATCGGGCGGCTGCACCGGCTCGGGCTGCTGCTGACGGACCGCCTCTGCCTCGTCTACCGCCGCTACGGCCTGAGCGAGGGGGAGTTCGACGTACTGGCCGCCCTGCGCCGCGCGGGCGAACCGTACGAGCGGGCACCCGGCGAACTGGCCGTACACACCATGGTGACGACGGGCGCCATGACCAAACGGATCGACCGGCTGGAACGGGACGGCCTCGTCGCCCGCCGCCGTTCGGCCGCCGACGGCCGGGGGCGGGTGGTCGCGCTCACCCCGGCGGGGCGCGAGCTGATCGACCGGGCGTTCACCGAGCACATGGAGAACGAGCGGAGCCTGCTCGAGGGCCTCACCCCGCAGCAGGCCGCACAGCTGGAGGTGCTCCTCACCGCCTGGCTGGCCCGGGTCGAGCCGCCGCCCGCGCCTTGAGACCGGGGTCGCCCTCGCTAGCGGCGGCCGACGCCGAGCTTGACCCACTTCGCCGTGCTCGGCACCCCCTTCTTGTCGAGCAGGAACAGCATGTAGTACCCGGGAGGGGCGTCCGCCGCACTCGGCGGTGTCTTCAGCCCGATCGCGTTGCCGTGCACGCCGGTGACCGGGAGGTCCAGATGGCGCTGGCTGGTGTTCACCGCGTGGGTGACGGTGGTCGGCGCCAGGAGCACGGCCCGGGTGACCCGGGCGGCGGTGGAACTGCGTACCTCGAAGCCCGCCCCGTAGCCCAGCTCGCCCCCGGGCGCCCGGTCGAGGGCGGGCCGGCTGCCGCGGTGCAGGTAAGCGGGCTCGTAGAGCTCGATGCTGCCGTCCATCTCGTCCCTGATGTCGGGGTCGTTGGCGATCTGCTGGAGTTCGTCGCCGGTGACCATCATCCGGCCGTCCGGCAGCACGAGGGCGTTGGAGTGGTAGCCGCGGGGCAGTCGTTGCGCCGGTCCGAGCCGCCAGCGGCCCTGCGCATCGCGCAGCTCGATCTGCCGGTACGAGAGGTCGGCCTGCGGATTGAACGGCCCGTGCCCGTAATTCCGGGTGTCCAGCGCGCCGTTGACCGTGAGCAGCGTGCCGTCCGGCAGGATCAGCGTGTCGTCCTGGGTGCGGCCGAAGGCCCGCGGCTTCTCGGTGGTCCACCGGCCGCCGGACAGCCGGTACGTGTTCGGGTCGTGCGGATCGCCGCCGAGTACGAGCACGGAGTCGGGGCCGCGGAACCCGGCCGGCAGCGGCACGGCCGAGCCGTAGCCGCGGAAGTCGGCGGGCCGCCGGGGCAGATCGGTCCGGGTCTCCTTGACCGGGTCGAACAGCCACTGCTGGTCGGCGTCCCGGCCGAGGCCGTAGATCATGCCGTCGCGCAGCGAGAACAGGTGCGGATAGTCGTTGCGGAACGGGGCGTCCGCCCGCAGCCGCTGGGAGGCCAGGTCGATGGGGATGTCGTACGGCCCCCAGGGCACGGGATGGTGCAGCGCGGGGAAGCGCTCCACGACCGGGGTGGGCGTGCCCGTACCCCGCTCGGACTGGCCGGACATGATGATCTGCCGCCCGTCCGCCCCCGTCACGACCGAGGGGTACCAGCGGCCGACGGACATGTCTTGGTTGCGGAACCACTTCTCGGTCCACGGGTCGAACACGAACGACAGCTTGGCGCCGCTGCCGCCCTTGCCGCCGGTGTTGCCGCCGAAGACCCCGACCATGCCGTTGGGCAGGAAGGCGTGCCCCGCGCAGAAGAACGGCGCCGGGCGCGGTGCGTACGTACCGTCGGGCATCAGGACCGTCGGGGGCTCCACCTTCTTGAACGCCCGGGCCCCGGTGCCCCGGGACGGGTCCCACAGGAAGGCGCGGCCCGCGTTCGTCCGGCCGATCCGGTCGGTGGGCCCGGTCTCCTTCGTGGGGTTGACCTCCACGCGCTCGAAGGAGAAGAGCAGCACCTTGCCGGTGGGCAGCAGGGCGGTGTGGACGCCGAAGTCGGGGGAGGGGAAGAACTCCGTGAACCGGCCGAACTTCGCTGCGGAGAAGGCGGCGTTGGTGCGCTGCTGCGAGGACTTGAGGGAGGTCAGGCTCTTGGTGCGCTTCGCCTGCGGATACTCCTTGGGGCCCTTGGCGTCGTTGCGCCGCTGTGCGTGCGCCCGGGCGTGCTCCTCGCCGAGTACGGCGGCCTCGCCGGCATCCGCCTCGACCCGGACGGCGCCGTCGTCGGCCCGGTGCTGCCCCGGAGGGGATTCGTGCCCGACTGCCGTGGCGGAGGCGGGCGGTGCGGGCGCAGCGAGGGATGCGAGAGCGGCGGCCACGGCCATGCATGCGGACAGCACGGCGGAGCGCCGTACGAGCGGACCGGACATGGGCCCTCCTCCGTCGACGGGATGTCCATCATATGAAAAATGCCGGATTTGGTAGGGAAAGGCGCGGGTGAGGCGGGTGAAGGTGTGTCATGTGGGCCATTCGGCGGCCCGGTCCGGATTGCTGAATCGTTTCTTCGGTGAACCGGGCCGTCCGACCGGGTGATGCTGCGTACCCGGTCGGGCTCGGCGACCCTGCGCGGCGGCTATCCATGGCGACGTGATCAAGTCACTTCGCACCACTCGCACCGCACTGACCGCCGCCGCCGTGGCCGGATGCCTCGTCACGCTCACCCCCTCGGCCGGGGCCGACGCCACGACCACCGCCGCACCCCCCGGCCGGGTGGCCGTCGACGTCGCCTCGGTCAACGGCTCCGGCTGCCGCCCCGGCAGCGCCGCGGTGGCCGTGGCCCCCGACAACTCGGCCTTCACCGTCACCTACAGCGAGTACCTGGCCTCGGCCGGCGGGGGCGTCGCGGCCACCGAGGGCCGCAAGAACTGCCTCCTGTCCCTCGTCGTGCACGTCCCGCAGGGCTACACGTACGCCGTGTCCCACGTCGACTACCGGGGCTACGGCAAGCTGGAGCCGGGCGCGACCGGCACCCAGAAGGCCAGCTACTACTTCCAGGGCATGAGCCAGACCGCCAACCGGACCCACCAGTTCCATGGCGCGCTGGACGACAACTGGCAGGTGACCGACACCACCGGCATCGAGGCCCTCGTCTTCGCCCCGTGCGGCGAGCAGCGCAACTTCAACATCAACACCGAGCTGCGCGCGGACGTCGGCACCTCCGACAAGACCAAGACCAGCTACATGACCGTCGACTCCACGGACGGCAGCATCAGCACCTTGTACCACTTCTCCTGGAAGCAGTGCCCGGTCCGGCGCTGAGCCGGCCGGTCCTGCGGACCCCCTGGGCGGCGGTGGCGGCGACCCGTCCCCGCCGCTCGGGGGCGTCCGGCCGCCTACGAGGCCTTCGCCGCGTCCCGGTAGCGGCCCGGCGTGGTCCCGAACTCCCTGCTGAAGGCGTGCGAGAAGGCGTACGGAGTGCCGTAGCCGACCCGGCGCGCGATCGCGGCCAGCGGGTCCGGGGTGTCCCGGAGCAGTGTGGCGGCGTACGTCAGCCGCCACCACGTCAGGTACGCCATCGGCGGGCGGCCGACCAGCGCGGTGAACCGGCGCGCCAGCGTGGGCCGGGAGACGCCCGCCTCGGCCGCGAGCCGCTCGTTCGTCCACGGCGCGGCCGGATCCGAGTGCAGCGCCCGCAGGGCGGCGGCCGCGACCGGGTCGCCGAGTACGGCCGACCAGGCTCCGCCCGAACCCTCGGCCATCCAGGAGCGGATCATGTAGACGAGCAGGAGGTCGAGCAGGCTGGGGACCGCCATACAGGCCCCCGGCCGCTGCTCGCCGCCCAGCTCGCCACCCAACAGGGAGATGGCCGCGCGTAGTTCGGGGTGGACGCCGACCCGGTTCGGCAGATGGACCACCTTCGGCAGCTCCAGCATGAGCGGGTGGACGCGGCTGCGGTCGAGCCGGTACTTGCCGCACAGCATCTCCACCGCGCCCGAGGCGGCCGCCACGGCCCGGCCCGGCAGCGTCCCGTCGGGCCACAGCTCGAACGGCACCGCCCGCGCCACGGCCGCGGCATCGGCGGGGGAGTCGGCGATCACGTGCCCCGTACCGTGCGGCAGCAGCACCGCGTCGCCGGGGCCGAGGGAGACCGGCGGGCCGCCGCCGTCGGGCAGCAGCCAGCAGCTGCCCTCCAGCACCACGTGGAAGCCCGCGCCCTCGTACGGTGCGAATCGCGTGCACCAACTCCCGCTCACGCTGACCCGGTTGGAGGAGGGCTGCCCGATCCGTATCGCAGCGATGGCGTCGCTCACCACATCCATGGGGTCAGGTTAGCCGTAGGCCTCGGAGATGAGACGACCGCGTATTCACATGAGCCGGGAAGGCATTGAGAGCCTCAGTCGTGCTTCCTAGACTCGACGGCATGAAGAACGAGAGCAGGCAGAGCATCATGCTGGGCGATGTCGAGGTCACCCGGGTCATCGAATGGCAGGGCCCGCTCGGGCCGGCGCGCGACCTCGTGCCCGCGGCCGGGGCGGAGGTGTGGAAGGAGAACGAGGACTGGCTGTCGCCGGACCACTGGGAGACGGACGGCGACCGGGCGGTGCTCGCCCTGCAGACCTGGGTCCTGCGCAGCGCCGGGAAGACCGTCTTGGTCGACACGGGCGTGGGCAACGGGCGGGAGCGGCCCGGATCTCCGCTCTTCCACCACCGTCAGGGCGATTTCCTCGGGGAGCTGGCGCGGGCCGGTGTGCGGCCGGAGGACGTCGACATCGTCGTCAACACCCATGTGCACGGCGATCACGTCGGCTGGAACACCGTGGCTGCGGACGGGGGTTGGGTGCCGACCTTCCCCAACGCCCAGTACCTCGTCCCGGCCGCGGACGACCACCACTTCGGGCCCGGCAACGCGTACGGCGGCGGCCTCCGGGAGGACGACCGGCTGATCTACGAGGACAGCATCGCGCCCGTCCACCGCGCCGGGCAGGCCGTGCTCTGGGACGGCGCCCACCGCATCGACGAGCACCTCACCCTCGAGTCCGCGCCGGGACACACCCCCGGATCCGCCGTCCTGCGGCTCACCTCCGGGACCGACCGTGCCGTCTTCGTCGGCGACTTGCTGCACAGCCCGGTGCAGATCCTGGAGCCCGCCTGCAACAGCTGCTTCTGCCTGGATGCCGCGCAGGCCGCCGCCAGCCGCCTCCGGATCCTCGAACGCGCCGCCGATCAGGGCGAGTTGCTCGTACCGGCCCACTTCGGGGGTGCGGGAGCGGTCGAAGTCCGCCGCCAGGGGCAGAAGTTCTCGCTCGGGGAGTGGGCGGGCTACGTCGAGGTCGGTTGAGGAGAGGGGCGAACCGGCGACTTCGGGAGCGGCCGGGGCCGGGCCGCCGCCACGCGGAGGATCCGCAGGGCCAGCTGGATCTCCAGCGCCCCCGCCGGAGTGTTCCAGTCCTCGCCCAGGATCTGCCGGACCCGGTCCAGACGCTGCACCACGGTGTTGACGTGCACGTGGAGGGCGTCCTTGGTCCGGGCCAGGCTGGCCCCGTGGGCGAAGTACGCCTCCAGCGTGCGGACCAGTTCCGTCCCGCGCTGCGTGTCGTACGCGATGACCGGCCCCAGCACCTGCTCGACGTACGCGCCCACGTCCGCCCCGTCGCCCAGGAGCACCCCGAGGAACCCGAGGTCGGGCAGGCCGGCCCCGTCGCCGGTGTGGCCGAGGGCGTGCAGGGCCTCGAGGCAGCGCAGCGCCTCGGCGTACACACCCGGGAGCCCCTCCGGTCCGGCGGCGGGCCCGGCGGAGCCCGCGGTGACCGGGGCGCCCAGGGCCTGGCCCAGCTCGGCGGCGAGCGAGCGGGCGAGCGGGCCCGGGCTTTCGGTCGGGGCGAGGAGGACGACGCGGCCCTCGTGCAGCCCGGCCAGGCCGTCGCGGGTGCGTGCGTGGCGTGCGGCCTCCGCCGCCAGCCGGGGACGCAGAGCGGCGTCGCAGTGCAGCACCACGAGGGCGTGCGGGCGGGAGAGATCGACCCCGAGCTTGCGGGCCCGCAGGGTCTGGCTGTCGGTGTCGCGGACACGGCCGGGCGCCGCCGGAGCCAGCAGGTCGCCGAGCAGTTCGCCGCGGACCCGGTCCTCGGCGTGGGCCACGGTCCGGCGCAGCAGGAGCAGGAGCGCCGTCACCAGGCCGGCCCGCTCGAACAATCGCCGCTCGGTGTCGGGCAGGTCGCCGCGTCCGCCGAGGGTGATGCTGCCCAGCAGCTCCGGCCCGGCCAGGACCGCGCAGACCCATACGCCGTCCACCGCGACCGCCCGGCCGCCGGTGCGCGAGGCGGCGAGGCCGTGGGCCGGCGGGCCGACCGGATCCGTGCCGACCCGCGCGAGCTCGGCCCCGTCGCCGTCGTGCACGACGAGACTCCCGCCCAGCAGGGCGGCGACCTCTTGGGCGACGTCGGCCACGTCGCCGCCCCGCAGGACGAGGCGGGTCAGGCGGTCGTGCGTCTCGGCGGCGAGCCGCATCGCCTCGCTCTGGGCGCGGGCGGTCTCGGTGGCGACCCCGAGCTCGACGAGGGCGGCGCGGGTCTCCTCGAGCAGCCGGGCACTGTCGATGGCCACGGCGGCGTGGTCGGCGAGCGAGGAGAGCAGGGCCACCGCGTCGGGGGCGAAGTCGCGGACCGCCCGGTCCGCGGCGTACAGCACCCCGATCACGCGGGTGCCGACGCGCAGCGGGACGCCGAGGATGCCGCGCAGGCCCTCCTCGCGGACCCCGTTGTCGATGGTGTCCGTATGCCGGAAGCGGTCGTCGGTGCCGTAGTCGGCGCTGGCGTACGGGCGGGCCGTCTGGGCGACCAGACCGCCGAGCCCCTCGCCCATGCCGAGCCGCAGCTGCTGGAAGGCGGCCGACACCGAGCCGTCGGTGACGCGCATGAACGTGTCGCCGACGACCGGGTCGTTGAGGGTCATGTAGGCGATGTCGGTGCCCAGCAGCATGCGGGCCCGGTGGACGATGGCGCGGAGCACGGCGTCGAGATCGCGCAGGGCGGCGAGGTCGCCGGCGGTGTCGAACAGGGCCGTGAGCTCGGCCTCGCGCCGCCGGTGCTGGTCGAGCGTACGTCGGATGTCCAGTGCCACCTGCGTGGCCTCCTCCACGAGGGCCTGCTCGGCGGGGCCCGCCCCGGCGGTACGGGCGTCCGCCGCGGGGCGGCCGAACTGCTCGACCGGCGCGCCGCGGCGCAGCAGACCGAGCAGTTCGAGCAGAGCGGATTCGGAAGCGGAGGTCATGGGGGCATTCTTCCGTGGCCGGCCGGACCGTATCAGGCGGGGTCGACGGCGGCCGGGAGCGGAGCCGCCCGCCCGCCGGAGGCGGCGGAGGGCCCGGTACCTGCCTGTGCCAGATCACGGCCGCGGGTCTCCCGGGCGAAGGCGACGGTGAGGGTGGTCACCACGGCGGCCGCGCAGAGGTAGAGGGAGACGGGGACGGAGGAGCCGTAGTCCTTCAGGAGTTCGACGGCGATGAGCGGTGCCAGCGCTCCGGCGACGATCGAGGCGAGCTGCGAGCCCATCGAGGCACCGGAGTAGCGCACGTCGGTGTCGAACATCTCGGAGATGAAGGCCGCTTGGGGCCCGTACATCGCACCGTGCAGGAGCAGCCCGGCGGTGACGGCCAGGGTGATGACGGCGAAGGACTTCGAGTCGACGAGTGCGAAGAACCCGAAGGCCCACAGGGCCATGCCGACCGAACCGATCAGCGTCACGGGACGTCGGCCGATCCGGTCCGAGAGCGCGCCCCAGGCCGGGATGGTGACGAAGTGGACGGCCGAACCGATCAGCACGGCGTTCAGCGCGGTGCTCTTGGGCAGCCCCAAGTGCACGGTGACGTAGACGAGCAGAAAGGAGGTCAGCACGTAGTAGGAAATGTTCTCGCCGAACCGAGTGCCGATGGCGGTCAGCACCTGGCGCAGGCTGCGGCGGAACACCTGGACGACGGGTGCCTCGTCCTTGCGCCCCTCCCGGGCGGCCTGCGCGGCGAGGAACACGGGGGACTCGGAGACGGACAGCCGGATCCACAGCCCGACCATCACCAGGACACCGGAGAGCAGGAAGGGGACGCGCCAGCCCCACGCCAGGAACGCGGCATCGGACTGCACCCCGGCGAGCAGCGCGAGCACCCCGGTGGCCAGCAGGTTCCCGCCCGGAGCCCCGGACTGCGGCCAGGAGGCCCAGAACCCGCGGTGCTCTGCCCCGCCGTGCTCGGAGACGATGAGCACGGCCCCGCCCCACTCGCCGCCGAGCGCGAACCCCTGCACCAGCCGCAGGACGGTGAGCAGCACGGGAGCCCCGACGCCGATGCTCGCGTACGTGGGCAGCAACCCCATCGCGAAGGTGGCCCCGCCCATCATGAGCAGGCTCAGCACGAGCAGCTTCTTGCGCCCGACCTTGTCCCCGAAGTGCCCGAACACCACCCCGCCGAGCGGCCGGGCCAGGAACCCGATGGCGTAGGTGATGAAGGCGATCAGAGTCCCGGTCAACGGATCGCCGGTGGGAAAGAACAGCTTGTTGAACACCAGCGCGGCGGCGGTGCCGTAGAGAAAGAAGTCGTACCACTCGATGGTGGTCCCGATGAGACTGGCGGCGACGATCCGCCGGATTCCGGATGGAGCGTCGGGGGCGGTTCCGGGGGAGACCATGTGCACCACTTCCAGGGTGTCTGCGGGACGTCGGGTGTGGCCACACCGTAGAAGTCCGCAGGTCGGCGGCATATGTGGCCTGCCATCACAATCAGGCCGCGACTGGTGTGCCCGCGCACCACACAACGCGGACGATGGCCCGGAAGCCCTCCGGAACGGGGTCGTGGGGCCCTGCCGGAATTGCAGAGTTGAGACCAATTTGGGGGTGCGGTGCTGGTTCCCGTGCTGGTTCGGTGCTGGTTGGACGACACCTGAAATCCCACGTCAGCACCCCTCGCAACCCGCCCCGTGCTGGTTCGGTGCTGGTTACGCTGCGTAGAGCGTGAGCGGGTAGGTGTCGAATGGGATAAAGGGGAATGGCGATCAGCGGCCGCCGGCTCCGCCCTGTAGCGTCACTTCGTGCCCGGCGGGGGGTGTACGCCACGCCGAGTCGGCGGAGAGTTTTCGGGCTTGAGGGGGCGCGCTGTGTGCCAGGCGGGCGATGCGAGGGGGAGGAGACCCCGGCTTGCATCGAGCGCGATGAGGTCTCGCAGCGGACCGGGGGCGACGACACTGATCTGCCCACGAACTCGCCGGCGTGAAGACGCCGATGACGGGGATTGAAGATCGGTTCATGGCGGCTTGGCCGACACTCGGGTGAGCTCCGACCTGTTCCCGATGACCCATCATGTCGAGTGTGTCGCGATCCTTGAGCCCATTGGAAGGGCCCTTGACCTGTAGGTTAGGGCAGTGTTCGTTATGTGCACTGTGGGTGTTGTGGGCGATATCTTGACGCAGCTTCGACGCTCGTGACGCACGCCCAGCGTTCTTCCTGATGGGGCGGCAGCATGAAGAAGCCGCCTTCCACGCCAGGGTGAAGTCCTGGTGCGGAAGGCGGCTTCTTCATGCCCGTCGTACTTGCCGAGGCGCCAACCCGGCCCGGATTCATAGACTTGGGTCCAGCTACGCACGGTGACGATCGTGGCCGGGCTCCCAGGCATCCTGCGTGCCGGAAATAGATCTGGCTGCCTGTGTGTCGGCGGTAGGTCGGTACGGAGGGGGAGGTGTCGGGCCTGAAGCTGTTCAACACGGAAAGCGGCGTGACCGAGGTTGCGCCGCGTCTGGCTGAGGTCGAAGCCGATGTGCAGGACCTCGTCGAGGGGCACATGCAGACCATGCTCGGGGTCCGGTTCCTGGCGAGCGAAGTCAGCACCGGTCCGGTTCACGGCGGCCGGATCGACTCGTTGGGCATCGACGAGAACGGCGCACCGGTGATCGTCGAGTACAAGCGCGGAACCGACGCGGGAGTCGGCAGCGAGTACGTCGGCCTTGAGACGGTGGCCTCCTTCGCCGGCCGTGCCGCGGCGCCGAAGGCTGGGAGCGGGAGTCGGGGTACGGCGAAGGCGCAGCGGACCGCGACGGAGGCTGGGGCCATGGCGGAGCTGGCCACGGCGGTCGCGAGGTGCTGCTCGGGCTCGGTGAGGGCCTCACGAAGGTCTCGAACCAGACCTACACCGCGTACCGGCGTATGCAGAACTACGCGTGCTTGGTCCCGCCTATGAAGACCAAGCTTCTGGTCTACCTAAAGGCCGACCCGGCGATGGTCAACCTCGTGCCGGGTTTCGCGCGTGACGTGACGGGGCTCGGCCACCACGGCACGGGCGACCTGGAACTCACGCTTCCGTCCGAACGCGAACTGGAGCGTGCGGTCGAGTACTTCCGCCAGAGCTACGCGCTGGCATAGCCCGGCTGGGCTGGGCTGTCGGCTGCTTGAGGGCGAGAAGGAAGTTGCGGGGTGCGGCGTAGCGGTGCCTTCCGGTGGCTGGGGCAGGAGTGGCGGTGGATCTCTGATGATCCCGCCAATTCCCGGTTTGGCTGACCGGGGTTTCGCTGCTACGTTCCGCGCCGCACCGTGGGGGGCTTGCCGCCTGGGCTGAGGTCTTGGAATCAGTGGGGGCGGCGTCCCGTCGTCTCTTCCCACCGGTCGCGGGCGGCTTCGAGGTCGGCTTGTGCTGTCTCCACGCGGGTGTCTTCGCGGTGTTTGGTGGCTATGGTGTCCACTGCCTGGCGGGCAGAATCCACCGCAGATGTGTCTGCGCGTACTGTCTCCAGAGCTTCTTCTGCCTTCTTGATCGCGTGGGAGCGTTGCTTGTGGAGTTTGCTGCCAGCGGCGATGGCATTTTGAAGACGGACGCTGAACTGGCGGACAGCCTCCTCGGGGTAGTCGGTATCCACCGGGTGGAGGTCGGATTGGCCGTCAGGGTGAGTGACATATAGGTATGCCTTCTTGCCCGAACGGGCAGGCTCACAGTGCGCGGCGATTCCCGCGAGGGGTAGTCGCTCCGTTCCGATGTGCAGTTCGTGCTCGTATAGGGAGAGCGGTCCCAGCACGGCGAGTTGCTCGCCGCGGTCGGGGGTGAGCAACGCGTTTAGCACGCGATGCGCCCGGTCGACACGCTGTCGGTGAGTCTGCTCGGCCCAGGCCAGTCGGGCGCGGGCGGAGGCGAGATCGGTGCCGGCCTTCACCTTCAGAGAGCGCAGGGTCCTACGGGCGGCGTACAGGTCCTGCCGGTCTTCGTGGTGAGCCTCGGAGAACGCGAACTCCCATCCGCCCGGGTAGCGGTACATCTGCCATCCCACGATTCCCGCCAGCACGGCAATCAGTCCGGCGAACAGTTGGATCAACGACATGCGAACCCCCCTTCCGCTGGCGCGGGTTTCCGCCGCCACCGTGGCCGGTGCTCCCCTCGAGCCGGTCCGGTACACCAGTACACGGGGAAGGACCTGGCCACACTGGGTTCATCCGGGAGCGGAAGAGCTTGCCTTCCCGACGTCTGCGGCTCGCATCGCCCAGGTGGTTGGGCCCATTGTCGGAACACAGGCCCGGCCGCCTGTCGGCGGATGCACAGAGTCCATCCGCCGGCGCCTCCTGTTTGGTCGTGCTGACACGGGAGTTCAGGACTGGGTGATGGCAAGGATGTGGGCAGAGGCATCGGTGAGCGCTGCGTGCGGTTCCGCGAGCCGAGCTGCGGCGAGGGCGGCGTCGTACATCGCCGTGTCCAAGAGGTTTGTGGCGGTGTACTTCTCGATGGCCTTGACCGCCACCCATCCGGGTCCCTCGACGCCATACAGGGTGGGGTCGGCCAGTCCCGCTTCGGTGATTTCCTCGCGGAGTTCGTCTGAGGTCTGGAAGTAGGCGACGCGGGCAGCTTCGACCAGCGCGGAGAACCGGTCGGCCTTGTCGTGGAGGTGGTAGAGGGGACCGAGGAGTAGCACCACGTCGTACGAATCGGCTGCGGCGGTGAGGGCGCGGGCGTCGCCCCCCTCGGCTGTCACGCCGTCAAGGCGGCTGGCCTGGCTGACGTGCTTGGGCACGGGGTCCACGACGTGAACGGTGTAGCCGTCTTCGGCGAGCCAGCGGGCGTGGGCCCCGGGGCCGCCACCGACATCGATGACGCGGGCCGGAGCGGGTGGTAGGTGGCGGCGGAGTAACTCGCGGGTGCGTGCGAGCTCCAGGGCGCCTGCGGCAGTCGCGTGCAGTCGTGCGGCTTCGTCGGAGCGGGTGTAGAAGTCGATGACTTCCGGGCGTACAGCGGGGTTTCTTGTCACCTGGGAGTCCTCGTCCTGCAAGGCTGGTGGTGTCCGGCAGGGTAGGGGACACGACGAAGTGATCACTGCGATTTTCGGCCGCCCAACACGGCAGGCCCTGCCCTCTCATCGAGACACCCCGGGCGCCTGCGTCACCCCCCGCTGCGGGGCAGCCACCTTGTCAGGGCGACCGACGTCCGGCGGCTGGGGATTCAACGTCTGGGCGCCGGTCGGGGCGATGATGCCGAGGGACGGGCCGGAGCCGCCAGAGTCGGCATGTGGGGCACGGCGGCGGCGGAGCGCCGGGGCTGTCGATGGCTGTGGCCGTGTGCGAGCTCGAAGGTGATGTCCTGGATGAGTGCCGTGGGGGCGTGCGTCGAGAGGCATATGGCCCAAGTCGGGCTGTCGGCGGTGTTGCCGCCCCAGATGGTCCAGGCCGGAAGGTCGCTTCCCTGCTTGATGAGGGTGTCGAAGCGCAGGCCTGCCGCGCTGTTGGGGGGTGGGGGCGGCCCAGTCGATCACTCGGGCTCCGACCTTCAGGGGCCAGCCGGCGTCGTCTAGGGGGCGGGACGCTTCGGCGAGGGCTTCTTCTTTGACCGGGGTGTGGTGGCCCTGCCCCAGCTGTCTTCCGTGCTGAGGCTGTCGAGCAGGACGCGCATGATCTCGACCGGGGGGGTGGGGGGTGACGGTGGCGTGCCAGAGGCGCTCGCCCACGGGGACTCGTAAGCGGCGATCGTCCAGGCGTCGTCGCCGTGCAGTGCTTCGTGGAGGAACTCGATGCGCAGGGTCAGCGACTCGTGGCCGGCGATGGTGGTCTCGTCGTGAGGCCGCCACTTGCCCCATTCCTCGTGCTTGGCGAAGAAGTCGACCAGGAGGGCTTCGTGGTCGCCGGGGTCGGCGGCGTACGTGGGCACCGTTTCCGGCGCTGGCCTGTTGGGCGAGATGCTCTGGGTGGGGTCGGGTACAGGCGGCTCAGAGGAGCGTGTGGCGAGGGCTTCGGCGGGCGGCGCGCTCGATGTCGGTGAGGGGGGCTGGTCCAGGGCGGACGGCGACAGAGTGCTGGCGCTGGAAGTCCGCCACTGCCTCTGCCTCGGATTCGTAATCCGTGACTTCTTGGCGGAGGTAGTCCTCGCCGTGGACGTAGACGCTCTTGCCGTCTTGGTAGGTGCCGACGGCGACGGTGGTCCATCCGTCGTGGGCATGGAGGTGGATGGTGAGGTGGCCGGAGGCGATGTCGTCGTGGATCCGCTGGGCTTCGGCGCTCACGTCCCGGATCTCGTCCCGATCTAGGTAGGGCATGGGGTAGTCGCCGTACTTCCACTCGGTGTCGATCTCCGTCTGGAGGGGCGGGGTGATCTCCACCGTCGCGCCCGCGTCGCGCAGAGTTTGCGTGGCCTTGTCGGCGTAGTAGGGCTCGTCGTGGTCGATGCGGGCCAGGACGAGGTCCCAAGGTCGATCTGGCGGAAGCCGCAGTTGGACAACGCGGTGCGTGCGAGGTTCCGGCTGGTCTCGGGGCCGGCGAGGGCGGCGGTCACGGCGCTGCTGTGGTCGGGGTGGCGGGCGAGGAGGATGTGAGCCTAGCTGAGGTCGGGCTGGGGCATGGGACTCGATTCCGGCGCCGGGGGGGGGGGGGGGGGGGGGGGGGGGGGGGGGGGGGGGGGGGGGGGGGGGGGGGGAGGGGGGGGGGGGTGGGGTCGTGGCCCCGGCTGGCGGTTTCTCTGCCCGGGCCCGCTCGGGGGGTGCTCTATCGGGAGGCCCGCGTGGGTACCGCAGGTGGGGTAACGCGTGGGGTGGCAGGCCCCGGCGCGCGCTGCTGGTGTGGGCCTGGTGGAGGAGGGAGCGTTGCAGGATCTGCTTTCCCCAGTGCTCCGACGAGCCGGCCGGGGTGGCGAGTATGTCCAGCACCTCCGCGGCGGTTGTTCCGGAGGCGAGGAGGCCGTGGTGCTGTGCTTCCCAGAGCACCGTTACCGCGTCGATCGGATCGCCCCGGTAGGCCAGCGAGGCCATGCACCGGTACAGGATGCCGTTAAGGGGGACGGTGAAGTCCTCGGGCCTCAGCCACCTCATGTCAGGCAGGGAGGCGGGGCGCGCGGCCGCCGTCGACAGCAGTAGCTTTCCTCCCCGGCGGTATCGGTCTCGGTTCCGGTGTCCCGGGTCGGTGGGGGCGGCAGCACGGTGCGGGGGAGGGAGCCGGGGTGTGAGGGGAAGTGCCCTGCGAGGGCGTCGAGGACGGCGGCGACCGCGTCGGCACGGTCCAGGACGTGTGCGGCGGGGTCCGGCACGGGATCGGTGGCTGCTTGGATGAGGCGCCCGGCGGCGGCCCGGACGGTGAGGCGGGCTCTGTTGGCCACGATCATCTGCGCGTAGGCGGGTGCGTGGCTGGGGTTGGGGCAGGCGTCGGTCAGGGTGTGGAGGTAGGAGGCGGTCAGTCCGCGGGCGTGAGGCCGGGCGCGGTCGAGGAGGGCGGTGATCCACACCGGTGCCCGGGCGTGGATCTTCGGGGCCGGCGGAATGAGCGCGCTCATTGCCGCGAACAGGGCGCCATGCATCGCGATGCTGAAGTGCTCTGGGCCGAGCGGGCCGAGCGCCTTGATCCGGAGAGGCTCGAGGATGACCGCGCCGAGGAGGGCTTGTTCGGCGAACCGGACGGGCGGGTCCGGCGGTACGTCGTCCAGGAATAAATCTTCCTGTTTCGAGGCGGGGTTGGGCATTAGGCGGCCAGGGTGAAGTCGGAGCGGGCGAGGGTCTTGCCGAGGTGTGGGGCCAGCAGGTGGGCGGCCAGCAGGGGCGGGACGGCGTTGCCGATCTGGGAGAAGGCCTGCCCCTTGTTGCCGACCCAGGGGTAGTCGGCGGGGAAGGTCTGCAGGACGCCCGCTTCGGTGGCGGTGATCCGGATCGACTCCGGCGCCGGACTCTCCTGGTCGGCCTCGAGGGAGTGCGGTTGGGCGACCCACACGCATTCGTTCGCGCGGTGTCCGAAGAACAGCGTCCCTGCGGGCTCGTTCGCACCCCGGACGGTGGCGTTGGCCTGGTTACTGCTGCGCAGCGACCAGGACCAGGACCAGGGGTGCTTCCCACAGGTACAGACGGGGGCATCGGTGCTCGGCGGGCGCAGTCGGCTGGGTCGTGTCTTGCGGCTGGAGCGCTGCTCGGGTGCGGGCGGCTTCCAGGTTCCGCGGTCGCGGGCGTCGGTGATCTGGGAGCCGGGGGCCTGGTCCCTGCTGGGCGGCGGCCGCGAACCGGGAGACGCCGGCCTGGAGGACACGGTCCGCCGCGAGCTGCGGGAGGAAGCCGGGCTCGAGCTGCCCGTACTGGAGGCCTTCAACCTGGAGTTGGCCACCGGCACCGACGGCCTGACCGTGCCGGTTCAGGTCTTCGCCGGCCGGTGGAACGGCGACCCCGCCAGCCTCCACCTCACCGAAGGCGTCATGCTCGCCTGGTTCCACCTGGAGACGATGCCCCGGCTGCGCCTGAGCCCCTCCACCCTCGACCTGGTCCGCCAACACGCCGCCGCACGCCCCGATGTCCCCTCCCGTGCCGGGGCGGCTGCGGAGAAGACCCCACCGGCCGTGCCGGAACAGCGTCCCGAATCACAGGCCGGCAGCGGAAGCGTCCCGCACATCGTCGGCGTCCACCTCTACCTCGAACAGGGCGGTCAGGTCCTGCTCGGTCTGCGCCATCCGGACTCCGCGTACGCGGGCTCCACCCATCACTTCCTCGCCTTGCACTGCGAGCAGGAATCGGCTGTCGCCTGCCTAGTGAGGGAGGCGGCGGAGGAGGCCGGCCTGGTCATCGATCCGGAAGACGTGGAACTGGCCCACCTCGTGAACGTCGTCGACGAGCCCGGCGGGCAACCACGGATGCAGCTGGTCTTTCGCGCGCGGCAGTGGCGGGGCACGCCCGCGGTGCGCGAGCCCGACCGCTGCGTGTCCTGGGGCTGGTGGCCCGCCGACGCTCTCCCCCACCCGGTCGTCCCCTACACCCGGGCCGCCATCGAGGGCATCCGGGCCGGCCGCCCGTACACCGAACTCGGATGGACCTGATCCACCCGAACCGCCCGGGCGGAGATGGTCGCCCGCCTGGAGGCACCCGGAGACCGCAGGGATCAACCCTCTCGCGGCGGCGCCGCAAGATCTTCCCCCACGGGGCCGAAAACACAGTAGGCCAACGGATGCCACCGGGCCGGTTCCGGCAGGTCGCCTACGGAGCGCGCCGCCCCGTCATGGGTCGGCACATGAGGCCGGGCCCGTCGCGACCAGCACCTCGCGGCTGATGGTCGTGACGGGCCCGGCAGGGATCTCACTGGTGCCTTGCCTTGCGGCAGACTCGGCTACGGAAGCTGAATCGCGTTCCAGTCCCAACCGGCACTCGCGGGCACCGTGTAACTGCTCGTGAACGGCTGAATGTGACCCGACGCATCGGCAAGACCCGTGAACATCTTGATCGAGCCATCACCAAACCGGTACATCATGCCCATATCCATGCGCCGGTCACCATTGAAGTCACCAGACACCAACTTCATCGACGCCCAGTCCCAGTTCCCCGCAGGAACCTTGTACCCCTCGGTGAACTCACCAAAGGCACCCGACGCACTGGTGAAGGAGCTGTAGAAAGCGATCGACGTATCCGCATGGCGGTAGACCATCGCCACATCCGACCGACCGTCACCATTCAGATCACCCGCGTGCAGCTGAATCGCGTTCCAGTCCCAACCGGCACTCGCGGGCACCGTGTAACTGCTCGTGAACGGCTGAATGTGACCCGACGCATCGGCAAGACCCGT
>NZ_JBVIGX010000038.1:0-30199 GCF_055570595.1 Streptomyces sp. NPDC031132
CATGCTTCCCTGTGCCTAGGTGGGGCGCAGACCCCACGGGTAGGACACGCCTGTGGGGGATGGAGGGAAAACAAACGCCCTCGGGGGGGGGGGGGGCCCCCCCCCCCCCCCCCCCGGGTTTCTCCGCCACACCCGGGCACGGCGGCGGCCGGCCGGGAAAGCGCGGTCAGGCAGCGACGCTGGAGGCGAGCAGCCCCTCGGTGACGGCCGTAGCGACCTGGTCGACCTGGTCGACGAGGTAGAAGTGGCCGCCGGGGTAGACCTTCAGCTCGAAGTCACCGCTGGTTTGCTCGCGCCACGTCCCGGCCTCCTGGACCGTCACCATCGGGTCGCTGTCCCCGATCAGGGTGGTGATCGGAGCGGCGAGCGGCTCGCCCCCGCGCCAGTCGTACGCGGCGAGGGCCCGGTAGTCGGCTCGCAGCGCCGGCAGTACCAGCTCCAGGACTTCGGGGTTGTCGAGCATCGACTGGTCGGTGCCGCCCAGCCTGCGCAGCTCGGCCAGCACGTCGGCGTCCTCGTAGAAGTCGTACTGGGAGCTGGTGCCGGGCTGCGGCGCGCCCCGGCCGGAGAGGAACAGCCGCTGGGGACCCGGCAGACCGCCCCGGGCGACGAGCAGCCGGGCCGTCTCGAACGCGACGAGCGCGCCCATGCTGTGGCCGAACAGGGCGTACGGCCGCCCGGGGTCCGCGGCCAGTTCGTGGGCCAGCTCCTCGGCCACTGCCTCGACGAGCGGGGCCACGGCCGTGAACGGCTCCTCGTGGTACCGGTCCTGGCGCCCCGGGTACTGCACGGACACCACGTCGAAGTCGGCAGGCAGGGTACGCGCCAGCTGCACGTACGCCGTCGCGGAGCCTCCCGCGTGCGGGAAGCAGAAGAGGCGCGGCCCGTTTCCCGTGGTCGTGGTCGTGGTGAAGCGCCGGAACCACGTGTTGTTCATGGTCGGTGAGTCCCTTCGTCTGTGCCGGCAACGCGGCCCCCGCCGATCACACCGACCGAACCGGCAGCGGGCAGAGCGAAAGCCCGCCGGTGCCCTCGGGGGATGGGGCGCCGGCGGGCAGTTTCGATGCCCCGCGAGGGCTTGCGCCCGTCCGTATCGGAGCTCATGACCCGAGCATCACGCTCTGTCCTCGAAGGGTGCTCGCGGTCCGCTGGAGAACCCGTACAGCCGCTGGACGGCCGGGAATGCCGCGAGGGCGGCGTGCGCCGGCGCGGTGCCGGTGCACGCCGCCCTGGGGCGGGGACGCGCCGTCATGGCCGTTACTTGGGATCGCGGTTGAAGGACGCGGTGGACCAGCGGTAGCCGAGTGCGATGAGGGCGATGGACCAGCCGAGGGCGAGCCAGCCGTTGTGGCCGATCTCGGTGCCGAGCAGCAGTCCGCGCAGCGTCTCGATGACGGGCGTGAACGGCTGGTACTCGGCGATCGGCTGGAACCAGCCCGGCATCGAAGCGATCGGGGTGAACGCGCTGGAGATCAGGGGGAGGAGGATCAGCGGCATCGCGCTGTTGCTGGCGGCCTCGGCGTTGGGGCTGGCCATGCCCATGCCGATGGCGATCCAGGTGAGGGCGAGGGCGAAGAGCGCGAGCAGCCCGAACGCGGCGAGCCATTCCAGGGCCGTGGCGTCGTGGGACCGGAAGCCGATGGCCACGCCGACGATGCCCACGAGGACGACGCTGGCGAGGGATTGCAGGACACCGCCGACGACGTGTCCGATCAGGACGGATCCGCGGTGGATGGCCATGCTGCGGAAGCGGGCGATGATGCCTTCGGACATGTCGGTGGAGACGGATACGGCGGCGCCGATGACGGTGCTGCCGATGGTCATGAGCAGGATGCCGGGAACGATGTAGGCGATGTATGCGGAGCGGTCTCCGCCGCCGCTGATGCCTCCGCTCATCGCGCCGCCGAAAATGTAGACGAAGAGCAGCAGGAGCATGACCGGGGTGAGCAGCAGGTTCAGCGTCAGCGACGGGTAGCGGCGCGCGTGCAGCAGATTGCGGCGCAGCATCGTGGACGAGTCGCGAACGGCGAGGGAGAGGGAGCTCATCGGACGGACCCCTTCGGCTGGTTCTGGGCGGGGATGCTGGTGGCGGTCAGGGCGAAGAAGACGTCGTCCAGGTCGGGGGTGTGCACGGTCAGCTCGTCCGCCTGGACGCCGGCGGCGTCGAGCCGGTCGAGGATGGTGCGCAGTTCGCGCTGACTGCCGCCGCTGGCGATCTGCAGGGCGAGCGCCTCGTCGTCCCGGATCCCGTCGCGCAGCGCGGCGGCGGCGCTCTGATACGAGGCCGGTTCGGAGAACCTGAGCCGGACGTGTCCGCCGGGGATCAGCCGCTTGAGTTCCTCGGCGGTGCCTTCGGCTGCGATCTTGCCGTTGTTGAGGACGGCGATGCGGTCGGCGAGTTGGTCGGCTTCCTCGAGGTACTGGGTGGTGAGGAAGACGGTGACGCCGCCGGTGACCAGTTCGCGGATGATCTGCCACATGTTGTGGCGCGAGCGGGGGTCGAGGCCGGTGGTGGGCTCGTCGAGGAAGATGATCCGGGGGTTGCCGACCAGGGTCATGGCGATGTCGAGGCGGCGCTTCATGCCGCCGGAGTAGCTGGCGGCCGGCTTCTTCGCGGCCTCCACCAGGTCGAAGCGCTCCAGGAGTTCGGCGGTGACCCGCTGTCCCTCGCTCTTGGACAGGTGGTGCAGGTCGGCCATGAGGAGCATGTTCTCCTCACCGGTGATCAGCCCGTCCACGGCGGAGAACTGTCCGGTGACACCGATCGCCGCGCGCACCGCCTGCGGATCGGCGGCCAGGTCGTGGCCGCCGACCCGGATCTCGCCGGCGTCGGGGGTGATGAGGGTGGAGAGGATCTTGACGGCCGTGGTCTTCCCGGCACCGTTCGGCCCGAGGAGGGAGAAGATCGTCCCCTGCGGAACGTTCAGGTCGATGCCGTCCAGCACGCTCTTGTCACCGTAGGACTTGCGCAGCCCGTTCGCCGCGATGGCCAAGCCGGTCATGATGGTCGCTCCCTTGTGGCGGCTGCGGGTCAGAGGCTGCGGGCGGTGATGTCGCCGTGGTTGGTGCTGGCGTGGATGTTCAGACCGGTGACGCCTTCGCTGTTCTGGAGCGAGTTGCGGATCCGGCCGTAGGTGGTGCCGGCGTCGAGGGAGGCGGAGACACCGCGGGCGGCACCGACCGTGATCTCACCCTGCTCCGTGCGCAGCGTGACGGTGCCGCGCACGGCCTCGGCGATGTGGAGGTCGCCCTTCTGGGTGCTGATCTGCGCGTCCCCGCCCAGGCGGCCGAGCGAGACGTCGCCGGCCATGAGGGTCAGGCGGGCGCTTGCGACCTCGTCGATCTTGACCGTGGCCTGTGCGCCCTCGAAGGTGACGTCGCCGAGGCGCCCGACGCCCCGGAACTCACCGCTGGCCACCTTCGCCTCGATACGGGAGCCGGCGGGCAGCTGGACGGTCACTTCGATGGATCCGGAAGAGCCGAGGACCCGGTTCTTGGCCGGAGCGGCCTCGATGCGCAGGACGCCGTCGACGTAGGTGGCGGTGGTCTCCTCGGCGGCCTTCACGTCGCGGCTCTTGGAAGCGTCGGCGGGCAGGATCTCGACCGTGGTGTTGTCCCGGTCGGCGGCGATGAACCGGATGCGTCCGGCGGGGATGTCGAGGACGGTGGAGCTGGCGGCGGGGGTGTCGAACTTCTGCAAGGTTCTCTCCTGTTCGAGTAGCGCGCCCACTCGGCCCGCTGTTTCTGATGATGGAAAAGCTACGTTGCATTCATGGATCCGGCAACAGGTTCGTTGCGCAAAACGAGCATCACCGCAGGTGAAAGCCTGGAAATCGTTGCAATGCTCCTGAATCTAACGCAACAAGGTGTGCGTGTTCGTTGCAATGGATTGAACGTGAATGCGATACTTGGGGACACCACGGACCCCTGCCGCGGTCACGGAGCCGACAGCGGCGGCCCCGGTAGGCCTTCCCTCCGCATCCCCGCCGTTCCCGGCCCCGCCCGGCGCTTAGGGTGATGTTGATCAACTCATCGGTTGATCAGGGATCGGGGGGGAACCGATGAACAGTGCGACCGAGGTGTTCCAGCCGTTGCAGGCGGACGATCCGCCGTCGGTGGCCGACTACCGCCTCGTGGCCCGGCTCGGTGCGGGTGGCATGGGCCGGGTCTACCTGTCGTACACGCGGGGCGGCCGCCCCGTCGCGATCAAAGTGGTACGGCCGGAGCTGTCCGAGGATCCGGCGTTCCGGCGGCGGTTCCGCCGCGAGGTGGAAGCGGCCAGACGGGTCCGGGGGGCGTACACCGCCGAGCTGATCGATGCCGAAGCGGACGGGGTGCCGCCCTGGCTCGCCACCCTCTACGTGCCCGGGCCCTCGCTCGCGGACGCCGTCGCCCAGCGCGGGCCGCTGCCGGTACCCGCGGTGCTGTGGCTGGTGGCGGGGGTGGCCGAAGCCCTCCAGGCGATTCACGGTGCGGGCATCGTGCACCGGGACCTGAAGCCGTCGAACGTGCTCCTGGCCGCCGACGGGCCCCGTGTCATCGACTTCGGCATCTCGCTGGCGTCCGGCACCACCGCACACACCGCGACGGGCACCGCCATCGGCACGCCCCAGTACATGGCCCCCGAACAGGCGTCGGCGGGCGAGGTCACGGCAGCCACCGACGTCTTCGCGCTGGGCCAGACGGCGGCGTTCGCCGCGCTGGGCGAGCCGCTGTACGGGGACGGCCCCGCCGTGAGCGTCCTGTTCCGGATCGTGCACTCCGACCCCGATCTCTCCCGGCTGCCGGAGCCGTTGCGCCCGCTGGTCGCCCGGTGCCTGGCCGCCGATCCGGAGGAGCGGGCCACCCCGGCGGAGATCGTGGCGTGGTGCCGGCAGCGGCTGGGCGAGGACGCCGACGGGGGCGGCGGCCCGGCCGTCTGGCGGGAGGTGACAGGGCCGGAGGTGACGATTCCGGCGCCGGTCCCGGATCCCACCCCGGTGCACACCCTGCCGCTGGTCGCCCGGTCGGCGCCGGACGAGCCGCAGGAACGGCAGCCGCGCAGGCGGCGTACCGCGCTGATCGCAGCCGCGGCGGTGACGGCAGGGGCACTCGTGCTGACGGGGCTGGCCTGGACGGTCATGGACGCGACGGACAGACAGCGCGACCGGGCGGCGACCGCGGCCGACTCGGTCAACCCGTCCGCGGCAGCCCACAAGACCCCGTCAGGCCCGGCCGGTTCAGCGGCCGCCGACGGGAAGCCGGCCGCTTCCGGCTCCGGATCCACCTCCGGATCCGCGTCCGCCTCCGGATCCGCAAGCACGCCCCAGCCACCGAAGCCCGTTCCCCACACCATGCTGATGCTGGAGGAGAAGAACTCCATCAGCCTCAAGGACCCGGTCCGGCACGAGGACCGCACGGGCGACATCCGCCTGAAGTGCACGGAGCGGGACTGCGTTCTGGAGAGCGACTCGAGCCTGATGACCCTGCTGTACGGAGAGCCGAGCGGCTCCCTCGAGGAGTGCCGGGCCCTCACGGTGAACGGCTCCCGAAACGTTCCGCTGGCCGCGGTGGCGCTCGGCAGCGAGATCTGCGTCAGGAACCCGTCGGGGGACATCGCGCTGCTCGTGATCCAGATCAAGTCGACCGTACACGTGAAGGGCGTACCCAACTTCGTGTCCGTGGACATGACGGTCTGGCGGAGCCCGGCAGCCTGACGCCTGCCGTGCCGCGTGCCCCGGGCAGTGCCCGACCGGCGGCCTCGCACCGCTGGTAGCGTCCCCGTCCGGCCGAAAGATCACGCCGCCTCTCGGGAGAAGCCACCGTATGCACACGCCCCCATCGCCACCCGGAGCGGAGCGGACCGACGGATCAGCCGTCCGGATCGGCGCTCTCGTTCCGCTGACCCGGCCCGGCTGGGTCGAGGCAGGCCGACACCTGCTCGCCGGACTCGAGTTGGCCGTCCGCGAAGTCAATGACGCCGGCGGGATCCTCGGGCGACCGCTCGAGCTGGTGGTCCGGGACACCGCGGCCGATCCCCCGAGGGCCGCGGCGGCCGTGGACGAATTGGCCCGCCTGGGCGTGGCCGCCCTGGCGGGGGAGTACCACAGCGTCGTCGCCCGCGCCGCTGCCGCCAGGGCCGACGCCCTCGGCCTGCCGTTCCTCTGCTCGTCAGCGGTGCTCGACGCGCTCACAGAACAGCCGACGCAGTGGGTCGCACGCCTCGCCCCGGCGCAGTCCCACGGCTGGCAGATCTACGCGGACTTCCTCCTCGGCGCCGGCCACCGTCGCATCGCCGTGGCAGCCCAGCCGAGTGTCTACTGGGCCTCCGGGGCCCGCATCCTGCGGGACCACCTCGCTCCACGCGGCGGCACCGTCGTCGAACTCGACATGAGCGCGCTCACCCCCGCGGCGTTGTGCGACGAACTCGTCGACAACGGCGCGACAGCACTCCTCCTGCTGGTCGGCCACCCGGAGCCGGCCGTGCCGATCGTCGAGTCCGTCCGCCGCGACCAGCGCCTCGCCGAGATCCTGATCGGTGCTCCGGCCGGGCAGCCGGAGTTCGCCGAATGGGCGACGCTGCTGGGCGACGACGGCGCCGCGATCCCGTTCCTGCGCTACCTGCCCGAGCACCCCGGCCCACTCGGTGCACGCGTCGGGACGGCCCTGCGGGAACGGCTGGGCGAAGCGCCCTCCTTCGTCGCCTTCGAGGGCTACGACACGGTCGCCGTACTCGCCGAGGTGCTGCGTTCCAACGGCGCGGACAGGAAGCGCACTGCCCCCTCCTGGCCGGGCGTTGCCGTCGAAGGCACGCGCGGCCCGATCCGGTTCTCCCGCACACCGGGCATCAGCGTCTGGCAATGGGCCTGGACGCCGGTCCAGGTCGTCGACCGCGACCCGGCGGAACCCGACCGCTTCCGCATCCTCCACACCGGCTGAGGGCGCCGCCCTCCCCCTCGTTTCAGAGCATGATCAGCAGGCGCGTCTTCGGCTTGAGCTTCCGGTTCACCGAACGGCTCTGCACGTACACCTCCAGCTTGGGATTGCGCCCCGCCTTCACGGAGACGGTCCCCTGGACGCCGGTGCCGAACAGGAGGCTGCGTGCCGCGTCGCCCGTGTAGGCGCGGTCCGTGTCCTTCTCGACGACGATGACTTCCTTGTCGGGCTGAACCTGGACCCGGGTGCCCAGCTGGTAGTAACACGAGCCGCGCTCGTACGTCACGCCCGGGTGCGAATCGACGAAGGACCGGATCTCGACCTCCGTGTCGACCTTCAGGAGCCGGTACTTGTCGGCCGGGACCGGTTCGAGGTTCGCCCGCACGTCGTCGACCGAGATGTCCTGGCCGACCGCGAACAGGTTCTTCGTACCGCGCACGCCCTTCTCGCGGCCGCGGAGGAAGCTGGTGGCGGCGGCGCGCACGGTACCGATCGCCTCTTCGACACCCTCCTGGGAATCCGCGTCCCAGATGGCGATGTTCCCCGCCGGGAAGCCGTAGTTCTGGGCGGTTCGCTTCGCCAGGGAGTTCGGAACGAGGATCGCGGAGGTCCAGTGGCCCGGAAGCGCACCCATCTTCGCCGCGATCTTGTCGAGCCAGGGGCCGAGGATGGCCATGTCGCCGTCGTGCCGCCGGTCGCCGCCGGAGGCGTTCTCCTCGCCGTCCGTCACCACGATCTGGAGGAAACTGTGCTCGCCGTACTCCTCCCAGATGTGGCCCAGGTCGTCCAGTGACTTCAGAGAGGCCTCGATGAGGGCGGTGGCGCCGTTGTTGACCTTGTACAGACCCCGCATGGACGGCAGATGTTTCACGTCCATGTCCCAGACCAGGTTCTCCACCCTGTGGTCGAAGGAGTAGAGACTGATCCGGGTCTCGTGACCGAGGCTGTCGGACTCGGCCTTCAGGCCCGCCACGAACTCGTCCACGACACGGATGAGCTGACTCTGGTGCTGACGCATCGAACCCGAACAGTCCACTACCAGCGCTACGTGGTTCACCTTGTGCTGGATCTTGTTCGCGGACATGTTTCTGCTCCTTCTCCGAGCTCCCCGAGTGATGTCTCCACACTAGGAGGACCCACTGACAAAGGAGCCTGACGGCCGATCACCCGTCGGTCGCCCGGCCGGGCCGGCCCCGGCGACGGTCCGGCCCTCTGGTGCGCGTGCCGGAGGTACGCCACGCTGGCCGACAGCGGGAAGGGGGGAACGGGCGTGATGAGGGGTCCGACTCCGCGCGGTGTGATGCGCTGGCCACTGGTCCTGCACGTCGTCACGGCACTGGTGCTGGCCGCGGCCGCATCCATCACGATCTTGGGGCTGCTGTGGCTGACGCTGGGGGCACCTCGAGTACATGTGTCCGGGCCGCTCAAGCCGAGCGAAACGTACGACGCCGTCAAGATCGCATTGGCTGTCGTGGCCGGAGCCGGCGGCGTGGTGGCACTCGTGGTCGCCTACCGACGCCAGCATCTCCAAGAAACCACCGACGCCCGGGAATACGAGAGGGCTCTGATCGAACGGTTCGGCGCCGCTGCCGAGCAACTCGGAGCCGACCAGTCGGCTGTACGCATGGCCGGCGCCTACGCGATGGCACGGCTCGCCGATGAGTGGCCTCAGGAACGCCAGATGTGCATCGACGTGCTGTGCGGCTACCTGCGCATGCCGCACGCGCCCGATCCACCCACCGACGACCAGGTGCTCACGACCTGGCGACGCGAACGGAAGGTCCGTGAGACCGTCCTGCAGCTCATCGGTGCCCACTTGCGCGACGAGGCCCCTGAATCCTGGCAGGGTTACGACCTGAACTTCACCGGCGCCGTCATGGACGCGGCCGACTTCCGTGGTGCCCGCTTCACCGGCGGCGACATCGTCTTCGTGGAGACGCTCTTCGTGGCCCACGGCCGGGACCAGGTCATCTTCGACGACGTCGACTTCGCCGAAGGCAGCTGCGTCTACTTCCGGCTGGCCGAATTCCGCAGTGGCTCCGTCCGCTTCAATCGTGCGACCTTCAGCGGCGGCTGGGTCACCTTCGACGGCGCCCGCTTCACCGGCGCACGGGTCAGCTTCCGGGACGCCGCCTTCACGGCGGGCGAGATCCTCTTCGAGGACGCCGAGTTCTCCGAAGGCTGCGTCGACTTCGGCGGTGCCACGTTCACCGGCAGCACGGTGAATTTCCGGGAGCACCATCTTCCTTCCGTGTACGTCACGGTGCCGCCCGCCCGCTTCGGTGGCGCGACCGTCGACTTCTCGCAGGCAGCCGACTTCACCCGTCCTCCCCGGTTCGGCCTGCAGGCGCTGCCTCCCGGGCTCCGGCTTCCCTCGGGCACGACCGTCTCCGACCTGCCTTGACGAGGCAGGTCCGGCGAGGCGGAGCCACTGACCGGGGCCGGAGTATGACCGGACGGTCACAGGATCCGGTTCCGGGAACGGACGGGACGCGGCGCACATCTAGCGGGTCGGCGAGGCTCCTGCGGGGGCCTCGCCCGACAGTATCGGCAAGAACCGGGCGGCGGCCGACCGGTGGTGAGTGGCAAGGCGGGGCAGGAATGAAGGCGGTAGCGGTGGCGGGCGGTTCCCCGGACACCCCGGAGACTTCGGAGACGGAAGGGACCGAGGTCCCGGGAACGGATCCCGGTACGCAGGACACGCCCCGCGGTACCGGCGGCTCGGAGACCCCGAAGCACACAGAGGCCGAGGCACCGCAGCAGCAGGAGGCCGATTCCGAGGAAGAAGACGAGGCGGAGCCCGACGGCGCCACGGAGACCGGCCCCGACGAGGACGCGCCGGCCGAACCCGAGCCGAAGGCAGAAGCCAAGCCGGAGCCGGAGGCTGACGCGGAGCCGGAGCCGGAGCCGGAGGCTGACGCGGAGCAGGAGTCGGAGCAGGAGCCGGAGCCGGAGCCGGAGCAGGAGTCGGAGCCGGAGGCTGACGCGGAGCAGGAGTCGGAGTCGGAGGCTGACAGGGAGCCGGAGCCGGAGCCGGAGCCGGAGCAGGAGCAGGGGTCGGAGCCGGAGCAGGGGTCGGAGCCGGAGGCTGACACGGAGCAGGAGTCGGAGCCAGAGCAGGGGTCGGAGCCAGAGCAGGGGTCGGAGCCGGAGGCTGACGCGGAGCCCGAGGCGGGAGCCGAGGCTGAGCACGCGTCCGAGGCGGAGGCCGAAGACGGCGCCGAGGCCGAGCCGGAGGCGGGCGAGACCGCTCCCGACGCCGAAGCGCAGCCCGACACGGAGGCGGAGCCCGACGCGAAGGCCGCCGACCGGGCCGCACCCGAGCCCGAGACGGAGGCCGAGGGCGAGCCCGCACCCGAGCCCGAGACGGAGGCCGACGGCGGGAGCGATGGCGGCGGCGGTGCGGGCCGGGACGAGGACACGTCCGACGACGATGCCGAGGCGGCCGACGGTGCCGGAGCGGCCGAGGCCGAGGAGCCCGCAGAGGCCGATCCGGCGGACGACGCGGACCGGGAGCCCCGGCCGGTGCCGTCCTGGGCTCGGGACGGCGAGGCCGATGCGGAGCGGACCAGCCAGTTCGTGGCCCTGAAGGAGCTGGACGCCCCGGCGGAGAAGGCCCCTTGGCCGCAAGCCGCACCGCAGAACCGCCCCTCGGCGGCGGCCCCTGCCCGGACCCCGGCCCCTGCCCGGACCCCGGCCCCTGCCCGGACCCCTGCCCCGACCTCGGCCCCGACCCCCGCCCGGGCCACGGCCGCGGCCCCCGCCCGGGCCACGGCCGCGGCCCCCGCCGAGGTCGTCGAGCCCACCCGCGAGGTCCCGCTCCCCCCGCAGCCCCCGCTGGACCTGCTGGCCGAGCTCACCAACACCGCTCCCCCGTCGGAGACCCCGCGCCGCACCGCGGTCCGGCGCGTGAAGATCTGGACCCCGATCCTGCTGCTCCTGGCCGGCGCGGTCACCGGCGCGCAGCTGCTGCGCCCGCTGCCCGCCCCCCAGCTCGTCGCGGCCGAGCAGGCGCACACCCTCGACGGGCAGTTCTCCGTACCGTGGCCCGCCAAGGGCCAGGGCGCCGTACGCGTGCCCGGTTCCGGAGACATCGGCATGTTCGGCGAGCAGAAGCCCGTCCCCACGGCCAGCGTCGCCAAGGTGATGACGGCCTACGTGGTCCTCAAGGGCCACCCGCTCCGCAAGGGCGAGTCCGGTCCCCAGATCGAGATCGACGCGAAGACCGTCGCGGACGGCACCTCGGACAACGAGTCCCGCGTCGAGGGCCTCGTCGCCGGTACGAAGTTCAGCGAGCAGGACTTGCTGAAGATGCTCATGATCCCGTCGGCCAACAACGTGGCCCGGCTGCTGGCGCGCTGGGACACCGGTACCGACTCCGAGGCGGCCTTCGTCGAGAAGATGAACGCCGCGGCCAGGGAACTCGGCATGGAGAACACCACGTACACGGACCCCACGGGTCTGGACGCCGGAACCGTCAGCACGGCCGCCGACCAGCTGAAGCTGGCCGAGGCCGTCATGAAGGACGAGGTGTTCCGCGCGGTGGTCGCGCTGCCGAGCGCCGAGATCAAGGGGCTGTCGGTGCCGCTCACCAACAACAACACCCTGCTCTCGGTCAACGGCCTCAGCGTCCGCGGCATCAAGACCGGCTCCAGCACCCCCGCGGGCGGCGCGCTGATGTGGGCGGCGTACAAGTCGGTCGGCGACGAGACCCCGCTGATCCTCGGCACGCTCATGGACCAGCACGTGGACGGCCCGGACCCCAATGGGGGGAACAGCCTGAAGCTCGTCCTGGCCAACAGCAAGAAGATCATCGAGGCGGTACGGCAGGCGGTCGCCTCGGCTCCCGTGGTCCGCAAGGGCCAGACGGTCGGCCACGTGGACGACGGCCTCGGCGGCCGTACCCCGCTGGTGGCCACGAAGGACCTGAACGTGATCGGCGTACCGGGGCAGCAGCTGAAGCTCACCCTGCAGCCGGGTGCCTCCGGGACCCCGCACACCGCGAAGGCGGGAACCGAGGTCGGCGTCCTCACGGCCGGCGACGGGGAGGGCGCGAAGAGCGTCCCCGTGGCGGTCGGGACCGCCCTGGCCGAACCCTCCTTCACCGCCCGGGTCACCCGCCTGCGCTAGGTCGTGCCCGCGCACCGGGAGCAGGCCGCGGCTGCACGGCCGCGGACCCCGGTCCGCGCACGGGGTACGCCGCCACCGATCGGCGTGACTGCGGTGCAACCACGGACCTGGCCGTGGTTGCACCGCATCACCCCGGCTGCCGTCGGCGTACCGCGAGAGGGCGGACGGCCAGGTCATCCACGGAGGAATTCCGCCGTCCTCGCCACGAACCCGTCGGCGTCGTCGAGCCACGGATAGTGGCCCGCTCCCGGTTGCACCACCAGCGTGGCGTCAGGGAACAGTCCCGCGAACTCGGCCGCAGACACAGGCGGGCTGTTCAAGTCGAACTCGCCGGTGAGCAGCAGAACGGGGCTCTCGCAGGCGGCGAGCGCCGCACGCGTGCCTTCCGGGGTGAAGGCGCCCTCGGCTGCGAAGAGGGCGACGGCTTCCCGGTTGCTCGGCCGGCCGGCCGTGTGGTGCTCCTGTGCCGTGGCGTCCCACCGGCCCCACACGAAGGGGGCGACGGCGTCCCAGTCGCTGCCCGTCCCCTCGGCGATCGCCTGCAGGGCGGCGAACGCCACCGGGAACCACGGTTCGTTCTTCCGCAGCCGGGCGAGCTCCTGCCGTGTTTCCGCCGTGATCGCCACCCCTACAGCTCGCGTGCTGGGGCCGATGAGGGCGAGCTTGCTGATCCTCTGCGGGTACCGGGCCGCGTACTGCGTCGCGATGTTCGTGCCGGCGGAGTGGCCGAGCAGGTCCATTCGGGACAGGCCGAGGTGCACGCGCAGTGCCTCGACGTCGTCGACCAGACGATCGCAGCGGTAGGAGGAGGTGTCTTCCGGAATCGCGGACCGGCCGGTGCCGCGAAGGTCCGGGACGATCAGCCGGCAGTGGGAGGACAGGCCGCCGAGGTCGCCGAGGTAGAGGGAGTCCGCCGGGCCTCCCGGGATGCAGACGACGGGATCGCCGTCGCCGATCACGCGGTAGGCGAGCTGGGTTCCGTCAGGCGCGGTGAAGGTGGGCATGACGCGGATCCTGTCAGTCATAACCTGGTTGTACAACCTGGTTATGAGGAGCCTCTCCTTGGTGTATAACCGGGTTGTGACAGACGGAGAGAGCACGCGCCGAACCCCCGAGACGCTGACCGAGGAACAGGCCGAGCGGATGTTCGCCGACATGAACGAGGTCATCCGCGCCGGCGAGGAGATGCGCAAGCTGCGCGCCGAGATGATCAAGGTGTTCGCGGATCTCGGCTGGACGCAGGAACGGATCGCGCGGCTCGGCGACATGAGCCAGGCGGCCGTGTCCAAACAGATGGCGAAGCACAGGACCGACGACCCGCGGCCCCCGCTGGGACTCTCCCTCGACCAGCGCGACGCCCCCTGGCTCGAAGGACGCCTGTGGGGCCTCGCCGAAGAGATCTCCGAGACCTTCCGGGAAACCGCCCGCTGCAGCCGCTACGTCGACGCACTGACCAGGGGGAAGAAGCGCTTCACGCCCCAGAACGTCGACGAGCTGCGGCGTCTCGTCGAAGAGGACCTGAGGCTGCACCGGACAGAGCTGCCCGGCGCCCACCAGGCCGCGTACGACGAGATCAGCCGCGGTCTCGACGTCCCCTCGAAAACCGCCACCACCGCATCTGCGTCCGTCCGGCGCTCCATCGCCCACCAGATCCAGCGCGACCAACTCAGGGGTGCCGTCTGACCCGTCCTCATGCACCGGCCCCGGAGTCGGTACGTGTGCCTCCGGACGGGCCGCCCGCGACCACTGTGTGACAGCCGCTCGACCTGGTCGCCTCCGTGACGAGATCATTTGGGCATGGAGTTCTTCGTTTACCACCGAGACCGGTCCGGCTCCGAGGGATTGCGCAGGGAACTGCTGGAAGACCACTGGTCCTACATGGACCCGTACGCCCGGGAGATGATCGCCCGTGGCCCGACCCTGTCCCGCGACGGCGGCGCCCCCACCGGCAGCGTGCACATCGTCGACCTCCCGGACCCCGCCGCCGCACGCGCTTTCGCCTTCGACGAGCCCGGCCACCAGGCCGGCGTCTACCGAGACGTGCTGCTGCGGCGGTGGCGCAACCTGCTGGGGCGCACCATGTGGGACTTCGCCGGTGGCCGAACCGGCGGCAACCGCTACCTGGTGCTCGGCCTCGGAACGGGTCAGGCCTGCGACCTCGCCGTGCCGCCCGGCCGGGACGAGTTGATCGCCTACGGGCCGTTGCTGTCCGATGACGGCGCCACCTGGCTGGGCACCGCGGTCCTGCTCCGTGCTCCGGACCCGGAGACGGCACGGGCACGCGCCATTGCGACCCCGGACCGGTACGCCCAGATCGAGGTGCACGACTGGCAGTTCGGCGGACGGCCGACATGAGGCCCGTAGCGAGACGTCGGGGTCACTCGATGTGGGTGAGTGAACGAAGATCAGCGTCCAGCACGCGCATCAGCTCACCCACCCGTCCGCCCCCGTCCGGAGCCGACGGGAAACGTTTGAGCACGTCGACGACGATCGGAGTCGCGCGGTGCACCGCTCGCTCAAGGTGCTCGGCACCGACGCTCCGATCGTCACCAGCGACGAGTTCGGCCGCTCTGGCCGCGTAAGCGGCGGCTCCGAGAATGTGCTTGACCTGGGTGGCCTTGGCCAGCGGATGCAGGTACGCGGCGCCTGCCGCAGACATCGCGGCCCACGCCGCCTCGCGCGCAGCCGCGGTGTCCGTACCCTTGGCTGCTTTGAGCGCTGCCGACGCCGTGTCGCGTAGGGACTTGCCGCGCTCGCCACCCCGAGCGAATTCCCGCGCGGCACCGACAGCGTCTCGAGGCCGCGAGTCGTCCGGCTGATCGGCCTCGAAGATCTCGAGCGCCACCTCCGCGCACGCCGCGGCGAACGCGGTGATCTCACGAAGGTCCTGTTTGCTCAGAACGATCTCGCTCGCTTCTCCTGTCATGAACCCATCTTCGACCACTGCGCTGAGCAACAGGGAAGCTCCGATCTGCTGCGAAGCCGGTCGGCACGGGCACCGGGGCGACGTCGTCAGCTGGTCTCCGTGGGCTTCTGCTGGGCGGTGGGGGACGGCTTGCCCTCGCAGCCGCAGCCGCCGCGCTGGACGGTGAAGCGGCGGCGCGGTGCCGGGGCGGCGGCGGGAGCGGCAGATCCGGTCGAGCCGGCGGAGGAGTCGGGGGTGGTGTACTCGGTCATGTCTCCTGCTTTCGGACGGGTGCGGCGCCGGTGCGGCTCCGCACGAAGGTGAGTGGAGCGGTTCAGGGCCGGGTGGCGCCCCAGGAGAACCCTGCGAACGCCGGACGGCCCGTGGGGGCCTGCGGTGCCTCCACCTGGGGCGCGAGCGAGCAGACCAGGGCCTGCGGGCCGGCCGTCGACAGCCGGCGCGCGGCGTGGGCGGCCCGTTCGGCCAGTCCCTGTGCCGTGCCCGGTTCGTAGAGCGCGGAGTCGTACTGCAGAAGCAGTTTCAAGCCTCGTGAGCTGCGCGCGAACTGGAACGAAAGCTCGAACAGACCCTCGGCCAGCGGGATGGCGCCACCGGTGAGCCGGAGTGCGCCCGGGCCGGTGTCGATCTCGTCCCAAAGGGTCACCCACACGTCGAAGAACGGATTGCGGCCCGGGCTCCGCGGTGGGTCCAGGGTGCGCACCAGCTCGTTGAACGGCAGCCCGCCGTGGTCCATCGCGCCGACGGCCTGGTCCGCGAGGTCGTCGACCAGCGCGACGCACGGCGTTCCGCCCTGTACGGCGGTCCGCAGGACCACGGTGTTGACCATGCAGCCCACCGCGTCGCCCGGGCCGGGCCCGAGGGCGGGGCGGCGGCTGACGGCCGTGCCGAGGCTGATGTCGCCGGAGCCGGTCGCCTCGTGCAGCGTGGCGGCGACGGCTGCGGCGAGCACCGGGAACAGCCCCGTACGGCGACTGCGCGCGAGCTCCTCCAGCGCCTCGAGTTCGGCGGCGTCGAGGTGTACGGCCGTCACCGCGGTGGCCCGGCCGGCCGGGCCGGTGCGCGGATGGTCGACGGGCAGCGGGAGCGGAGCCGGCGGCGGGCTCAACCGACTCTGCCAGTAAGCGAGTTCGTCTCCTCCGGACGGCTCGTGCGCACCACGTCCGCACAGGCCCGGAGCCGGGTCCGGACCGGTCCCGGCCAGGGCCCGGGCGATGATCTCGAGCGAGGTCTGGTCGGAGACGATGTGGTGCAGGACGACCAGCAGTTGGTCCCGGCCGCCGGGGCGGCGCAGCAGCGCGGCCCGCACCAGCGGCCCGTGCGCGAGGTCGAACGGCGCGTGGGCCCACTCCTGTACGGCGGCGGCGCGGGCGGCCTCGTCGGGCAGGTCCAGGACCGCCAGGCGGGCGCGCTCGGACGCAGGGCCGGAAACCGGCTCCCCCCACTCCTCGCGGAAGACGGTGCGCAGCTGCGGCTCGAGCTCCTGGAGGCGGGCGAACGCGGCGCCCAGCGCCTCGGGATCGGCGGCGCCGTGGCACTCCAGCAGCATCGGCACGTGGTACGCGGTGCTCCCGCGCGCCCCCGTACCCCGGGTCCGGTCCTCCAGCCACAGCCACCGCTGAGCCGCGCTGACGCCCTGCGGCCCGTCGGCGCTCCCGGCCGGGGCCACCGCCGTTGCCTCGGCCCCGGCCGTCGGGGAGGCAGCGGCGCAGCGTGGCGCCAGCCGGTCGGCGAGGTCGGTGACGCTCGGGCATTCGAACACGTCGCGGACGCGGACCGGTACGGACAGCCGTTGCGCCGCCGCCGCAGCCAGGGAGGCGGCCTTGAGGCTGGTGCCGCCGAGCAGGAAGAAGTCGCCGCTGTCCGAGACCGGTTGGCCGAACGCCTCGGAGAACAGGGTCCGCAGCACGGTACGGACGGGCTCGGCGGGGTCGGCCGCCCCACCGGCATCCGCCGGTGCCACGAGCCCGGCCGAGGCGTCGGGAGCCGCAACCCCCGCAATACCCGCAACCCTCTCAGCATCCGCAACAACCGGGAGGCCCGTGGGAAGGGGCCGGGCAGAGAGGCTTCGCCGGTCTATCTTGCCGTTGGGAGTGCTCGGCAGACGGTCCAGCGGGATCACCGCCGCCGGAACCATGTAGTACGGCAGCCGCTCGGCCAGCCTGGCCCGCCAGTCGGCGGGCAGCGGCCCGTCGGTGACGACGTACCCGGCGAGCAGCGGCTGCGCCGTCCCCTCGGGCACGACCACGGCGGCGGCCGCGATGCCCGGCAGAGCGGTGAGCGCCACCTCCACCTCGCCGGGCTCGATGCGGAAACCGCGGATCTTCACCTGCCGGTCGGCGCGCCCGCGGAAGTCCAGGGTGCCGTCCGGGCGGTGGCGGGCCAGGTCGCCGGTGCGGTAGAGCCGGGCGCCGGAGCGCGGGTCGTCGGGGTCGGGTACGAAGCGTGCCGCGCCCGCGTCGGGCAGACCCAGGTAGCCCCGGCCCACACCGGCGCCGCCGATCCACAGCTCGCCCTCGACGCCGGGGCCGACCGGTGCGCCGGAGCCGTCGCGCACCGAGTAGCGCAGGTTGGCCATCGGGCGGCCGATGGTCGCCGGCTCCCCGGGGGCGCCGGGCAGGCAGCGGTGCCAGGACTGGAACACCGTGGCCTCGGTGGGCCCGTAGACGTAGATGAAGTCGCGGCCCGGGGCCCAGCGGTCCACCAGCGCCTGGCTGAAGGACTCGCCGCCGGTGACGACCGTCCGTACGCCCGGGAACGCGGCCGGGTCCAGCTGGGCCAGCAGCGCGGCGAGCAGGAACACGGTGTCGGCGCGCCGTTCGCGGACCAGCGCGGCCAGGGCCTCGGCGGAGGCGACGGGCTCGTCGAAGACGACGACGGCCGCCCCGGCCCACAGGGTCGCGAGGATCTCCCACACCGATACGTCGAAGGCGGGGCTGGCGAACTGGAGCACGCGCCGGCCCGGGGCGAGGCCGAACGGGACGGCGGCGGCCTCCAGCAGATTGATCAGGGAGTGCTGTTCGATGGCCACCCCCTTGGGGCGGCCGGTGGAGCCCGAGGTGTGGATGACGTACGCGAGGTCGGCCGGGCCCGGCTGCGGCCCGCCCGGCTCCGGCACGGCCGGGCCGACGGCGCCAGGCGCCTCGAGAAGGCCGCCCCCCGCCACACCCAGGGCGTCCAGGTCGACCTCCAGCACACCCGGGGCGGGGAACAGGTGGGCCAGCCGGGCCGTGGTCAGGGTGATCGGCGCGGGGGCGCTGTCGACGAGCTGGGCGAGCCGCTCGGCCGGGTGGTCCGGGTCCAGGGGTACGTACGCCGCTCCGGCGCGCAGCACCGCGAGGACGGCGACGACCAGCTCCGCGGAGCGGGGCAGGCAGACCCGGACCAGGACGCCCGGCCCCGCCCCGCGCTCGCGCAGCCGTACCGCGAGCGCCTCCGCGAGGCCGTGCAGTTCCCCGTGGGTGAGCTCCCGGTCGCGGGCCAGCACGGCGGGCCGGTCCGCGACCGGGCGGGCGCGCTCGGCGAGCAGGTGCGCCACCGGGCCCCGCGGGACGGGCACGGCCGTGTCGTTGAGTGCGGCCAGGGTCTGCTGCCAGGTGGTCACTGCTGCTCCTGCCGGTGCTCGTCGGGACGGTGAACCTGGGGGGCGGGGTTCCAGGACGGGTGGCGGCGCAGGAGGCCCACCACCTCGTCGAGCAGCCCCTCGGCGGTGGCCTCGGGGAACAGCGCCCGGTCGTAGACGAGTTCGAGCAGGACCCGGCCGTCGCGTTCGCTCGCGTAGATCCGCAGGTCGTCGGCGAGCGGGACCTGCGCGGGGGCCGCGGGCAGGAACTCGGGCCCGCCCTCCAGGCGTTCGGGCGTCTCCCAGCTCAGTCCGGCGTCGTAGACGAACCGGCGTCCGCGGGTGGGCCGCTCCGCGATCTCCATCACCGTGGTGTCGAAGGGGAAGCGCGCGTTGTCGTACGCCTCGGCCAGCCGGTCGCGCACCTGGATCAGCAGCTCGGCCGGGCCGTGGGCCTCACCGGGGGCGAGTCGCACCGGCAGGGGGTTGACGAAGCAGCCGACGGTCTCGGCGGTCTCCGCACGGTCGCGGGTGCCGGCCGGGCAGCCGATGATCACCTCGGCGCTGCCGGAACGGCGGTGCAGCACCAGCGCCCAGGCGGTGAGCAGTGCGCTGAACGGGGTGGCGCCCCCGCACGCGGCGGCAGCGTGCAGCACGGCGGCGGGCAGGTCGCGGCGGACCACTCCCGCACCCTGCGATCCGGCGCCCTCGCGGGGGCCGGCGTCCGGCAGGTCGAGGCGGGGCAGCGGCCCGGAGAGGGTACGGGTCCAGTACGCGCGCTGGCGGGCGGCCTCCGGGCCCTCCAGCCAGGCGGCCTCCTCGGCCACCCAGTCGCGGTACGGGCGGGCGGGGCGGCCGTCCCACGGTTCGCGTCCGGCGGCGAGGGCGTCGTACGCGGCCAGCAGGTCGCGGGCCACCACGGCGGCGCTGTCGCCGTCGTACACGATGTGGTGGGCGGTGATCACCAGGATGTCGCCGCCGGGGTGGCCGGTCAGCAGCCGCACTGCGAACAGCGGGCCGGCGGCGAGGGCGAACGGGGTGCCGTGGGCGGCGCGCACCGCCTCGGCGAGCGCCTCGTCGGTGCCCTCGATGCGCAGGACGGACAGCGGCGGCCCCTCGGGGAGGCGGTCCATGACGATCTGCCGGGGGGCGCCGTCGACGACGGCCACCCGGGTGCGCAGCGCCTCGTGCCGGTCGGCGAGGGCGGTGACGGCCGCCGCCAGCACGCCGGGGTCGAGCGTCCGGCCGGCCCGTACCGCGTCGCTGATGTTGAGGGCGACGGGGCTGGGGCCGGTCCGGGCGGCCATCAGGATCCGGCGCTGGGCGCGGGAGAGCGGCAGGACGGCGCCGTCGGGGGCGGGCCCGAGCAGGGGCACGGCCGCCGGGGCGGCCGGGGCGCCGAGCGGGATGCCGTCCGGCTGCCCGAGCACCGCCGCGAGGGCCCGTACGGTCTGCTGCCGGAAGACGGTGACGAGCGGCACCCGGACGCCGAACTCCTCCTGGAGGGCCGCGGCGAGGCGGGCGGCGGTCAGGCTGTGGCCGCCGAGGGAGAAGAGGTTGGCCCCGGGGTCGGTGACCGGGATCCCGAGCACGTCCGCCCAGATCTTGGCCACGCGCTCCTCGGTGGGGTTCAGGTCCGCGCACGCCGGCGGCTCCTCGCGGGGCGGGGCGGGCAGTGCGCGGCGGTCGAGCTTGCCGTTGGGGTTCAGCGGCAGCTCGTCGATCGCGACGTACGTACCGGGGACCATCGCGGCCGGGAGCAGCTCGGCGAGGTGGGCCCGCAGGGTGTGCGGGGCGGCCGCGCCCACCACGTAGGCGACGAGGCCGAGTTCGCCGCGCGCGTCGGGCACGGCGAGGACGGCGCAGCGCCGTACGTCCGGGTGCTCGGCGAGGACGGCGGCCACCTCGCCGGGCTCGACCCGCTGGCCGCGGATCTTGACCTGGTCGTCGATGCGGCCGAGGAAGAGCAGGTTGCCGTCGGGCCGGCGGGCGGCGCGGTCGCCGGTGCGGTACATGAGCCGGCCGGGGCGCAGCGGGTGCGGCACGAACCGGTCGGCGGTCAGCTCCGGGTTGCCGAGGTAGCCGCGGGCCAGGCCCGCGCCGGAGATGCACAGCTCGCCGGGGACGCCGACGGGGGCGAGGTCGCCGTGGGCGTCGACGACGTCGACCGTCTTGTTGGCGATGGGGTGGCCGATCAGGACGTCGGCGCCCGGGTCGGTGATCCGGTGGACGGTGGTCCACACGCTGTCCTCGGTGGGCCCGTACTCGTTGTAGAGGACGGTGTCGGGGAGCAGTTCGGCGTGCCGGGCGGCGAGCGCCTCGGGGAGCCTCTCGCCGACCAGGACGATCTGGCGGACGGAGCTGAGCCGGGGCGCGCAGCGCTCCAGCATCAGCTGGTAGAGGCTGGGGACCAGCATGATGTGGGTCACCGCGTTGCGGCCGATCTCCTCGGCCAGGTGCTCGACGTCGAGGAGGCGGTCCTTGCCGAGGACCACCACCCGGGTGCCGGCGACCAGCGCGGAGAAGATGTCGTTGACCCCGCTGTCGAAGTGCAGCGGCGGCACCTGGAGCACGGCCGCGTCCGGTGCGAACCCGTAGTAGCCGGCCCGGTAGTGGACGGTGTTGACGATGCCGCGGTGCTCGATCATGACGCCCTTGGGGCGGCCGGTGGAGCCCGAGGTGTAGATGACGTACGCGAGGTCGTGCGGGCCGGCCCGGTGCGCGGGCGGCAGCGCGGCCGGGGCGGCGCCGGGCTCCGCGGGGGCGCGCGGGTCGAGGACGGGCAGGCCGGTCAGGGCGGCGGTCTTGGCGTGGTATGGGCCGTCGGCGAGCACGGCGAGCGCGCCGCTGTCGGCGAGGGCGAACGCGAGCCGGTCGCCGGGCTGTTCGGGGTCCAGCGGGACGAAGGCGGCGCCGGTCTTCAGGACGGCGAGCGCGCTCACCACCATCCACTCGGTCCGCTCGGTGACCACGGCCACCAGCGCTCCGGGCCCGGCGGCGCAGGCCGCCCGCAGCCGGGCGGCGACCGCCTCGGCACGGGCGTCGAGCTCGGCGAAGCTGAGGACGGTGGTGCCGTGCACCACGGCGGGCCGGCCGGGGCCGGCGGCCGTCTGCTCCTCGACCAGGTCCAGGAGGGTCCGGTGCTCGGGGAAGGGGGCGGCGGTGTCGTTGGCCTCGTCGAGCAGGAAACGCCGTTCGGCGGCGGGCAGGACCGGGATCCCGGGCAGCGGGGCGTCGGGGCCGGCCAGCAGCCCGCCGAGCAGGTGGACCAGCCGCTCCCCCATGCGGCGTGCGCTGTCCCGGTCGAAGAGGTCGTCGGTGTAGCCGACCCACAGCTCTCCCGGCGCCCCGGCCCGGGCATCGAGGAAGCTGAACGCCAGGTCGAAGTCGCTGACCGGCTGTTCGAGGTCGAGGTGGCGCACGGCCGGACCGGCACCGCCGGCGGCGGCGCCGGGGGCGCCGTCGTCGAGGACGGCCTCGACGAGGACGTCGAAGACGGGGTTGCGGCTGGGGTCGCGGGGCAGCGCGAGGTCCTCGACGAGCTGCTCGAACGGGTACTCCTGGTGGGCCATGGCCTCCTGCGCGGTGGTGCGTACGGCGGCCAGCAGCTCGCGGAAGGAGCCGGCGGGGTCCACCGGGGTGCGCAGGACCACGGTGTTGGCGAACAGCCCGACCGTCTCGGCGGACCGCCGGTCGGGTCGGCCCGCGACCACGGTGCCCAGCAGTACGTCCGGCTGCGCGCACAGCCGCCACAGCAGGACGCGCAGCGCCGCGGTGAAGCCCATGAAGGGGGTGGCCGCGTTCGCGTGGCACAGCTCGGCCAGGGCGCGGGTGAGTTCCGGTTCGAGGGTGAGGCGTACGGTGCCGCCGGCGGCGCTGCGGGCGGCGGGGCGGCGCCGGTCGGCGGGCAGTTCCAGCGGTTCGGGCAGGCCGGCGAGGCGCTCCTGCCAGTACGCGCGGTGCTCCGCGCCCGCCGGGCCCGCGAGCCGGGTGGCGAGCCGGTCGGTGTGCTCGGTGTACGTGGGCGCCGGCTCCTGCGCGGCGGCCTGGCCGCTCAGATGGCGCACGAGGTCGCGCATCAGCAGGCCGAAGGACCAGCCGTCGCAGATCGCGTGGTGCACGGTGAACAGCAGTACGCCGCCCGTCGCCGGCCCGTTCCCGGAGCGGGGGTCGGGCAGCCAGGAGACCTTGGCCAGCGGGCCCTCGGCGAGGTCGAAGCGGTGGCGACACGCTCGGGCGAAGGCCTCGTCCACGGTGGTGTCCCGCTCGGTGGCGAGGACCGCGGAGGGCGGGTCGAGGACCACCTGGGTCAGGCCGTCGGGCGTCTGGCGCAGCACGGTCCGCAGGGATTCGTGCCGGGCCACCAGCGCGTCGACGCCGGCGGCGAGCCGGGCCTCGTCCACGGGGCCGTCGAGCCGGTAGGCCTCGACCATCGTGTACGGGGGGACGGGCGACTCGTCCAGCCGGTCCAGCAGCCACATCCGGCGCTGGGCGTTGGAGGCGGGGAAGGTGTTCCCGGACCGGGGTGCCCGCGCGGCGGGCGCGGCCGCGGCGGGCGCACCGGGGTCCCGGGGCAGGGCCCCGCGTTCGCGCAGTACGGCGGCCAGCGCCCCCGGGGTGCGCAGGTCGAGCACGTCGAGGACGCGCGCCGCGTCGGGGCGTCCGGTGCCCTCGCAGAGCGCGGCGACGAGCTGGACGGCGGCCAGGCTGTGGCCCTCGGCCGTGAAGAAGTCCTCGTCGGCGGAGTGCGGCGGGTGGCCCAGCACCTCGGCCCAGGCGTCGTGGACGAGCTGTTCCAGGGCGTCGGCGGGCTGCCATCCGGGGCCCTGCGCAGCGGTGGGGAGCGCGAGCAGCGCGGCCCGGTCCACCTTGCCGTGGACGGTGAGCGGCAGCGTCTCGAGCCGGTGCAGGCCGGCCGGGAGCATCGGGGAGGGCAGCTGCCCGCGCAGCCATGCGGCGAGGGCGGCGGGCGCGAGCGGGGCGCCCCCGGGCGCCTGCGGGCGGGCCACGTACCAGGCGTGCAGGGTCACGGTGGCGTCGGCGGCGGTGCGGGGCACGACCACGGCCTCGATCACCTCCGGGTGCCGGACCAGGGCCTGTTCGACCTCGCCGGTCTCCACCCGGGTGCCGAAGACCTGGACCTGGCCGTCGGCGCGGCCGAGGAACTCCAGTTCGCCGTCGGCGTTCCAGCGGCCCTGGTCCCCCGTACGGAAGACGCGGGCGTCCCCGGCGTGCGGGGAGCGCCCGAAGCGGGCGGCGGTGGCCTCGCTGTCCCCGCGGTAGCCGGGGGCGACGCCGGGTCCGGCCACGTGGATCTCGCCCGGGACGCCGGGCGGGGCGAGTTCACCGGAGGGGGTGACCACGAACACGCCGTAGCCGGGCGAGGGGCGGCCGACCGGCACCCGGTCGAGGCGCTGGGCGAGCGCGCCGTCCCGGATGAACATGGTGGCCTCGACGGTGGCCTCGCTGGGCCCGTACAGATTGGCGAAGGTGGCGATGCGCAGCCGCCCGGCCGTCCGCGGCAGCAGCCCGCGGGCGATGGTGTCGCCGCCCAGCAGCAGGTGGCGCAGCGGGAGTTCGCCGTCCTCGGGCAGGGCGCGCAGCAGGACGGAGAGGAGTCCGGGCACACAGTTGACGAGGTTGACCTCGCCGTCGCGCACCCGCTGCCACAGCGCGTGCGGATCGAGCCGGTCGGGGTCGCCGACGGCGACGAGGGTGCCGCCCGCGAAGAGCGTGGCGAAGATCTGGAAGGCGGTGGCGTCGGAGGTGATCGCGGAGAGCAGGGCGGTACGGGTCGCGGCGTCGATGCCGAGCGCGCTGACCTCGGTCAGCATCTTGTGGCACAGCTGGTCGTGGTACACGGCGACCGGGCGGGGCGTGCCGGTGGATCCGGAGGTGAACAGGACCATGGCCGCGGCCCCGGGCTCGGCGGCGTCGGGGGCGCCCGCGCCGGCCGGCGCCGCGGCGAGCAGGGAAGTCAGGCCCGCCACCGGGACGGGCAGCTCCTCGTCGGCGGGGCCGTACCCCTCGGCGCGCAGCACCAGGCGGGCGCCGCTCAGCCGGGCCAGCAGGGCCACGCGGGCTGCGGGGTGGCGGTGTTCGAGGGGGACGACGGCCGCGCCGGTGCGCAGGACGGCGAGGAAGGCGGTGACGAGGTCGGCGCCGCGCGGAGCCATGACGCAGACGGCGTCGCCGGGGCCGATGCCGTGCCGTGCGCTGAGCGCGGCGGCGGCCCGCTCCGCCTCGGCGGCGAGCTGCCGGTAGGTCAGGGTGCGGCCCTCGCCGGTGACGGCGACGGAGTCCGGGGTGCGCCGGGCGGACTCCTCGAACAGGGCGGTGAGGGTGGCGGCCTCGAAGGCCGCAGGGGTCGGCAGCCCGGCGAGGGCGAGGAGTTCGGCGCGCTGGGCGGCGCCGAGCACGTCCGCCTCGGCCGGGGTCCGGCGCGGGTCGGCGGCGAGTGCCTCGAGTACGGCGGCCACACAGCGGGGGAGGGCCGCGGTGAGGCCGGCGGTGCCCTGGGCGGTGACCGACAGTGCGCCGTCCGGGGCCGGTTCGGCGCGCAGGACCAGGGCGGCCCGCGGGGCCGGCGTGCGGTCCCCGTACAGGGCCGGGCAGACGACGGCGAGCTGCGCCAGGGCGGAGCCCGCGCCGGGGGTGACGGCGTCCAGCCGGGCGCCGAGCGCGTCCCGGTCCCGCCAGGGGCGGGCGGAGGCCTGCTCCAGCTCGGCGTGCAGGGCCTCCAGGAAGTCGGTGGCGGGCGCGGCGGGGTCCAGCGGGGCCAGCAGCGCGAACTCGGCCCCGCCGGACGGCGTGCCGAGGGCCGGTACGAGGACCGGCACCCGCCCCGGCGCACCGGACGCGGCGGACCCGGTGAGCCGGGCGAGGGCGATCCGGGCGGCGGCGACGGTGAGCAGCAGCAGGCCCTCGGGGGCGCCGCCGGTCATCGCGTGCAGGGCGGCGGCGGCTCCGGGTGCCACCCGGCCGGGCGCTGCGGCGACGGCGCCGGGCGCGCCCGCGGGCTCCAGCAGGGGTTCGCGGTGGGCGCCGTTCAGGCGCGGGAGCCAGAACTCGGCCTCCGCGGCCGACGCCTTAGGGTCGTCCCCATGGCCGAGCTCTCCGTCACCATCGTTGCGCAGCACCTCTACGTCCTCCCTGATCAGTTGTGGGTGCACCGCCTGCCGGCGGACGCACCCGTGCCCCCGTTGCCCGGCCGTCCGTGGTCCTCGGTCACCCGGGCGCGGGACGGGCTCACCGTGGTGTGCGCCGAGCGGCTGCCGGGCGCGTCCGGTGCGAGCGGTCCGTACCGCGGGCTGTACGGGGCCGGCGCACACGCCCTGGACCTGCCCGGCATGCTGGCGAGCGTGCTGGTGCCGCTGGCCGGCGCCGGGATCGGCGTGTTCGCCGCGTCGACGTTCGACGCCGACCTCGTACTCGTACCGGCCGGGGAGTACGAGCAGGCCCGGACCGCTCTGGAAGCGGCCGGGCACACGCTGTCGTCGGACTGACTCACACGCCGGCGGGAATCCGGGCCGGAACCAGGCCGAGGGCCGGGAACAGCTCCACGTCGCGGCCGTCCACGCCGCGCATCACCACGTCGATGGCGGTGCTCATCAGGTCGATGTGGAACTGCGTGAACGTGCCCAGGCCCAGGCCCAGGTGCACACCCGGGTGGCGCTCGTTGGCGAAGTGGTTGCCGGGGAGCAGCGGGGCGCAGCTGGCGTTGGTGCCGAAGCCCATCTCGTGCAGCTTGGCGTAGCGGTCGTCCTTCGCCAGCAGCTTCTCGAGGTTGGTGGCGAACTCGGCGCGTCCGGCGACGGCCGGGCGGACCGCGGTGATGCGGCCCTCGACCAGCGTGATGATCGCCGGCTGGTCCCTCATCCCGGAGAGGTCGCGGTAGACCTGATCCGTCTCGGCGAGGCTGGTCTCGTGACCGCCGCGGTGGACGATGGGCGCGCCCTGGAGGGTGATCTCGCCGTTCAGCGTGAAGTGGGTGTGGAGCTCGAACTCGCCCGAGGCGTTGACCAGCGAGCTGAGCTCACCGGTGGGCAGGACGACCTGCTGGCCGGGCAGGAGCGGGCCGTGCAGCGAGAACCAGTGCTCGGAGAGCTGGTGCTGGAAGACGGCCTCGGTGCCGAACTCGCGGCCGAGGAAGAGCATGTCGTCGGCCTGGTCGAGGAGGGTCAGGAACTCCTCCTCGATGCCGAGCTCGCGCTCGTAGTCGACGTCGGCGACGACGCGGATGTTGTTGCGCAGGCTCTCCTCGGAGAAGGGCACCGAGAAGCTGGAGAAGGCGCCCATGGCCATGCCCACGAGGTCTTCGTCGTCGAAGTGGACGAACTCGTCGTCGGCGATCCACAGGACGGAGGCACGGCGGCCGGAGGCGCGGATGGCGGCCATCTCGGCGATGAGGCCCGCGCGGGAGCCGGGGCCGGTCCAGGTGAACTCCTGTACCGGGACGGTGCTGGTCTCGACGGTGAGCGCGCTGCGCACCCCCGGCGACGTGACCAGGAGGAACACGTCTGCGAGGTCACCCCCGAACACCTTGCGGAACTGCTCCGGGTTGATCGGTACGAGCGGTGCGGTGCTCAAGGAGACCTCCTTGTAAAGGCGTGCCGGGGTGTGGGTGTCGTTCCCTGTAAAGGCGTGCCGGGGTGTGAGTGCCGTGCACTCACACCCCGGAACACGACTCGAATCAGCCCTCGAGGCGGTCGTACTTGCCGTACTTGCTGATGCGGGAGCTGATCGACGCCTTGTTCTCGGCCGCCGGCTTGATGGTGGTCTGAGCGGACTGCTGGTCCATCTTGTTCTGCGTCACGTCGACTCCTAGTCGTGATCTGGTGGAACTCCGGATCCGCAGGTTGCGGGGTTCCGGCGTGGTCGGGGCCGGTGCCGCTTGGGCCTCGGCCTTTCCCGAGAACAAGAACAACTCGCTCGACTACAGAACCGCTTGAGAGACGATCGAGGCGGCAAGCAGGCCGACGTGACGGGATGGAAGACTGATCGGGGCGCAGTGGCGCACGAGATCGTTGAGTGACATTCGAGTGGATCCTGAGAGGCTGCCGCAACCTCACGTCTCCTGAGGAAGGACGCCACCATGCAGACCATCGCACCGGCCCCCATCGCACCGGCCACCGCCTCACAGTCGCGGCCGGAGGTCCCGCGCATCGAACTCCTGCCCGACGAACGCCACAGCGTGGCCGCACTCGCCCACGAGTACGCGCGGGCCTCGGCCTCCCTGGACGCCCGGCGATCCCTCCAGCTCGCCGCCCTGATGGCCCATGAGCTGCCGCGCTCGCTGCGGCGGCTGCTGACCGAGTTCCGCCTGGCCGGCGCCCCGCACGCCGGCTTCCTGATCGGCGGCCTGCTCATCGACGAGAACGCGCTCGGCCCCACCCCGATGAGCTACCAGGAGCGCCCCGACCGCCCCGAGCTGCGGCACGCGGACGCGGTGCTGAGCCTGGTCGGCTCCCTGCTCGGGGAGCCCTTCTCGTTCAGCAGCCAGCAGCGCGGCCGGCTGCTCCTCGACCTGTTCCCGGTGCCCGGGCACGAGCTGGACCAGCTCGGCTCGGGATCGACCGCCATGCTCGACTGGCACACCGAGGACGCCTTCCACCCGCACCGCGCGGACTGGATGATCCTGCTGGGCCTGCGCAACCACGACGCCGTGCCCACGACCTTCGCGGCCATGGAGGACATCGAGCTCAGCGACGAGCACCGCACCGTCCTCTTCGAGAAGCGCTTCGCGATCCTTCCAGACCAGTCGCACACCAAGAGCTTCAACGTGGCCACCGGCGCCGCCGACGCGGCCGAAGCCGCCGGAGCCGACCAGTTCCGGCGCATCGACACCATGGCGAACCGGCCCGAGCCGATCGCCCTGCTGGAGGGCGACCCCGCGGCCCCGTGGCTGCGCGTGGACCCGCCGTTCATGCACACCAACCCCCTCGACCCGCAGGCCGCAGAGGCACAGGACGCACTGCTGACCGCGATCGAGGCGAAGCTGACCGACGTGGTGATCGGCCGCGGCGACCTGTTCGTCATCGACAACAAGCGTGCGGTGCACGGCCGCCGGCCGTTCACGCCCCGCTACGACGGCACCGACCGCTGGCTCAAGCGCATCAACCTCACGGCCGATCTGCGGCGCAGCGCCGGATCCCGGCGAGGCGACCACGGCCGGGCCGTGGTCTGACCCACTGCCGCAAGCGCTCACGCCGCGCGCGGACCGCCCGTTTTCCCTTGAAAGGATCCAAGGCCTTGGCCGCAGAACCCAATCTGATCCGACGCCACCGGCTGTTCCGCCGGTTCTGGCTGGCGCGCGCGGTCTCGCTCGTCGGCGACGGCGCCGCCATGGTGGCCCTCGTCCTGCTGGTCAGCCGCGGTGACCACGCCGGAACCGGTGTGTCACTGATCCTCCTGGCCGAGTCCGTGCCCCGGTTCTTCGGACCGCTCGCCGGGGCGCTCGCGGACCGGATGGGCGTGCGGCGCCTGCTGATCGTCGCCGAGCTCGTCCAGGCCCTGGTCTTCGGGATCGTCGTACTGGCACGGCCGGGACTCGCCGTCCTGGTGCCGCTGGTCGCGGTGGCCGCCGCGGCCTCCACCGTCTTCTCCGCGGCCGGCCGCACGGTGGTGCCGCGCCTGGTCGACGAGAAGGACCTGATGCCCGCCAACGCGTGGATGGGCACCGCCTTCAACCTCCAGGCCGCGCTCGGCCCGGTCCTCGGCGGCGTGTTCTCCGCCTGGGGCGGCGAGTACGGCGCGCTGGCCGTCAACGCGGGCAGCTTCGTGGTCTCCGCGCTGCTGCTGACCCGCATCCCGGCGCTCGAGCCGCTGCGCACCGGCCAGCGGCGGACCCTGCTGGGCGACACCGTCGAGGGGCTGAAGTTCGTACGGAACCACCGGGTGTCCCGGGCCATCGTGCTGCTGCTCCTGCTCGGCCTGTTCTTCGGCTCGCTCGACAACCTGGCGCTGGTCTTCCTCGCCGAGCACACCCTGGACGCCGGCGACACCGGATACGGCATCCTGTCCGCGTCGTTCGGCGTCGCCATGGTCGCCGCCTCGCTGTGGCTGGTCCGCGCCGCCGAGAGCCGCTCGCCCGTGTGGGTGCTGCTGGCGGGCTGGTTCTTCACCGGCCTGGGCCTGCTGCTGACCGCCGCCGCGCCGGTACTGCTCGCCGCGATCGCCATGCAGCTGATCGCGGGCCTGGGCAACGGTGTGGCCAACGTCGGCGAGGAGACGCTGCTGCAGAAGGCCGTGCCCGCCGAGGTGCTGGGCCGGGTGGGCGGCACGCTGTCCTCCGCCGCCTTCTTCGGCAGCACGGCCGGCTACCTGGCCGGCAGCCTGCTCAGCCCCGACAGCCACGCCCGGCTTGTCTTCGTGATCGCCGGCGGCGGCATCTTCCTGGCCCTCGCCCTGTGCGGCCCCGCACTCCTCTCGGCCCGCACAACGCTCACGGCATCCCCGCCCGAAGCCGAGGAGCAGAAGCCCGCCGACCCCGTCGCGCAGCCGGAAGCCGTGGCCTGACACCGCGGCGCTGAACCTGCGGCGCTTCACGCACTGCCGGATCGTCCGGCCGGGGGGGGGGGGGGGGAGGGGGGGGGGGGGGGGGGGGGTAGGGGGGGGGGGGGGGGGGGGGGGGGGGGGGGGGGTGGGGGGGGTGTGGGGGGGGGGGGGGC
>NZ_JBVIGX010000038.1:30209-61652 GCF_055570595.1 Streptomyces sp. NPDC031132
GCTTACCCTTTCTCTCTTCACCGCGCTGCCGCCCCCCCCCCCCCCCCACGCCCCCCCCCCCCCCCCCCCGGCCGCACTTCACGGGTCGGTTCAGCAGTCGGGGATGACGGTGCCGTTGTTGTCCTTGGCGACGTCGTTGCCCCATTTGGAGAGGTAGTAGGCGGAGACCCATTGCCCGGCCGGGCCCACGTCGGGGTCGGTCTTCAGCCACCAGTGGTTGAAGGAGCTTCCGCTGCGCACTTCGCGGCCCCAGGCCTTGCAGAACACGTAATTCGTCCCTTTGCGGAGCGTGCCGGTACTCGCCGTGCCGGTCGGCGAAGCGTAGACGGAGGCGTCCGCGAACGTGTCCACCCAATAGCGCGTATTGCCGGGCGGTGCCGGGGTCGATCCGCCGGGGCAGTCGGGGATGACGGTGCCGTTGTTGTCCTTGGCGACGTCGTTGCCCCATTTGGAGAGGTAGTAGGCGGAGACCCACTGCCCGGCCGGGCCCACGTCCGGGTCGGTCTTCAGCCACCAGTGGTTGAAGGCGCTCCCGCTGCGCACTTCGCGGCCCCAGGCCTTGCAGAACACGTAATTCGTCCCTTTGCGGAGCGTGCCGGTACTCGCCGTGCCGGTCGGCGAACCGTAGACGGAGGCGTCCGCGAACGTGTCCACCCAGTACCGGCTGCCGCCGGGCGGCTCGGGGGAGCCCCCTCCCGGGCCGTAGAGGCGGATGGCCCCGTAGTAGTCACCGTGCGAGGAGAGCGCGGAGACCTGGACGTGGCCGCCTGAGTACGGTGCCTCGGCGATGTGGCCCTGGCCCAGGTACATCGCCACGTGATGGATGGTCGACGGCGTGTCCCCGAAGAAGACCAGATCGCCGGGGAGCAGCGGTGCGCTGCCGTCGCTGCGGTGGAACCTGGCGACCGCCCTGGAGGAGGTCCACTGGGTTCTGGTGACTCCGTTGATGACGTCGGTACCCACTGCGAGGTAGTAGGCGTAGCGGACCATTCCGGAGCAGTCCAGCCCACGGACGTGGCAGTCGTTCGGGGCGCCGTTGGACGGGTCGCAGATCCCGTACGTGGGACCTGGCTGCCCCCCGTGCCCGCCACCCCAGGAGTACGGGGTGCCGATCAAGCCGCAGGCGGCGTTCACCGCCGAGTTGGCCTGCGGAGCCGCCCCGGAGGACAGGACCGCGCAGGCCGGGGCCGCTTGGGCCTGCGGGGCGCCGGAGAAGAAGACGATGACGGAGGCCAGCATGGCGAGGAGCGCGGCGAAGCGCAGGGCGGGGAGGGATCGCCGCGGTGGGGGGTTGACGCGCGTAGGCATGGCGGTGTCCTGGGCTCGTGTGCCACAAGTGGCTTGATATGAGGGGCAGTTGGCGGCGGCCATTCAAGCAGTGCGCGGCCGGTGCAGATAGCCCGCGAGCGAAAATTGCTGCAAGCGGTTTCCCCGCCCCGGCATGAGCCTCACGCGGCCCGGACCGGAGGCGGGCATCCAGGCAATAGGCCGCCCCAACCAGCCGGAAAACCGTGCTTGGTTCGGCATCTTGAGGCGGGATCGCGACAGCGGATCCTCATCCCTGGCCGGGATGGAGCAGCCCAGGCGGCCGCCGAACCTGCACGAGCCCCGGCCGGGCTCAGTCCTCCGCCTCCGCCAGGGGATCGTCCGGGTCGGCGGCCATGACCAGCTGCGTGATGGCGCAGCCGTCCGGGGTGCGCACGTCGATGCGGTACAGCCCCGGGGCCGGGGCGGTTGCCGTTGCGGTGGCCACGCCGTCCTCCCACGTCAGGGGAAGCGGTGTCGGGCGGCCGGGGCTCTCGAGGTCCGTGAGGCGGCAGGTCAGGCCCGAGAGGGTGTCGACGTCGCTCAGGCGGAGCTTCCAGGGCTGGCCCGCCGGGACCAGGTCGGGGGCGCTCAGACCGCAGCCCGCCTCGCCCTGGGGCGGCCCGGGGTTGATGTCGTCGCGGACGATCTCGGTGACGGCTTCGAGGGCGGTCTGCGCCTTGGCGACGTCGCCGTGCTGGAGCGGCAGGTGGGTGACGACGTCGGTGAGGATCGCCGACTCCTTGTAGACGGTGCCGTCGCCGTACACCTGGAAGTACCGGACACGGTCGTGCCGGTCGAGGATGAGGGTCCCGTCGGAGTTCTGCCGGGCGCCGTCGAGGTGTGCCTCGACCTGGCCGTCGGTGATCGTCAGGTTCTGCCAGGTGGGCTGGTTGACGCCGACGACGGAGCGGTGCCCGGGCAGGGTGATGCCCTTCTGGCCGTGGTGGAAGCGGGCCGCGGCGCGCGCCAGTTCCGCGTCGCCGCCGATGGCCGCGACGTCGCTCGGCGTGAGGTGGCGTACGCCGTCCCCCGCGCGCAGGCTCCGGTACTGCGGCAGCAGGTCGTGCAGGCCCGGCATCGTGGCGCAGATGGCCCGGAGTTTGCGGTGCGGCAGCCGTACGGGCGCTCCCCGGCCGGTGGCGAGGATGACCGCCGCCTTGACCGAGCCCTGGAAGGGCGTGCCGAGGGTGATGACGCCCCGGGTGTCGGCCTGGAGGTCGCCGTCGTAGCCGGGATCGAGGGCCGCGCGGGTGACGAGCCCGCCCATCGAGTGGGCGACGAAGACGAGCCGTCCCTCCCGCTGGTCCGTGCGGTGGCGGCGGGCCCGGGTGTGGGCGGGGTGGCGGCGCCAGCCGGTCAGGTGGAGGCGCGCGGCGTCGGCCAGGAGACGGCCGTTGGCGGCGACGGGCAGACGCCAGTCGTAGGCGAACTCCAGGATCGCGGCGTCGTCGGCGACGCTGGTGCGGATCGTGTCGACCAGGTCGGTGTACGGCTCGCTGCCGGCGAGGTACGGGGTCCAGGCGGAGTGCTTGAGCAGGCCGGTCGCCTCGATACGGCCGGTCTTGCCCGCCAACTCGTCCTCGGTCATGGCCAGCGATTTCAGGCCGGAGGGCGTGGTCCACGCCTTCAGCAGCCAGGAGACGCCGCCGAGGCCCCAGACGTCCTTGCCGGTGGTCGTGTCGCGCAGGGTGCTGCCCATGATCCCCGGTACGACGACCACCGCGTCCTGGGTGACGTGGTCGGGTAAGTCGTGCGGGCCGTCGTGCTGGTGCTGCTGCTTGTCCATGTCGGTGAAGAATAGGCACCGTGGACGGGGATCGGGGCGAGATCGGCTTAGCCGAAGCCGTGGAGGTGGTGGAGGGGACCGAGCTGCCGCAGACGGCGGCACCGCCCCCCGCCGGCACCCTGTACGTCCTGCCCATGGAGGACGGGACCGAGGCGCTGAGGCAGGCCTTCGGCGCGCAACTGGAGGCGGTGTCCCTCTGGTGGGAGCAACCTTTCCCGGACGGCCCCGGCTTCGTGAAGGTCGCGCCCGGCGGGCCGGTGACCAGCCGTCATGACGTGGAGCGCCTCCTGGAGACGTCGGGAATCCGGCAGGCGGAGCCGGACGTCCCGGTGGTGCTGTACGTGACGGGCCACGGTCTGACCGGGGGCGCGGGCAAGCACTTCGCTGTCCTGCGCAGCACCGAACCCGGCCGGCTCCTGGCCACGGGGCTGCGTACGACCGAGATCGTGATCGCCGCGCTCGACTCGCACGCCCGGGACGTCCTGGTCATCGTGAACATGTGCGAGTCCGCCGCCATCGGGCCGGAGCTGCTGGAACTCGTACAGAGCCTGGACACCGAACGCACCGCGCAGGCCACGCTGAACGTCCTGACCACCGCGGCGCCCAGAATGCGGGTGATGGGCGGGGAGTTCGCGCTCGTCCTGCGGCGGGCCCACGAGTGGCTGCGCACGGCCGGCGGGATCGCCCGCCCGTACCTGACGATGGACGAGTTCAGCCGCGCCCTCCACCTGGCGGCGCAGGCGGTCGGCAAGGAGCAGGGCCGCAGGCTCTCCCTGGACTGCCGCTCGCTGATGGGCGGCAAGCTGCACGTCCCCACCGCAGCCCTGCCCAACCCGGGCTACCAGCCGGAGAAGGCTGCAGTCGAGGAGAGCCGGCAGGAGGTGTCGGCGTCCCTGGAGGACCTGGCGTACTGGCTGGAGAAGGCCAGCGGCCGCACGGGCGCCGACGACAACGGCTGGTACTTCTCGGGCCGGGGGCACCTGAACGCCGCGGTGGTCTCCTTCCTGACGGGCGCGCCCGGGGTCCTGGCCGTCACCGGCATCACCGCGAGCGGGAAGTCGGCGATCCTCGGCCGCGCGGTGACCTTGAGCGACGCGACGTTCAGGGCCTCGGGCCTGTTCGCGGCGGCTGTCGGCCACTGCCCGCCGTACACCGTCCCGGAGGAAGGCGCGGTGACCATCGCGGTCACCGCCCACAACCGGGAGCCACTGGGGCTGTTGAAGGTCATCGCACAGAAGCTGGGCGCCGCCCCGGAGCCCTCCGGCCGGGACCACCTGAGCCGGTGGCAGCTCGGTCTGCGGCGGTTCCTCGGCTCGCCCGGCCCGATGGTGACGGTGGTCGTCGACGCCCTGGACGAGGCGACCGACCCGGCGGCGGTGGTCCACCAGGTGCTGGTGCCGCTGGCCGGGCACCTCTCCGAGGCCGAGCCGTCCCTTCCCGTACGGCGCGGGGTACGGCTGGTGGTCGCCGTACGCAGCAGCGACGGCGACGGCGACGTCGGCGCTGACGGCGACGGCCAGGACCTGCTGGGCCGGCTGCGGGAGGCGTTCCCCGGGGCGGCCGTGCTGCGGACCGACGGCGAGGACATGGGCACGGACGTCGAGGGGTACGTACGGGCCCTCCTGGGCGGGGAGGGCAAGTGGGCGGGGCACGACCTGGCGGACGTGTCGCGGACGGTGGCCGCCGCGGTCGGGCGGTCCTTCCTCGACGCCCGCGTGGCGGCGCACCAGCTGCGCACCGAGGGGCCGCGGCTGCTGGCCGACGCGGGCTGGCTCGCGCGGCTGGACGAGGGCACGACGGGACTGCTGAAGGAGGATCTGGCCCGGTCGGCGGAGGACGGCCTGGCGCCGGAGGAGGCGCTGGCCCTGCTGCGCGCGACGGCGTTCGCGCCGGGGCGGGGGCTCGCCTGGGGGGAGGTGTGGCCCGCGGTGGCGTCCGCCGTCCACGGGGATGCAGTCGAGGGCGCCGATGCCAAGATCCGGGCGCTGCTGGATGGCCGTCTGGCTGGGTATCTCACCCGAGACGTTGAAGAGGACCAGCGGGTGTACCGGCCGGCGCACGAGCGGCTGGCCGCTGTCCTGCGCGCCTGGCCGGTGGGGGGCGCGCGACCTGTTGGGGGGATGGGAATGACGGACGGTCAGGATGGTCAGGGTGAGCCTGCGGACAAGCCCCACGAGGCGGGCGGGGCTGATGGGGCCATGGGGACGGACGCGACAGGGGACGCGTACGGGAACGAGTACGGCGGCGACGCCGCCGTGCACGCCCGCATCGCGCGGGCGCTGGCCGATCTGGCTGCGCCGCACACCGCGGACGCGGCGTCCGGCACCGGCACCGGCACCGCCCCGCACCCGTACGTACGGCGGTACCTCGCGCGCCACGCCCGCCTGGGCGGGGTCCTGGACGACGCGCACGTACCGGCCGAGGTGCTGCCGTGGCTGGCCGGCAGCCCGATCCGCGGGCTGCTGGGGCCGGGCCGGGGGCAGGAGGGACGGCTGTGGCTGGAGGCGTGGGCCGCGGTGGAGCCGTACCTGCACCGGGCGGACCACCCCTCGCGCCTGGCCAGCCTGCACCTGGCGTACACGGCGCTGCGCCACCCCGGGCTCCCGCGCCCGCGTACGCCGGACGACGCGGCGCCGCTGGCGGTGCTGTGGTCCCAGTGGGCTCCGCCCCTGAACGTCCTGGCCACCCTCGGCGCCACCGTGCGCTCCCTGACGGCGGTCCCGGCGCCCGACGGCCGTCCGGCTCTCGCGGTCGGCGACGACGACGGCGGCATCGAACTGATCGACGCGGTCGAGGGCACGACGGTCCGCGAACGGATCGGCGCGCACGACGGATCCGTACACCACCTGCTCCTCGCGCCTCGCCCCGCGCAGTCGCCGCTGCTCGTGTCCGGCAGTACGGACGGCACCCTCCGCCTCTGGGACCCGGCGACCGGCCGCCTCGTCGACCGGGTCCACCGGCCCGGCGGGATCTGGATCGCCGACGTGTGCGCGTACCGCGACGGCGGACACGAGCTCGCGGTGTTCTGCGTCAACGGGGACGGGGTGGTGGTCTGGTGGAACGAGCGGATGGGCCCGCTGGACCTGTTCACCCTGCCGGGGGACACACCGCGTACGACGACCACCGCGCTGGCGGCGGTGGAGGACCCGCCCGGCCGGCCGCTCCTGGTGGTCGCCGACGACGCGCACCTGGTGTTCCGGGACACCGAGGCCGAGGCGGAGGTGGCACGGTTCGAGTCCCCGGCGGACGTACGGGTGCTCGCCGCGACCACGCGGCCCGGGGCGGTCGCGGCCGGCCACGCGGACGGGAGCGTCACCGTGTGGGCCACCGGCGGACCGCTCGCCACCCTCACCGGCGCAGGCGGGCCGGTGACCAGCCTGACCGCGCTCACCCTGGGGGAACGCCACCTCCTCGCGGCCGGGACCGGCAGCTCCATCGCCGTCTGGGACGTCTCGCGGTGGGACACCGCCGCCGAGGAACCGCCGGCCCTGCTCAGCGGGCACACCGCCGCCGTGACGGCCCTCACCGCCGCGGATGCGGGGCTGCTCGCGTCGGCCTCCTCCGACGGCACGCTGCGCCTGTGGAACCGGGAGGTGCTGGAGCGGGCGCTGGCCGCCGCCCGTACGCCGGCCGAGCCGGCGCCGACGGGCGGGGCGCTGCTGCTGCCGGAGCCGGGGGACTTGAGGCTTCCGTCCTGGTTCGCGCTCACCGGCAACCGACCCCACATCGACGTCCGGGACATCGACACGGGGGAGGAGGTCGCCCGGATCGACACCGGCCGGCCGCCGTCCGCGATGGCCTGGGCCCACCGCGGGGAGGGCCGCGTCCTGGTGTCGGCCGGATGTGAGGACCACGGCATCCGGCTGTGGGACGCGGGTACCCGGCAGGCGCTGCCGGACGTCCTGGAGGGGCACTTCCTCCCCGTCCGCGCCCTCGCCGCGTGCACCACCGCCGACGGCCGGCACCTGCTGTTGAGCGGCGGGGACGACGAGACGGTCCGGCTGTGGGACCTGGACCGCCTGGCCCCGCTGCGGGAGTGGACCGGCCACGGCCTGCGGGTCCTGGCGGTGGCGGCGGCCTCGTGCGAGCGGGGCGGGGACTGGTTCGCCTCGGCCAGCTCCGACGGCACCGTACGGCTGTGGGACGCCGAACGCGGTGGCGCGCTGGGCGGGCCCCTGCGCTGCGACCAAGGCCTCCTGCACGCCGTCGCCGTCAACCCCGGCCCGCCGGGCGGCCTTCCGCCGCATCTGGCCAGCGGCGGCGACACGGGCACGGTGCGGCTGTGGGACCTGCACGAGCGCCGCCCCCTGGGCGAGCCGCTGACCGGCCACACCGCGGCCGTGCACGCCCTGGCCCTGTGGAACGCGGAGGGCCACGGCAGCTTCGTCGCCTCCGGCGCGGCCGACGGGACCGTCCGCGTCTGGGACGCCGCCACCGGGCAGTGCCGGCTGGTGCTCGCGGTGGGGAGTCCCGTACGCAGCCTCGCCGCGCATCCGTCGGCGGCCGGCGGGCGCGTCGTGCTCTCTTTCGCCGGGGACGCCGGAGCCGCCGTGGTGGAGGTCGACCTCGCCCGGTGCCGGGTGGGCGGAGCCTGATCACCCCGCATGCGCCCCCCGCGTTCCTTCGTGCGCCCCCAATGGCCCACGCAACCCGGTCGCATCGGTCGTACCCGAGCATGAAAATGATCGTTCGGCATGTGCCACGGATCAATACGCCGCAGGGCGCGCGCCATCCGCTCATGAGCACCCTCATGAGCACCCCACCGTCACGAGACCGGCTCTCCCGGCGGCCGGACCGCCCCGCCGGCCCGGCCGCCGCACGAGCCACGAGCATCACCGGTCAGCGCCTCGCGGAGGGCGGCCGGAGCAAGGAGAGCGGCCGCATGCGCCGGGACCCCGCACAGCCGGACGTCGTCCTCATTCCCGCGCCCGACCACGGCGTATGGCGCCTGGGGAAGGCCAAGAACCCGGTCACGTACGAAAGGATCAGCCAGGAGGACGCATCCCGGACGGGCGGAAACCGCTGGAGTCTGGTCAGCTACGACACCCTCTACTGCGCCTCCCAGCACGACGGGTGCTTCGCCGAGGCGTTAGCGCCCTTCCGCGTGGACCCCAAGATGCGGGAGGTCATCGGGGACGAATGGACGAAGCCGTCCTACATGACCCCCGGCAAGATCCCCCGCGACTGGACCACGCGCCACATCCTCGTCCGCCTGCAGCCTCCCGAGGAGACCCGCTTCCTCGACGTGGACGACGAGCGGACCCTGGAGACGCTCTCCCGCGAACTCAAGGACGAGCTGGCGGAACAGGGCGTGGACCGGCTGACCACGGAGCACATCCAGGGCTTCAACCGCCGGATCACCCGGCTGATCTCGGCCTGGGCCATCACCCAGCGCACCGGCCCCTCGGAGCAGGAGCGCCTCATCCACGGCATCGCCTACCGCTCCCGGTTCGGGATGCGCCAGTGCTGGGCCGTTTTCAACGACGTGGAGCTCAAGCAGGAGGAGACCAGCCTGATCTTCCCCGAGTCGGAGGCGCTGCGGCGGGTGGCCGGGGAGTACGACCTGACGATGCTGTGACCGGCGGACCGACCCCCTGCCTCCCTCAATCCCCTCGCATTGCCCACCTGAAAAGGTGACTGAAACCAACCTGAAAGCCGCTACATCGCTGTCGCCCAAAAGAGCGAAACAACTCGCTCCCCGCCACCCTCAGACGGCCGGCCGCCCTCTCATCCGGGCAGTAAACGCACAGGTCAAGAGGGAAGTCCGGTACCAAACCCGCCAGTTGACGCACCGTCGAGAACGCGCTGGATTCTGCCTAAGCGGTGGAGTTGGAAGGTGATAATGGGTAACCTAACCAGTACATCGACCAACTTGGAGCATGTGGGGGATCTCATGAACAACACCCGTTGCACCGGCAGCGCGTTCTTACCCGTCGGGCTCGCGCCACGCGACGCGGCACCACCGCCCGCCACGGGCCCCGCACCATCAGGTCACCCCAGTCATCCATGCGCCGGATCCCCGCGGACCGGAATACATCGATGCTGAGCGCCGACCGCTGACCGCCTGGTCGGCACGTCCCACCCCACCCGCGCTGGTACACGCTTCCCGGCGGGTCGGGAACACACCACGAAGCGTTCGCAGCTCGCCGAGACCGAGCGTCCCTTCCGTCTGCCCTCGCGGCAGTACGCGACAGCCAGGTCCTGTGGGCACACCCCGACACCCGTCGCCTGAACACGCGACCCGCCACCGGACGGGCGCGCAGTCAGGGCAACGAGGGAGACCTGACCATGCCTTCTGACACCACCACGCCCCCCGTCGCCGTCGCCGTCGCAGTCGCCAAGAGCGTGGCCAGCGCCGAACGAGCCCACATCGCCACCGTGCGCATGCACATCAGCGAGATCGCCCGCTTCCTCCAGGAGAACCTGGGGCAACGCCTGACCGCGCGGATCGCCAACATCAGCGATCCCAAGCAGGTCGGCAAGTGGGCATCGGGCGACACCATGCCCCGAGCCGAGTCGGAGCAGCGCCTGCGCGCGGCCCTGCAGGTCTTCCAGCTCATCCAGGACGCCGAAAGCCTCTACACGGCTCGCGCGTGGATGATCGGAATGAACCCTCAGCTCGAGGACGAGGCGCCGGCGCAGTGCATCGCCGACGGCAGGATGCGCGACGTGATGGTGGCGGCCCGAGCCTACGTGGACGGCGGCTGACTCCACGCCGGGGCCGCACGCAGCGGGCTGCGGGCGGCCGCACGCATGTCCCTGAGCGCTCCCGTCGCCCTCTTCGGCCGAATGGAGCGCTCACCGGTCGGGCGCCTCGCTGGACGTGGCGCACCGATCAGCTTGCGAGCCGCCGCTCTGGTCAGCCGCTTCGCAGCCGTGACGGTCTGCTCCCCCCGCGGCCCCGAGGCCACCACGGCGTGGTTGCAGCCGTTGGCGGGAGGCATGCCCCGGGGCGTACGAGGTGGCGCATCGTCACGTCCTACTCACTCGGATCCCAGGCGCTGAGCTGCTCGAAGACACGTCGGTCGCCGTCGAGCTTCAGGGAGTCGATCGGGATACGGTTGTACAGGATGAAGACCAGCTCACTGGCCGTGCCCCGAGCGGAGAAGAAGGTGGCGGCCGCGTCCGGGTCCTGGCCGGCAGCGGTGGCCGACATGGTGCCGGGCCCGGGGAGGCGGGCGCTCCGTGCACCGTCGGCGGAGAGCGAGAGGCGCCAGGAACGGCCCTCGGAGGCGTGGAAGTCGATGACAGCGGGCTTGTGCGGCCAGGCACTTGTCGTTGTGACGCAGGTGGACAGGAACTCCTCGACACCGTCGAGCGCCACCTCGTCCGGCAGCGGCTGCGGGGCACCTACGGTGATCTGGGCGTCGTACGTGTGCACCGCCAGCTGCTGGAGCTGGTGCCGAGCTACGGCACCGGAGGTGTGCGGCGACTGCAACGTCTCCCACCACGCCCAGCAACCGCGATCCGGGCCGGCCTTCCGCAATGCGTCCAGCAGTTGCTCCGTGGACTCCGCCAACCAGGCCAGCAGGGCCTCGCGCTCCCGAGGCGCAGGCGGGGCGCCCTCCGCTGCGGACTTGGCCGGAGCAGGCCCTGCGGCGACGGTGGCGGCCCAGTCGCGGCGGCCCTCGCCGATGTGCTGCGCCAGATCGAACAGCGTCCACTCGGGGCAGGTCGGCACCTGTACGTCGAGGCTGGGCGCGGAGGCGACCGCGGCGCGGAAGGCAGTTGACCGTTCGTCGATCAGTCGCAGCAGAGCGGGGAACTCAAGTGTCGTTGTCACCCCGCATCTCTACACTGCGTTCCGACAATCGGACAGCGATTTTCACCGCCGCGATCGCGGGCGGACCCTCACCACCGACCGCGGGTCCCCACGGCCGGGGTAGTGGCAGCCGACGACGCCGAAGTCCCGCCTGTCCCCTACGCGATAGCGCGTGCTGCTGCTCCCTTCGACGGTGAGGCGGAAGGCCGGCCGGGGCCGGGAGCCGAGCGCAGCGCCGACAGGCCGGGCCTCACGAGGGCCGACCCCGTCGGCTACGGCGTGGCCGTGCTGCCGAGCAGACGGTCCACCAGGAGTTCCGGGTAGCCCGACGCCGGCGGGTCGATGCCGAAGATCGCCCGCAGGTAGAGCGGCGCGACGAGCTGGTCGAGGATCTGCTCGAGGGGCGGGGGGACCTCCCCGCGCGCGGTGGCGCGGTCACGGATGCGCTCGATCGCACCGAGGCGCCGCTCGAACTGCTGCGCGCGCTCCCCCTTCGCCGAGGCACTGCCCGGCATCGACAGGGCGACGGCGCGGATCAGCAGCCGCCCCTCGGCGGTGCGGATGCTCGCGACACCCGCTTCGGCCCACGCCGTCAGATCTCCGCGCAGGGATCCGGTGTCGGCCAGCGGCCAGTCCCGTTCGAGGCGGGTGACGACCACGTCGGCCAGGAGTGCCTCCCGGCTGCCCCACCGCCGGTAGACGCTGGTGTGGTTCACCCCCGCGCGCTGCGCGACCGCGGGGATGGTGAGGTCCGCGCCCTCGGGGTCGGACAGCAGGTCGATGACGGCCTGGTGGACGGCCGAGCGGACCTGCTCGGGGCTCTTGCGAAGGCGCTGGGCCGGTTGTTTCGAAGTCACCCCCCCATCGTAAGCACAACTATTTGCTTAATGCCGCCCGCAGGGTCTACAGTCCTCTCGTACGCACAGATCTGTGCTTAAGGAGAGAGTGATGAAGCCGCTGCTGTTCCCCGACAACACCCAGTTCTGGTACGAGACCCTGCGCTCGATGAGCCACATCGCCTACGGCGGCGCCGACTTCGGCGAGGTCGTCACCACCGGCCAGCGCATCAAGGAAGGCGACTACGACAGCTGGCACGAGGAGTGGACGGCGACCGCCGACCGCGTCGCCGCCGAGGCCCAGCGGGCCCTCGACGCGGGCCACACCATCAGCGCCCGGGACGGATTCCTGCGCGCCTCGAACTACTACCGCTCCGCGGAGTTCTTCCAGCACGGCCACCCGTGCGACCCCCGCCACGACCACGCCTACGACCGCAGCGTCGCCTGCTTCCGGGCCGCGGCCGCGCTCCACACCCCCCGCATCGAGCCGGTCCGCATCCCGTACGAGGACACCACCCTCCCCGGCTACCTCTACCGGGCCGACGACGGCGGCGCACCCCGCCCGACCCTGATCATGCACAGCGGCTTCGACGGGACCGCCGAGGAACTCCACTTCAGCGGCGCGCTGGCCGCCGTCGAGCGCGGGTACACCGTCCTGACCTTCGACGGCCCCGGACAGCCCGGCCCCCGCCACCACCAGGGCCTCGTCTTCCGCCCGGACTGGGAGAACGTCATCACCCCGGTCATCGACTTCCTCGAAACGCTCCCCGAGGTCGACAACAGCCGCATCGCGCTCCTCGGCAGCAGCATGGGCGGCATACTCGCCCCCAGGGCGGCGGCCTTCGAGCACCGCCTCGCCGCCCTGATCGCCGTCGACGGCGTCTACGACCTCGGCCAGGTCTCCGTCCGCCACCTCCCCGGCGACCGCGAAGAGGCCGAACGGCTCCTGCGCGCGGACTCCGCCCCCGAACTCGACGCACGCCTCGAGCAGCTCACGACCGAGGACGCCACCGCACGCTGGGCGATCCACCACGGCATGTACGTGATGGGCGTCGAAACCCCCCGGGCCTTCAGCGCCTCCTACCTCGACTACACCCTCGCCGACGGCATCGCCGAGCGCATCCAGTGCCCCACCCTCGTGTGCGACGCCGCCGAGGACGAGTTCTTCAAGGGCCAGCCCGAGCAGCTGTACGAGCACCTGACCTGCCCCAAGACGCTGATGCTGTTCACCTCCGAGGAAGGCGCCGGCGCCCACTGCCACCCCGGCGCCATGCGCCTGGCCCTCGCCCGCATCTACGACTGGCTCGACACCACCCTCGCCACCGTCGCCTGACGCCCCGGCACGCCTCCGGCACACCCCGACCGCACCCGAGCAGACCCGAGCAGACCCGCCACGACCCGCCACGACCCACACCCGAAGGAAGCCGTCATGAACCGCACCGGAATCGAAGCCGCCCTGAGCGACCTGCTCTTCAACCACCACATCACCCTGGAGGAGGCCGCCGAGCGCCACTTCACCCCCGGGTACCGCCAGCGCACGGACGGCGACTGGGCCGACCGCGCCGAGTTCCTCGACCACATCAGCCACCTGCGCGGCATCGTCGCCGGCGGCACGGTCGAGGTCCACGACGAGCTGTACGACGGCACCAAGTACGCCGACCGGCACACCTGCCACATCACCAAGAACGACGGCACCACCGTCACCATGGAGGTCTACGTCTTCGCCGACCTCGCTCCCGACGGCCGCTTCCACCGCATCGAGGAGACCACCCTGATGCTGAGCGGTTCCGACGCCGACCGCGCCATCGGCAGCGCCCGCTGATCCCTCGGCCGGCCCCGCCCGACCCGGCCACCCCGCTCTCCGGCGGGCCTCCGGCCTCGGCCAGGGCGGCCGCCAGGTCGTCCAGGGAGCGGTAACCTCAGGGAGAAATGCCCACCAAAGCGGTCATTGTGGACGCGTGGTCCGTCGGTCATAATCCAACCGATCGACCGAACGCCTCGACCGACGAAGGGAACCACCAGCGTGCCGATCAGCGGGCGGTACGCGACAGCGGGGCGCACCACTGCCGTTGCGGCGCTCGTCGTCGCCGGGTTCGCGCTCGCGGCATGTGGCGACGAGGAGGGCAAGGACGACGCGGGGGGCAAGGTCACGGTCGTCTACGAAGACCAGGCGGTCAAGCCGGAGAACCGGCAGGTCGTGGAGGCGATTCGTACGTCCCGAGTGCTCGAGCAGGCCGCCGACTGGCTCAACACGTCGGTCGCCCTCCCGCACGACCTGGTCGTGAAGGTCACCGACAAGGTTCCCCCGGGGGTCTCGGACGCGGTCACCCAGCCCGACGGCAGGACGATCTTCGTTCCCCCGGCGTTCCTGACCCAGGTCGAAGGGTTCGCCGGCGATGTCGTCAAGACCGTGAAGCGCCCCGCCCTGTTCCCCGAGGACAAGTTCAACAAGGCGGACCTGACCGCGCTGACGACCCAGTTCATCCTCGGCCACGAGCTGGGGCACGCCCTGCAGCGTCAGCTTGCCCTGCCGAACCTCGGCCTCGAAGAGGACGCCGCCGACGGGTTCGCGTCGTTCTACACCGTCAACGAGATCGGACCGGAACCGTCCCTGGCGGCCGCCATGGTCTTCGACGAGCTCGCCCGCAAGGAGGGCAAGCTGACCCTGGAGGGGTTCTCCAGCGACCACCCCGTCACTCAGCAGCGCGTTTTCAACTTCCTCTGCCACCTCGACGGCAGCGACCCGAAGAAGTTCGACGGGCCCCTGGTCGGTGCCGGCTACCTGCCGCGAAGCCGCGCCCCGCTGTGCCCGCAGTCCTGGGCCGCGCTGGACTACGGCTGGTGGACCCAACTCGAGCCGCATTTCAGCAGCGGGTTCAAGGACCAGGGCGACAAGAGCCAGGAAGCCGCACGCACCCACCTGATCGCCGAGACGAAGGCCTTCGCGGAGAAGCTCGACGAAATCCGCAGCGGCCAGTGAACCCCGCCCATGAAGCCGGCGTGCTGCTCGCACACCTGGCGGGTGACCCGGTCCAGCCGCGCGGCCACGCGGACGAGATCGCTGCTGCGGAGCAACAGAGAATCGATGACCGTGACCAACGGGAGCGAACGGCCCCGCCCGGGAACGCCGGACACACCCGGCCACTGCGAGGCGGGCGGCCGTGAGCAGCAGCGCCTGGACCGGCGTGGTGGTCTCCGGGGTCGCCGCAGCGTACGCGCTCGTCTCGCGCCGACTGGCCACCTCGCCGGTGTCCGCCGCCATGGTCTTCGTCGGCTCCGGTGTCGCCGTCGGTCCCGTCGGCCTGGACCTGGTGAGCCTGCGCCACGACACCGAGCTCTTGCGCACCTTGGCGGAAGCCGCCCTGACCCTGGTGCTCTTCACCGACGCGACCACCGTACGACCGACGGACCTGCGCAGCGGCGGCGCGCTGACCGGGCGGCTGCTGTCGATCGGGCTCGTCCTCACCATCGGCGCCGGATGGCTGCTGGCCTGGCCGCTCCTTCCGGGCCTGACCGTATGGGAGCTCGCGCTGCTCGGCGCGATCCTCGCCCCCACCGACGCGGCCCTGGGCAAGAGCGCCATCTCCGATCCCCGCGTGCCCGGCCTGGTACGGCAGACGCTCAACGTGGAGAGCGGACTGAACGACGGCCTGGTACTGCCCTTCTTCGTGCTCTTCCTGGCGGCCGTCCCCGGCACCTCCTCCGCGCACCACGGCGTGGCCGACACGCTCTGGCGCGCCCTGCTGCTCAGCCCCGCGCTCGGCCTGGCCGCCGGCGGCATCGGCGGCCACCTCCTGGCCCTGTCCCTCGACCGCCGCTGGGTCGCGTCGGACTGGCGTCCGGTCTATGTGCTCGCCGTGGCCACCGGCGCCTACGCCTTGGCCACAGTCACCCACGGAAGCGGCTTCATCGGCGCCTGGGTGGCCGGCCTCGCCTTCGCCTACGCCCTGCGCCGAGGCGAGCGTTCGACGGACGAAGTGGCCCGCACCACCGAACTGGCCGAAGACATCGGCGGCCTGCTGGCCATGCTGAGCTTCCTGTTCTTCGGCGCGGTGCTGCTCGGCCCCGCACTTGAACACCTCAGCTGGCGGATCGTCGGATACGCCGTGCTGAGCCTGACCGTAATCCGGATGGTCCCGGTCGCACTCGCCCTGACCGGAAGCAGGCTGAGAGCGCCGACCGTGGCCTACGTAGGCTGGTTCGGCCCACGGGGCCTCGCCTCGGTCGTGTTCGGACTCCTGGTCGCCGAGGAGCATGTCCACGGCGTGGACCTGATCAGCCAGGTGGTCGCGATCACCATCGGACTGAGCGTGCTGCTCCACGGGGCATCGGCCGCGGTCCTCGCCGCCCGCTACGGACACTGGTACGAGCGAGCCGCCGCAACCGCCCCCGACCTCCGCGAGAGCACCACCACGCCCGTCACACAGCGACGCCGCAGTCTCGGCCGGGCCGAAGCGGACTGATCCACCGTCCACCCCGAGGGCACCGTCCCGGCCCCGTGCAAGGGCAGGTGCCCTGCTCCCGGAACGCTGGTTCCCTTCGAGGCCCTCTAGGCGGCCGTCGTGCGGCCGGCCGCCGCCTCGATCACTTCGTCCAGCACCTCGCGGGAGCGAATCAGATCGCCGATCATCCGGTCGATCCGGTCCCGCTCCGTGGCCAGTTCGGCCACCAGCGCCGGGGTGGCGCGCACCGACGGGCCGCCGTCCTCGTCCCGCATGCAGGGCAGGATCTGCGCGATCTTCGCGCTGTGCAGGCCGGCCGCGTAGAGCTCCTGGATCCGGATGACCCGGTCGACCGCCCGCTCGGAGAAGTCCCGGTGGCCGCCGGGCGTCCGGTCCGAAGCCAGCAGGCCCTGCTCCTCGTAGTAGCGCAGCGAACGCTCACCGACCCCGGTGCGCGCAGCCAGTTCGCCGATCCGCATGCCCCACCCCAGCTCTTGAACCTGACATCAGTGTCACCTTTTACGGTACCGGCATGACGCAGACACAGCAGGGTCCCGCCGCTTCCCGCCTCTTCGAATCCGCCCGCCTGGGCAGCCTGGAACTGCCCAACCGCCTGGTGATGGCCCCGCTGACCCGCAACCGCGCCGGGGCCGACGGAGTCCCCGGCGAGCTCATGGCCACGTACTACGCACAACGCGCCTCGGCCGGCCTGATCATCGCCGAGGCCAGCACCCCGAACGCCGTCGGGCAGACCTACCCGCACATCCCCGGCATCCACACCCCGGCGCAGATCGCCGGCTGGCGCCGGGTCACCGAGGCCGTGCGGGCCGCCGGGGGCGGGCAGATGTTCCTCCAGCTCCAGCACGGCGGCCGGGTCGGCCACCCGGAGACCAGCGGGTACGTGCCGCTCGCCCCGTCCGCGGTGCCGTTCCCCGAGCAGCTGCACACCCCCGGCGGCCTCAGGGACGGCGTCGTACCCCGCGCGATGACCGCCGAGGACATACGGTCCACGGTGGCCGACTTCGCGAGCGCGGCCCGGGGCGCCGTCGAGGCGGGCTTCGCCGGGGTGGAGGTGCACTCCGCCAACGGCCTCCTCCTGCACCAGTTCCTCTCCCGCAACACCAATCGCCGTACCGACGCGTGGGGCGGCTCCGTCGAGAACCGCATCCGGTTTACCGTCGAGGTGGTCCGGGCCGTCGCCGAGGCCATCGGCCCCGAGCGGGTCGGCGTACGCATCTCGCCCGGACTGGACGTCAACGGGATCGAGGAGGGCGACACCGAGGAGATCTACCCGGCGCTGGTCAAGGCCCTGGCCGACCTGGCACCGGCCTACCTGCACCAGGTCCACTCCGACCCCGACCAGCCCCGCTTCGCGCAGATCCGCCGGGACTGGCCCGGCATCCTGATCGCCAACCCGGCGCTCTCCCGCGAGGAGGTCGCCGCCGACGGCGGCAAGCGCCGGGGCGAACGGCTGCTGGCCGAGGGCGCCGACCTCGTGTCACTGGGCCGGGGCTTCCTCGCCAACCCCGACTTCGTGGACCGGCTGCGCACGGGCGCGCCGCTCAACGAGATCCGTCCGGAGTTCCTGATGCACGTACAAGGAGCGGAGGGCTACACCGACTACCCCGTGCTCGCAGCCTAGGGACGCCGCGTGGATCAGGCGGGACGCGCGTCCCCGGATTCCACCATCGTGTAGATCTTCGAGGTTCTGCGGACGCCCGCCCGGGGCCGACGGCCTGCGCCGTCTTCGACCTCCTCACCGTCCGCCAGGCGCCCGGCGGCCGGTTCGTCAGGCCCGTTGCGGAAGCGTCCCTCGGGTGAGGCGGATGACGGGGCGGGACAGGGGTGGCGCGGAGGCTCGTACGGCCGCCGATGCCGCGTAACCGCGGTCCACCGGGACGTCCAGGAAGTGCCAGTCGTCCCGGGGCCGGGGCGCGCCCAGGCCGATGTAGTCCAGTGCGGGATCGCGGCCGAGCCCGGTGCCGAGGCCCTTGAGGTAGGCCTCCTTGCGCGTCCACAGGCCGGCGACGGCCCGCGGGCGGCGGACCGGATCCAGAGCCTGGGCCTCCCGCTGCTCGTCGGGGTGCAGCATCAGGGCCAGTTCGTCGCTCTCCTGGACGTCGGACACCAGTTCCACGTCCACCCCGATCGGGGACCGCGCCACGCCGATCAGCACCAGGTCGCTGCGGTGGGAGAGCGAGAAGTGGAGGTCGCCGGGGAATCCGTGGAGGGCAGGGCGGCCGTGCGGGTCCCCGCAGCAGGGGCACTCCTCCCGCGCGAAGCGGACGTCGGCCGGCGCCAGGGACAGGTACGAGCCGAGGACGGTGCGCAGCGCCACGTGGGCGGCCGTGAAGCGGATGCGGTCCTCGAGCCGTGCGAAAGCTGCGGCCCGCTCGCGTTCGGCCGTGTCCAAGGCGGACGTGTCCGCGAAGGAGTCCGTGGCCTCGGACAGCCGCAGCAGCCAGAGGTCGGGGGAACCCGGTGCGGGGCGGTCACGCCGTACGGGCTGCGCCTTGATGTCCACTGGTGCTTCCGACCTTTGCCTCGGTGTTGCACGCCTCCCCCTGCGGGAGGGCCGTCACATGTCGCGGTCCGCGACCCCGCCCACTGCCGTGAGTGCTGCCCCGTCGCCCTCACCGGGCGGCGGCGCCGTGGGCAGGTCGCGGCGGCCGCCCAGCGGCCTCGCCGTCAGCAGGAGGCTGCTGACGGCGAGCCCCGCGGTCAGCAGCCACAGGGTCGGGCGCAGCCCGATTGCAGTGCCGAGCACCCCGCTCAGCAGGGCGCCGACCGGCACCGAGCCATAGTTGGCCACGGAGTGGCTCGCCGTGATCCGGCCGAGCAGCTCGGGAGGGCAGTACGCCTGGCGGAACGCGCCCTGGATGACGCTGCCGCAGACCACGCCCACCGACAGCCCCGCGCAGCCCAGGGCCACGAGCAGCACGCTCCACCCCGCGCCGGCCAGCGGGATCAGCAGTCCCAGCGGAGCGGTGAGGAGTTTGCACAGCAGCATGCCGCGCGCGGTGCCGAAACGCCGGGCCATGGGGGTGGCGATCAGGGCGCCCAGGAGTCCTCCCATGCCGCCCGAGGCGAGTAGCCAGCCCACCATGCCTTCGCTGACGGCCAGTTCGCGCACCAGGAACACGGTGAGGAGGGCCTGGCAGCCGGTCAGCAGCAGGTTGGTGACCGCCCCGTACGCCGTGAGGAGGCGCAGGTACGGATCGCGCACCGTGTAGCGCAGGCCTTCGCGGATGTCCTTGCGCAGCTGAGCGGGCACCGCCGGTCTTCCAGGACGCGGTTCGCGGCCCGGGATCGCGATCAGACAGAGGGTGGACACCAGGAAGGTCACCGAGTCGGCGAGCAGACCGGTCACCGCGCCGAGGGTCTGCGCCAGCAGGCCGCCGACGCCCTGGCCGCCCAGCTGCGCCACCGACTCGCTGCCCTGGAGCTTCGCGTTGGCCTCGGGCAGCTCCTCCCGGGCCACCACCGACGGCAGGTACACCCGGTAGGCGATGGAGAAGAGGACGCTCGCGCATCCGGTCAGCAGGGCCACGGCCAGCAGATGGGCCAGGGTGAGGGCGTCGAGCCAGGCCGCGACGGGGACGCTCGCCAGGAGCAGCAGCGAACCCGTGTTGCACGCGATCATCAGGGGGCGCCGGCGTACCCGGTCCACCCATGCTCCCGCCGACAGTCCGAACAGCAGCCAGGGCACCCAGGAGGCCGCCGCCAGCACGCTCACCCACATCGTGCCGGCCTGCAGCGTCACCACGGCCACCAGCGGCATGGCGACCGCCGAGATGCTGCTGCCGAACCTGCTGACCGTCTCTCCGCACCACAGCAGCCCGAACGCCTGCCGGTGCAGCAGACCACCCTGGCCGCTGCTCATGCGGAATGCCCGATCCCCCGGACCGCAGCGGTGAGCCGCTCGGCGGCGTCCGCCCAGCGGGCCCGCCGGGAGCCTACTTCGGCCTGCAGCCGGTCGAGTTCGGCGCCGAGCCGGCCGTGGGCGGCTTCGGCGCCGGCCCCGCCAGGGCCCGCGCCGTGCACGCAGGCCGCGGCGACGTGTGCGGGATCGAGCCAGGAGGAGCCGTCTCCCGGCGCGGCGGCGGCGACTTCGGGCCGGACCCGGCCCGCTTCGGTCAGTGACACGCCTCGGTCCAGGGCGGCCAGTACCGTCTCGCCCACCAGATGGTGCGCCTCGCGGAACGGCATGCCGTTCATCACCAGGCGCTCCGCCAAGTACGTGGCGGAGGTGAAGCCCTCCACGGCGCGCTGCTCCATCCGCTCCCGCTCGGGCTCGGCGCCGGCGACCACCATCCGCAGCAGGGTGACCGCGTCGGTGGTGCTGCCCAGACCCGGCCAGAGGTGGCGCACCGCCTCGCCCCCGACAGCGATGGCGTTGGTGAAACCGGCCGTGCCCATCGCCGACGCGGCCGCCGTGAAGGCTCCGAGGGAGGCGGTCGACCGGCCCTGGATGTGCTCCAGGAGGAAGGGGTTGCGCTTCTGCGGCATCATCGAGCTGGAGCCGACCATGTCATCGGCCATCCGCAGCAGTCCGAACTCCTCCGAGGTCCAGGAGCTGAGATCCCGGGCGGCGCGGGCCATCGTGACGCCGAGGACGGAACAGGCGGCGAGCAGGCGCAGCACGAAGTCGCGCGAGGCCACCGCGTCCACCGAGTTCGGCGCCGTGCCGGTGAAGCCGAGCAGCTCGGCGGTGCGCTGCGGGGCGATCGCGACCGAGGTCCCGCCGACGGCTCCGGCCCCGAGCGGGTTGACGTCGATCTCCCGGCCCGCGTCCAGCAGGCCGTCAAGGGCGCGCAGGACGGCGCTCGCCACTCCGGCCAGCCAGTGCCCGTAGGTGATCGGGACGGCCGGCTGTCCGTGGGTGTACGCCGGCATGGTGACCCCGCGGTATCGCGCGGCCTGGGCGAGCAGGGTCCGCGCCAGGGCGGCCACCGCGTCGAGCAGTTCGCCGTAGGGGCCGCGCGTCTTCAGCCGGGCGGTCGTCGCGTTGAGGTCGTTGCGTGAGCGCCCGGTGTGCAGGACACCGCCGATCCGCTCGCCGAGCAGCTCCACGAGCCGGCCCTCGTACGCCAAGTACACGCCGCGCGGCATGGGCATGCCGCGCAGGCCGGCGAAGTCGTCGGCGCGCAGGGCGTCGATGGTCTCCAGGAGGGCGGCGACCCGGCCCGTGTCGACGATGCCGCACTCGGCGAGCATGACCAGGTGGGCCCGGTCCACCTCGCTGATCAGGTGCAGTTCAAGGCCCAGACCGTCCTGCCCGGAGCCCGGGAGGTACTGGTCGTAGACGATGCGGTGCGCCTCCTCGTGGAGGGTGGTCCGCAGCCGGCCGGTGTCCGCTCCGGGGACGACGGCGGGAGCGGCGGGTACGGCGCTGCTCATGCCGCCTCCTCGTGGTGGGAGGTGATGCCGCGGGCGCCGAGGGCCGGCAGGAGGGCCGAGGCCAGACGGGTCAGGGCCTCGTGCGCAGCCGCGGCCGAGCGGTCGACGGCAGGGGCGGCCGTGATCACATGGCCCAGACGCCCGCGGAAGTCCTCGGCCGGCGCCACGGCAGCCCCCGGGGCGCGGTACAGCGCCGCGTCCACGACCTCCGGCAGCGCACGCGCCCGGGCCACGGCCGCGCGGGTGGCTTCCGCCGGCCCGAGGAACCCTTCGGCCCCGGCGGTCAGGAACCGGATGGACGCGCCCGCGTTCCGGGCCCGCTCCAGCGCTACGGGCTCGCCGACGGCCGCCCGCACCTGGGCGGAGACCAGGTCGATCCCGCAGGCACGGCGCACCAGTTCGGGAATCATTCCGCCGGCCAGCCGCGGGTTGACCTCGATCACGCGGGGCTCGCCGCCGTCGAGCCGCAGCTCCACATGGGCCGCGCCCCAGCCGAGGCCGAGCGCCCGTACGGCGCTCACCGCGCACGCGGACAGGGCTTCCTGTTGCCCGGACGGCAGGTCGGCGGGCAGGTCGTGGCCGGTCTCGACGAACACCGGGGGCGGGCCGACGTGCTTGGCCACTTGCACCACGGCCTCGTGCCCGAACACCTCGACCGAGAATTCCCGGCCGGTCAGGTAGGACTCGACGAGGATCCGGGACGGGGCCGCGAGGCCCCGCTCGTTCACGGTGGCGGCCAGCAGCCCCCCGGCGTGCGCCGCGACCTCCCCGAGGTCCGCGCACAGCCGTACGCCCAGGCTGCCGGAGCCCTGGACCGGCTTGACGACCACGGGCAGGCCCAGCGCGGAGGCGGCCGCCACGGCCTCTTCGGCCGTGCCGACCTCCGCGAAACCGGGCACGGGCACGCCGGCGTCGGCGAGGGTGCGGCGCTGGCGCGCCTTGTCCCGGCAGGCGCGCACGGCCTCGGCGGACGGCCCCGGCAGGCCGAGGCGGGCCGCAAGCGCGGCGGCGGTGGCCACGAAGTACTCGGAGCTGGACAGCACACCCGCGATCTGCGCGGACCGCTCCAGTTCCCGGACCGCCCGCCACAGCGCCGCGTCGTCCGCGGTGTCCACGACGAGCGTGCGCAGCCCGTCCTCGGCGGCGTAGGGGTAGCGCCCCGGGTCCGCGCTGAGCAGCACGGGCTCCAGGCCGGCTGCAGAAGCCCGCTGGGCGAACTGGCGTCCCGTGCCGGTGGTGTTGGATTCGACGAGGAGCAGTAGCCGATCGCTCATGCGCTCGCTCCCGGTACCACCACGTCGTCGAAACGCCGCCGGGCCCACAGCAACCGGGCCCAGCTCTCCGATGCGTCGAGCGGGTGGTCGACCAGGGCCGGGCCGGCCGGGTTGGCGGCCGGCACGATGCCCTGTTCGCGGAGCCAGGACTCGTTGTACACGGTGGACTGGTAGCGGTAGCCCTCGTCCGGCAACACCATCGCCACCTTGCTGCCCGGGTTGCGCTCCGCCCACCAGGCGGCGACCTGGAAGGAGGCGCCGCTTGTGGGGCCCATGAACAGGCCGTGCGTACGGAAGAGCTCGTGCGTCGCGTGGAACGCCTCGGGCGCGGTGACCCAGTGCACCTCGTCGTACGCGGAATGCCGCACGTTGCCAGGGTGGATGCTGCTTCCGAGGCCGCGCAGCACGCGGGAGCGGTCGGGAGTGCCGAAGATGATCGAACCGTGGGTGTCGACACCGACGAGGTGCAGGGCGGGATCGGCCAGCCGCAGCGCCGCCGCCAGGCCGCCGGTGGAGCCGCCCGACCCGACCGGACCGACGAGGCAGTCGACCGATCCCATGGTCGTGCCCATCAGATCGGCGACGCAGCCGTAGGCCGCGGGGTTGTCGGGGTTGTCGTACTGGCCCGGCACGAAGCTGTCCGGGCGGAGCCGGCGCAGCTCCTCCACCCGGGCGAGCCTGGCGCCCTGGATGCCGCCGGGCTGCCCGTTGTCCTCGACGATCTCCACCGTCGCGCCCAGCATCGTCAGCCGGGTGTACAGCTCCCGGTCGATCGCCGAGTCGCCGACGATGGTGAGGGGGTAGCCGCGCAGCCGGCACACCATGGCGAGGCCGAGGGCGAAGGTGCCGGACGAGGTCTCGATGACGGGGGTGCCGGGCGTCAGGGTCCCGGCGGCCTCGGCCCGGTCGATGATGAACCGGGCGGGCAGCAGCTTCATCAGGCTGAAGGCGACCCCGTAGAGGTTTTCGGTCAGTTGGATGATGCGCGGGAGCTCGGTGGCTTCCACTACAGACGAGTGCGCCTTCGCAGCACCCGCGACCACGGTCGTCGTCATGTCAGTCACCCGTCGTGAAGATCCACTGCTCGTGGATGCCCGTGCTGTGCAAGAGTTCTTGTGCGAGTTCTGTACGAGCCCCGACGTCGGGGTCGTCCCGGTCGAAGAGGATTCCGGCGATGTCCCCGCTGTGGGCCGCCTGCACCCCCAGGGCGCCGGCCTCCCGGACGATGCGCCGGATCCGGTCGAGGCCGGGTATCGGCAGGTGCCGCTGGTTGATCTCGGTGCTCGCCGTCGCCACGGCACCCACGAGGGAGACGTCCTTGGTATGGATGGCTTCCCTCAGCAGTGCCTGCAGTTCGGCGAACATCCCGGTCTCCGCGTCGTCGTAGCGGGCCGGTGGGAAGGCGAGGGTGTCCACGCCCTGTCCGTTGTGGTGCGGACGGGATCCGAAGCCGAGGACCCGGACCGGCGGCATGCGGTAGCCGAAGTCCTCGATCACCGCACCCTCGCGCTGCGCGAACAGCACCGAGCTCTCCTCGAACATCAGCGAGTCGGAGGCCAGCTCCGCCTGTACGGCCAGCCGGGCCACGTGCTCCGGCGGGAGGGAGCCGACGAAGGCGTCCTTCACCGCCCAGATGGAGGCCAGCACATCGCTGGTCGAGGAGCCGAATCCGCGGCACAGCGGCACGTCACTGGAGAGTTCGAGGTGACCGCCCACGGGACGGCTGCCTGCCGGAACCACAGCGCCGATCGTGAGCTCGGCCGCGCGGAGGGCCTTGGTCTTCCAGGCCGGGGAGACCGTCAGTTCACCGCCGGGGGCGGGCATGAAGGTCGCGTTCGCCTTGTAGAGGGTGCAGGGGAGCGTCACCAGCCCTCTGGTGAGGCCGCCCTCGTGAGGGAATACGCCCTGCAGGATCTCGCCGTGGTGTATGGGAGACGAAGCGATACCGAGGCGCCAGCCGGAATGATCCACCATTTCCCTTGCTTCCTCTGGGGGCCGGACCGCTCCACTGGGAGTGCCGTGTCGGCCGTTCGGACACGTCCACGTTAGGAGAGGCGTCCGGGCGTACCCGGTGGCTGCGGCGGCAGTTTGCAGGCAGTCCCCGCGCGGGGCCGCCTCGCGCGGGGGACCGCCACGCCGCCTCCTACCGCCGGGCCGGTCGCAGCCGCCGGTCCAGGACTTCGCCGATCGCGCGCAGCGGCCCGGGATCGGTCATCTCGGCGTGCTTGCAGTCGACGTCGACCTCTTCGATCCGGCCGTGCACGTACGGGGCCCAGGCCTGCGCCGCACCGAGCGGTGCCGGTGTCCCCGTGGCGTTGAAGAAGACCACGTCCCCGCCGAAGGGCAGTTCGGGCACGTGGCGCAGGCGGATGTCCAGGTTGGCGACCGTCGCTTCGACGACCGCGGCGACCTGGGCTGTGTCGAGCTCCTCCAGGCCAGGTGCCCGGCCCTGCAGGAGCTGCGCGATCTCCTGCACGTCGGGCGGTCCGTCGGCGCACCGGAGGGTCGCCGCCTGCGGCGTCTCGCCCAACAGGCCGTGGACCACGTCCCCGCCGGTGGTGGGCCGGGCCTCGAAGCCCTCGGGCAGGGGGTAGGCGTCCATCAGCCCGAGCAGGGCCACCTCCTCGCCGAGCCGCTCCAGCCGTGCTGCGACCGCGTGCGCGACGATGCCTCCGAAGGACCAGCCGAGCAGGTGGTACGGGCCGTGCGGCTGGATCTCGCGGAGGGAGGCCAGGTAGTCGTCCGCCACCTCAGCGAGGGAGGCGGGCCGGCGGTGCGGCTCGGTGAGCTGCCGGGCCTGCAGTCCGATGATCGGCCTGTCCTCGCCGATGTGCGGGAGCAGGCCGGCGTAGCCCCAGCCGATGCCGGAGACGGGGTGGATGCAGAACAGCGGTGCCGGTGTTGCCGTCTTCTTCTCGCCGACGGGCCGTTCGGGGGCGGTGCGGATCGGCAGGACGGCTTCGAACGGGTTGGCGCTGCCGCCCGAGCCGAGTGCGATGTGCTCGGCGAGCAGGGCGGGCGTCGGATGCTGGAACAGGTCGCGGATGGTCGTCCTCGTGTCCCAGATGCTGCGGATCCGGCTGATCAGCCGGGTGGCGAGGAGGGAGTGGCCGCCGCGGTGGAAGAAGTTGTCGTCGATGGTCGTGCTGGGGAGGTGGAGGGTGTCGGCGTAGAGGCTGCAGAGGATTTCCTCGGCGGGGGTGCGCGGGGCGCGGCCGGTGGTCGGCTGGTGCCGGGGGTCGGGTTGGGGCAGCGCCCGCCGGTCGAGCTTCCCGTTGGTGGTGAGGGGCAGCACGTCCAGTTCGACGTATCCCGACGGCAGCATGTATTCGGGGAGTGCCGCTTCGGCATGACGGCGCACGTCGTCGGTGTCGATGCGCCGGCCTGCGACGGGGACGAGGTAGGCGACGAGCCGCTTGTCGCCGACGCGGTCCTCGCGGATGACGACGGCGGCCTGGGTGACGGACGGGTGCTGAAGGAGTACGTTTTCGATTTCGCCGGGTTCGATGCGGAAGCCGCGGAGTTTGATTTGTTGGTCGGCGCGGCCGAGGTATTCGAGGTGTCCGTGGTGGTTCCAGCGGGCCAGGTCGCCGGTGCGGTACATGCGGGTGCCGGCGGGGCCGTGTGGGTTGGCGGTGAAGCGTTCGGCGGTGAGTGCGGGGCGTCGGATGTATCCGAGGGCCAGGCCGTGTCCGGCGAGGTAGAGCTCGCCGGGGGTGTTGGGGGGCAGTATTTCCAGGTTGGGGCCCAGTACGTATGCGTTCTTGCTGGTGACCGGTTTGCCGATCGGGACTGAGGTGCCCGGGTCGGTGGTGAGGGTGTGTGTGGTGGTGAAGCCCATGCTTTCGGCGGGTCCGTAGCCGTTGATCAGGTGGAGGCCGGGGTGTTGTTCGAGGGCTCGGGTGGTGTGTGTGGGTGATGCTGCTTCGCCTGCGGTCATGGCTTCTCGCAGGGTTGTGAAGATGTGGGGGTGTTCGTCGAGCATGTGGTTGAAGAGGCTCGCGGACATTTGGAGGGTGGTGACGTGGTGTTGTTCGACCAGTTCCGCTATCTGGTGGGGATCGGTGTGCTGGCCTGGCTGGAGGACGCACACGCCGCCGTGGAGGAGGGGTCCGAATACTTCCAGTGCGAATGCGTCCCATGAGATCGGGGAGCTTTGCAGGAAGGTCTGTTGGGGGCCGAAGTGCAGGTAGTCGGGGCCCAGGAAGGTGGAGGCGAGTGCGCGGTGGGAGGCAGCGACGCCCTTGGGAACGCCTGTGGAGCCGGAGGTGAACATGATGCAGGCGATGGATTCCGGGTGGCCGCAGGTGTCCACTTCCGTGCCCGGGAGTGCGCTGATGGTGGTTGCTTGTGCTGTGACGTCGACGGTTTTTGCCGTCGTGTGAAGGGGGGCGAGGTGGGTTTGGGTCAGGAATACGGTCGGTTCTGTCTGTGTGAGGACGGTGTTCAAGCGTTCGGCCGGGAACTGCGGGTCCAGGAGTGTGTATCCGGCTCCGGTTTTGAGTACGGCGAGGAGTGAGGCGATCAGGACGGGGGAGCGTTCCAGGTGGATCGCCACGAGGTTTCCGGGCTGCACGCCTTGGGCGGTGAGGTGGCGGGCGAGGCGGTTCGACCACACGTCCAGTTCTGCATAGGTGATGTGCTGTTCCTCGAATACGAGCGCGACGGAGTCGGGAATGGTGGCTGCTTTTCCGGTGAAGAGCTGGTCGAGTGAGAGCAGTGGTGCAGCGGTTTGGGGGCCGGCCCATTCCCGGAGTCGGTGGTATTCCTCGTCACTGAGTACGTCCAGGCGGCTGGTCGGGACGTCCGGAGCCGCGACCACGGCACCCAGAACCCGCACCAGACGCTCCGCGGCAACCCGCACCGACCCCGCATCGAACAGATCAGTCGCGTACTCGACCGTGAGGTCGAAACCGGCAGACCGGCCGTGATCGGTCCGGTGCTCCTCGAACCCGAACGTCAGGTCGAACTTCGCAATGCGCAGTTCAGGGGCCACGAACTCCGTGTCCAGTGCGCCGAGCTCAGGCCCCGAGCCGAGGGACTGCCCGGCGGTGAGCATGACTTGGAACAGGGGGTGGCGGGAGGCGGAGCGCTCGGGGTTGAGGGTCTCCACGAGCCGGTCGAAGGGCACGTCTTGGTGTGCCCAGGCGGCGAGGTCGGTGTCCCGGATGCGTTTGAGGAGTTCGCGGAAGGTGGGGTCGCCGCTGGTGTCGGTGCGTAGGACGAGTGTGTTGACGAAGAACCCGATCAGGTCATCGAGGCTCTGGTCGGCCCGTCCGGCGACGGGGGAGCCGATGGCGATGTCGGTGCCGGCTCCGGAGCGGGTGAGGAGTAGGGCGACCGCTGCTTGGGCCACCATGAAGAACGTGGTTCCGGTCTCGCGGGCGAGGGTGGTCAGTGCCTCGTGGACGTCCGCGGGGCAGGACAGCGAGCAGGTCGCGCCGCGGTATGAGGCGACGGCGGGTCGCGGGCGGTCTGCGGGGAGTGTCACTTCCTCCGGGAGGTCGGCGAGTACGGCCTTCCAGTGGTCGAGCTGTGCGGTGATCACGCTCCCGGGGTCTTCCGCATCGCCGAGGACTTCCTCCTGCCAGAGGGTGTAGTCCGCGTACTGGACCGGCAGGGGCTCCCAAGCCGGCACGGTGCCCGCCACGCGGGCGGTGTAGGCCGTGCCCAGGTCCCGCATCAGCGGGGTGCCCGACCAGCCGTCGGATGCGATGTGGTGCACCACCAGAACGAGGACGTGTTCCTCTGCCGCCAGCTCGAACAGGACGCAACGCAGCGGCAGCTCTGCATCCAGGGCGAAAGGCCGGCCGGCGTGCTCGGTGATCCCGGCCGCCAGGGTGTCCTCACCAGCGCCGACGACGGTGAACGGGACCTGCGCCTCATCGGCCGGAACCACGTGCTGGCAGGGCTCGCCGTCCTGGACGGGATACCTGGTACGGAGGACCTCGTGCCGGCCCACCACATCGGACAGCGCACCGCGCAGGGCGTCCCTGTCCAGGGGACCGGTCAGCCGGACCGCCATCGGAATGTTGTACGTCGCCGACGGCCCCTCGAGCTGGTCCAGGAACCACAGGCGTCGCTGAGCCGGGGCCAGCGGCAGGCGTTCCGGCCGCGTCCCCGCCACCAGTGCCGGGCGGGCGGCCTGGCCGTGGCCGGCCGCGACGTGCTCGGCCAGCCCCGCCACCGTCGGGTGCTGGAACAGATCCCGCACCAGCAGCTGCACCCCGAAGGCTTCCCGCACCTTGGAAATCAGCCGGGTGGCGAGGAGGGAGTGGCCGCCGCGGTGGAAGAAGTTGTCGTCGATGGTCGTGCTGGGGAGGTGGAGGGTGTCGGCGTAGAGGCTGCAGAGGATTTCCTCGGCGGGGGTGCGCGGGGCGCGGCCGGTCGTCGGCTGGTGCCGGGGGTCGGGTTGGGGCAGCGCCCGCCGGTCGAGCTTCCCGTTGACCGTCAGCGGCAGGGCGTCCAGCACGACGTAGGCCGCGGGCACCATGTAGTCGGGCAGGGTCGCGGAGGCGTGGGCGCGCAGCTCGGCGACGTCGATGCGGGCGCCTTCGACCGCCGTCACGTATCCGATGAGGCATTTGTTGCCCGGCCTGATCTCGCCCAGGACGACGGCAGCCTGCGCCACCGACGCCTGCCGGCACAGGACCGTCTCGATCTCGCCGGGTTCGATGCGGAAGCCGCGGAGTTTGATTTGTTGGTCGGCGCGGCCGAGGTATTCGAGGTGTCCGTGGTGGTTCCAGCGGGCCAGGTCGCCGGTGCGGTACATGCGGGTGCCGGCGGGGCCGTGTGGGTTGGCGGTGAAGCGTTCGGCGGTGAGTGCGGGGCGTCGGATGTATCCGAGGGCCAGGCCGTGTCCGGCGAGGTAGAGCTCGCCGGGGGTGTTGGGGGGCAGTATTTCCAGGTTGGGTCCCAGTACGTATGCGTTCTTGCTGGTGACCGGTTTGCCGATCGGGACTGAGGTGCCCGGGTCGGTGGTGAGGGTGTGTGTGGTGGTGAAGCCCATGCTTTCGGCGGGTCCGTAGCCGTTGATCAGGTGGAGGCCGGGGTGTTGTTCGAGGGCTCGGGTGGTGTGTGTGGGTGATGCTGCTTCGCCTGCGGTCATGGCTTCTCGCAGGGTTGTGAAGATGTGGGGGTGTTCGTCGAGCATGTGGTTGAAGAGGCTCGCGGACATTTGGAGGGTGGTGACGTGGTGTTGTTCGACCAGTTCCGCTATCTGGTGGGGATCGGTGTGCTGGCCTGGCTGGAGGACGCACACGCCGCCGTGGAGGAGGGGTCCGAATACTTCCAGTGCGAATGCGTCCCATGAGATCGGGGAGCTTTGCAGGAAGGTCTGCTGGGGGCCGAAGTGCAGGTAGTCGGGGCCCAGGAAGGTGGAGGCGAGTGCGCGGTGGGAGGCAGCGACGCCCTTGGGAACGCCTGTGGAGCCGGAGGTGAACATGATGCAGGCGATGGATTCCGGGTGGCCGCAGGTGTCCACTTCCGTGCCCGGGAGTGCGCTGATGGTGGTTGCTTGTGCTGTGACGTCGACGGTTTTTGCCGTCGTGTGAAGGGGGGCGAGGTGGGTTTGGGTCAGGAATACGGTCGGTTCTGTCTGTGTGAGGACGGTGTTCAAGCGTTCGGCCGGGAACTGCGGGTCCAGGAGTGTGTATCCGGCTCCGGTCTTGAGTACGGCGAGGAGTGAGGCGATCAGGACGGGGGAGCGTTCCAGGTGGATCGCCACGAGGTTTCCGGGCTGCACGCCTTGGGCGGTGAGGTGGCGGGCGAGGCGGTTCGACCACACGTCCAGTTCTGCATAGGTGATGCGCTGTTCCTCGAATACGAGCGCGACCGAGTCGGGAATGGTGGCTGCTTTTCCGGTGAAGAGCTGGTCGAGTGAGAGCAGTGGTGCAGCGGTTTGGGGGCCGGCCCATTCCCGGAGTCGGTGGTATTCCTCGTCACTGAGTACGTCCAGGCGGCTGGTCGGGACGTCCGGAGCCGCGACCACGGCACCCAGAACCCGCACCAGACGCTCCGCGGCAACCCGCACCGACCCCGCATCGAACAGATCAGTCGCGTACTCGACCGTGAGGTCAAAGCCTGCGGGAGCTCCGTCGGCGCCGTGGCTCTCCTCGAAGCCGAACGTCAGGTCGAACTTCGCGATGCGCACCTCGGGCGTGACGAACGAGGTCTGCAGACCACCGACGTCGGGCCCCGCCCCCAGGGACTGCCCGACCGTGAGCATGACCTGGAACAGGGGGTGGCGGGAGGCGGAGCGCTCGGGGTTGAGCGCCTCCACGAGCCGGTCGAAGGGCACGTCCTGGTGAGCCCACGCGGCGAGGTCGGTGTCCCGAACCCGCTTGAGGAGCTCCCGGAACGTCGGATCTCCGCTGGTGTCGGTGCGCAGGACGAGCGTGTTGACGAAGAACCCCACCAGATCGTCCAGGGCCTCGTCCCCGCGTCCGGCGACGGGGGAGCCGACGGCGATGTCGGTGCCGGCTCCGGAGCGGGTGAGCAGCAGGGCCAGCGCCGCTTGGGCCACCATGAAGAACGTCGTCCCGCTCTCCCGCGCCAAGACGGTCAGTGCCTCGTGGACGTCCGCGGGGCAGGACAGCGAGCAGGTCGCGCCGCGGTATGAGGCGACGCCGGGTCG